>CAYMEB010000075.1:0-19730 GCA_964389095.1 uncultured Hyphomicrobiaceae bacterium
AAGGCCGCGCGCGAGCAGATGCGCCAGGGCGCAGACCACGTGAAGATCATGATGTCGGGTGGCGTCGCTTCACCCTACGATCCTCTCGACAGCCTGCAATTCTCCGACGGCGAGGTTGCAGCCGCAGTCGAGGAAGCGGGAGCGTTCGGCCGCTATGTCTGTGCGCACGCCTACTCCGCCGACAGCATCAAGCGTGCGGCGCGGCTCGGGGTTCGAACCATCGAGCACGGCAACCTGATCGATGACGAGGCTGCACGACAGATGGCCGGGAAGGGCATGTATCTGGTCGCCAATCTTGTCGCCTATTCCGCGATGAAGGACCGCGCCAAGCAGTTCGGCATGACTGCAGAGAGCCTGGAGAAGAACGATATCGTGCTCGAGGGCGGGCTGAAATCGTTGGAAATCTGCAAGCGCAATGGGGTGAAAGTGGCCTATGGCAGCGATTTGCTCGGCGAGCTGCACTGGGACCAGAGCCGCGAGTTCGTGATCCGGCGCGAGGTGGTTTCACCCATCGAGATCATCCGCTCGGCGACCACGATCGGCGCCGAAGTGGTCAGACAGGTCGGCAAGATCGGCACCTTGCAGCCCGGAGCCTTCGCGGACCTCATCGTCGTCGACGGCGATCCGCTGAAGGATCTCGCCCTGCTCCGTGAACAGGGCCGCCATCTCGCGCTGATCATGAAGGGCGGGAAGATTCACAAGAACCGGCTGGGCTGAACAACACGCTCCGCTTCAACCCAGCCCGTGGGCGATGATCTTGCGCATGACGCTCGGCAGCGCCTCGCGCTGAAGCGCGCTGCGATGGACCCAGCGACAACGCTCGGGTTCCGCCCACAGGTCGAGCGTGGCATCGCCGGGTACGAGCACCCGCATCACCTCCGCCTCCAACCTGAAATGAGTGAAGACGTGAGCGACGAGGCCGGGCACCGGCCACCAGGATGCGCGCAGCGGGGCAAGACGCACGGCCTCGTCGCGGTCCGGCGTGCTCTCGTTCCAGGCCGTCGAAGGCACTTCCATCATTCCGCCGAGCAAACCTGCCTCGTGTCGCCTGCGCAGCAACACGGCGCCGTCTTCCCGCAGCGCCACGAAAGCGATCGTCCGGCGCACGGGCCGCTCCGGTTTCGCCGCCCGGCGCGGCAGCTGCAGCTCGAGACCTTTTGCGTGGGCCACGCAGTCGGTGGATAGTGGACACATCAGGCATGAAGGCCGCCTCGGCGTGCAGATCGTGGCGCCCAGATCCATCATCGCCTGGGCGAAATCGCCTGCCCGCGTGTTCGGTGTGAGGTAGGCCGCGAGCCGGCGGAGCTCCGGCTTGGCGGCCGGCAGCGGGGTCTCGACACCGCGATAGCGTGCGACCACACGCTCCACATTGCCGTCCACCGGAGTCGCCTTCTGCCCGAAGGCGATGGCGGCAACGGCGGCAGCCGTGTACGGCCCGATCCCCGGCAGGCTCGCGAGCTGTTCCTCGTCGGCGGGGAAGCGGCCGCGATGACGGGCGACCACCGCTTTCGCGCATTCGTGCAGATTGCGGGCGCGGCTGTAGTAACCGAGCCCGGCCCAGGCAGCGAGCACGTCCTCCCGCGGCGCCCGCGCGAGCGCGCGCACGTTCGGCCAGCGCCGCAGGAACTCGATGAAATGGGGGACGACAGCCTTTACGGTGGTTTGCTGCAGCATCACCTCCGAAAGCCAGACACGATAGGGGTCGGCCGGCTCTCCGGGGGCATAGCGCCAGGGCAGATCCCGCCGCTCGCGGTCGTACCAGCCCAACAGGCGCTCGACTGCCCTCCGCTCGGCTCCACCCGGCCCCGCGGCCTCGCCGGCTCCCGCTACCTTGCGCGGGCGCGGCGCGGAAGACGCCTTGCGGACCTTTGTCGCAGACACCGTCATCGAGGCTATCCCAATGCCCTGCCGCAGAAGTTTCCAAGCCTGGAAGCCGGGGCCGATTCGGCGGCGGTGGCCAGCCTCCAGAACCGTTTACCCCCAATTTCCGGTCAGGTCGCCCTCGCCATCGGTTGCCCCGAAGCGAGGCACCATTGACGTCGGGCGGGTGCCGTCGTGATGGTGCTCCATGCCCGATCCGATCGCCTCGCCGCACGTCCCGGTCCTGCTGCACGAGATGCTCACCGCCCTCGACCCGCGCGACGGCGAGATTTTCGTCGACGCCACGTTCGGAGCCGGAGGCTACACGTCCGCGATCCTTTCAGCCGCGCGTTGCCGGGTCATCGCCTTCGATCGGGACCCCGACGCCCGGGGCTACGCCGAGGCCCTGGCCGCACGCCACCCGGATCGCTTCGAACTGATCGGCGATGCCTATTCGACAATGTCCGCTCACCTGGCTTCGCGGAAGCTCGGGCCGGCATCCATCGATGGCGTCGTCATGGACATCGGCGTCTCGTCCATGCAGATCGACCAGGGTGAACGCGGCTTTTCGTTCTCCAACTACGGCCCGCTGGACATGCGCATGTCCCAGAGCGGCCGCAGCGCCGCCGACGTGCTCGCCGAGGCTTCCGAGGAGGAGATCGCGGACATCCTCTACCACCTGGGCGAAGAGCGCCGTTCGCGCCGGATCGCCCGGGCGATCGTCACCGCCCGCCAGACGCGCCCGCTCACACGGACGGGCGAGCTGGCGCAATTAGTGGTCAAGGCGCTGCAGACACCCAAAATCGACGGCCGGCACGCGGCGACGCGCACCTTTCCAGCATTGCGGATCCACGTAAACGACGAGCTGGGCGCACTGGAGCGTGGCCTCGCCGCGGCGGAGCGCCTGTTGAAGCCCGGCGGCCGGCTGGTCGTCGTCACCTTCCACTCGCTCGAGGACGGCCTGGTGAAGCGGTTCCTGCAGGGCCGCACCGGGCGCACACCACGCGGCTCGAGGCACGCTCCTGTCGCAACCGGCGCGGAAACGCCGCCGAGTTTCAGATTTGTTAACCATCGCCCCGTAAGTCCGAGCGAGGCTGAACTGGCTCGCAATCCGCGCTCTCGCTCGGCCAGATTGCGTCAAGCCGTGCGCACCGATGCACCAGCCTGGGACGCCGCTGTCGACGAGCGCGGCTGATCCCATACTGCGGTGGCTGTCGATGAATGGAGGCAAGCGATGCTGCGCCTCGTCAATCTCCTGCTCGCCGGCTCCACGATCGCCGGGGCCTTCGCCCTCTATGGGCTCAAGCACGACGTCCGCGCTCTGGACATCGCGGTGGCCGCCGACGAGCGCCGCCTGGAACGCATCCACGCCGAGATCGCGATCCTGCGCGCCGAGCGGGCGCTGCTGGCGCGGCCCGAACGCATCGAGGCCCTCGCCCGCGGCATGGGCCTGGCGCCGCTGAGGTCGGACCAGGTCATCTCCGCGGCCGATCCTGCGCCCGCCAACGCGGGAGCCGCCGATGCGCAGGATTAGCGCTTTGCGCCGTCGGCACCTGGAGACCCCACGCGATCCGGGCATGCCCGATGGGAGAGGCGAACAGGCCGCCGGCGGCGACGTGGTGGCCTTCCGGCGGCGCGGCCTGCTGGTGATCGCAACGACCATGACCGTGATGGCCGCGCTTGCGGCCCAGGCTCTGCGGCTCGGCGCCACACCGCCGCCGCCTGCACGCACCGCGGCCGGCGAGCCGGCGATTGCGACCCTGGCGCGCCCCGACATCGTGGACCGCAACGGGCGGGTGATCGCCAGCGACGTCGAGGTCTATTCGCTGTTCGTCGACCCATACCTGGTCCAGGACCACCTGGAGCTGATCGAGAAACTCACGCGAGCCCTGCCGGATCTGACCGAGGCGGAACTCGCACGCGCGCTGTCCGACCGCCAGAAGCGGTTTGTCTGGATCCGACGGGGGCTCGGACCCCGCACGGCCCAGCGTGTGCACGATCTCGGATTGCCGGGGCTCGGGTTCCGGACGGAGTGGCGGCGCGCCTATCCGGCGGGGGCGCTCGCCGGGCACGTCATCGGCAAGGTGAACGTCGACAACGTCGGCGTATCGGGACTCGAGAAGGCAATCGACGACAGCGGCGCAATCGAGCGCGCGCCATCGACCGTCCGCTCCCACCAGCCCCCATTCAGAATTTCGCTCGATCTGGGCGTACAACACGCGGTCGAGGCCGAACTCGCCGACGCGATGCGCCGGTACGAGGCTCAGGCCGCCGCCGCCGCCGTCATGGACGTCGCCACCGGCGAGGTCGTGGCCTCCGCGTCGCTTCCGACACCCGATCCGGGCCGGCCGGCGGAATTCCTCGATTCCAACCGCCTCGACCGCATCACGAGCGGCGCCTACGAACTCGGCTCGATCTTCAAGACGATCACAATCGCCCAAGCCCTCGACGCGGGCGGTCTGGATCTCGCCGCCTTATTCGACGTCCGCGAGCCGCTGGTCGCCGGCCGCTTCACCATCCGCGATACGCATCCCCCCGACCGCGCCCTGACGGTCCGTGAAATCTTCCTCCACTCCTCGAACGTCGGCGCCGGCATGATCGCGCTTCGGGCCGGGAGCGACGCCCAGCGCGAGTTCCTGAGCCGCCTCGAACTCCTCAGCGGTCGCCGGACCGAAGCCGGCCCCGTGGTGACCCCGCTTCTGCCCGACACATGGGGCCGGGCCGAAACCATCACCGTCAGCTACGGCCATGGCCTCGCCGTGGCCCCGCTGCAATTCCTCACGGCGCTCTCCGCGCTGGTGAACGGCGGAACCGCGATCGTGCCGACATTCCGCCCGACGTCCGGGATTGGGGCCGGAAGACGGGTCGTGTCCCCGGGCACCAGCGCCGCCATTCGGGAACTCTATCGGCTGAACGTCACCCACGCGGCCGGCACCGGACGCCGCGCCGAGGCCGTCGGATATCGAGTCGGCGGCAAGACCGGGACGGCGGAAATGGCCGGCATCGGCGGCTATCAGAAAAAGGCCGTGATCTCGTCGTTCGCTGCCGCCTTCCCGATGGACGCACCCCGATATGCCTTGCTTGTCATGCTGTTCGAGCCCAAGGGGCAGGCCGAAACCCGCGGCCAGATCACCGCTGGCGTCAACGCTGCGCCGACCACCGGACGCATCGTCTCCAGGATCGCTCCCATCCTCGGCGTCGCCCCTCGCGGCCTTGCACCGCGGCTGGCGGCAGCGGATCGCCAGCCGCGCGCCAACATGGCGATCGCCGCGCCCACGGCCGGTCCATTTGACGCTCCCGACGACGCACAATAGAAGCGCGCCAGTTGGGAGTTTCGTCGGGGGACCCGATCGATGAGGCTTTCGAGCCTTCGCACCGCCGGCATCGAACAAATCGGCGACGGCGATCCCGAGATCTCCGGGATAACCGCCGACAGCAGGACGGTCGTTCCCGGCTCGCTCTTCGCCGCGTTGAGCGGCGCGCGCCTGGACGGCAGCCGGTTCGTGACCGATGCCGTCGCCCGGGGCGCCGCGGCGATCCTGGTCGGGAGCGCCCGGGCCGACGAGATCACGAGCGCGGCAGCCGGAATGCCGGTCCTCGTCGCCGCCGAGCCCCGTCTCGCGCTTTCGCGCATCGCCGCCCGCGTCCATCCCCGGCAGCCGGGCACCGTGGTCGCCGTCACCGGCACCAACGGCAAGACTTCGATCGCCGAGTTCACCCGCCAGATCTTCTCCCGGCTGGGATACGCGGCTGCATCCCTCGGCACGCTCGGCGTGGTTCGCGCGGACGGCGCGGTCTACGGGTCGTTGACGACACCCGATCCGGTCACCCTCCACCGCACACTCGATGGTCTGGCCGGCGACGGCATCACCCATCTGGCACTCGAAGCGTCCTCGCACGGCCTCGACCAGTATCGCCTCGATGCGGTGCGCCTGAGCGCCGCGGCCTTCAACAACCTCGGCCGCGATCATCTCGACTACCATCCGAGCATCGAAGCCTACCTGGCCGCGAAGCTCCGGCTCTTCACCGAGCTTCTGCCCGACGGCAAGCCTGCCGTGATCAACCTCGACGGCCCCTTCGCGGACCGCGCCCTCGCGGCAGCCCGCGAACGGGGCCTGCCCGTACTGACCACGGGCACTTCGGGCGAGACGCTTTGCCTGCTCTCGGTCGAGCGTGCAGGTTTCGCACAGCAGGTTCGGATCGCTCATGCCGCTCGGGTCCACGACCTCGAAATCGGTCTCGTCGGCGACTACCAGGCATCGAACGCCTTGGTGGCCGCCGGGCTCGCGATCGCATGCGGATGCGATCCGGAAGCCGCGGTGGAAGCCATCGGTTCGCTCACCGGAGTGCCCGGACGACTGGAAATCGTCGGCCGGGTAGCAGGCGGTCTCGCCGTCGTCGATTATGCACACAAGCCGGAAGCGCTGGCGGCGGCGCTGGCAGCCCTGCGTCCGTTCGCCTCCGGCCGGCTGATCTGCGTCTTCGGCTGTGGCGGCGACCGCGACCGCGGCAAGCGCCCGATCATGGGCCGCATCGCCATCGAAGGCGCGGATGTGGTGATCGTGACGGACGACAACCCGCGCTCGGAAGTTCCAGGCAGCATCCGGGCTGAAGTCCTCGCCGGCGCGCCGGGGGCACGCGAGATCGGTGACCGCGCCGAAGCGATCGCCGCCGGCATCGGCATGCTGGCGGACGGCGACGTGCTTCTGGTCGCGGGCAAAGGCCACGAGAGCGGCCAGATCGTCGCAGACCGGACGCTGCCCTTCTCGGATCATCAGTACGTTCGTGCCGCAGTCGCCGCCCGGGAGAAACGATGAGCAGCCCCTTGTGGACGATCGACGCGCTCGCTGCGGCGGCCGACGCGAAACGAGACGGAGACACCGCCCGCCAAGTCTCCGGTGTCTCGATCGACAGCCGGTCCATCGCGCGCGGCGACCTGTTCGTCGCGGTCGCGGCGGAACGGGACGGCCATGATTTCGTCTCCGCCGCGTTCGAGGCCGGGGCAACGGCGGCCCTCGTGCGATCCGGCTATTCGCGAGCGGCCGGCGACGGAACCCTCCTCAGGGTCGACGACACACTTGCCGCACTGGGCAGGATCGGCCGCGCCGCCCGGGTTCGCTGCAATGCGCGCATCGCGGCCGTCACCGGCAGCGTCGGCAAGACCGGCACGAAAGAGATGCTGCGCGTGTGCCTGGAAGCGCTCGCGCCGGGACAGACGCATGCGCCCGTAAAGTCGTTCAACAATCACTGGGGTGTGCCACTGACGCTGGCCCGAATGCCGGTATCGACACGGCTCGCCGTATTCGAAATCGGCATGAACCATGCCGGCGAAATCACGCCGCTCACACGCATGGTCGAGCCCCATGTCGCCGTCGTCACGACCGTGGAACCCGTCCATATCGAATTCTTCGACAGCCTCGACGGGATTGCTGACGCGAAGGCGGAAATCTTCCTCGGGGTGAAGCCCGGCGGCACTGCGGTCGTCAATGCCGACAACGCCTACCGGGCGAGGCTGAGCGATCGGGCGCGCGCGCTCGGGCTCTCGGTCGTCACGTTCGGGCGCACCGCTGACGCCTCTGTCAGGCTGGTCTCGGCAGAGCCCGCGCCTCACGGCTCTACGGTGACCGCCGACGTCCAGGGCAGGGTGTTGAGTTATCGCATCGGCGCCCCCGGCCTTCATTACGTCCAGAATTCCCTTGCCGTGCTTGCAACCCTGGCAGCGTTGGGCCTCGACCCCGCCGTCGCCACCCAGGCCCTGCCGCATATCGCGGCACCGGCCGGCCGCGGCGCGCGCGAGATCATCACCGTGAGCGGCGGCACGATCCTCCTCATCGACGAAAGCTACAACGCGAACCCGGCCTCGGTTCGCGCCGCCCTTTCCGTTCTGGCATCCGTGCCGCGGACCGAGTTCCCGCGCCGGATCGCAATCCTGGGCGACATGCGTGAACTGGGAGCAGCGTCCGACACCCTGCACCGCAAACTCTGGCCCCAGGTTGACTCCAGTGGTGCCGATCTGGTCTTTGCCTGCGGTCGCCACATGCGCGGGCTCTACGATCAGGTTCCCGAGCATCGCAGGGGCGGCTGGTCGCAGACGTCCGGTGAACTTGTGGCGCACGTCGCTGCCGGAGTGAGGTCCGGCGATGCCGTGATGATCAAGGGCTCACTGGGCACGAACATGGCGCCACTCGTCGCGGCCGTTCGGGCACTCGGCCGAGCCGGCACGTGATAAGCGGTAACCGATCCGGTTCCTGACCGGCAACCAGGGGAAGCGAACGGAATGCTCTACGAGCTCGTCAGCCTCAGCGACCAGTTCGGGCCGCTGAACGTCTTTCGCTACCAGACCTTCCGAGCCGCCGGCGCGATCATGACCGCGCTGCTGTTCGTGTTCCTTTTCGGTCCCGCGATCATCGACCTTCTGCGCCTGAAGCAGGGCAAGGGACAGCCGATCCGCGAGGACGGGCCCAAATCCCATTTCGCCAAGAAGGGGACGCCGACCATGGGCGGCCTCATGATCCTGGCCGGCGTGACCGTGGCGACGCTCCTTTGGGCGAACTGGAAGAGCCCATATGTCTGGATCGTTCTGGCGGTCACGCTCGGCTACGGGGCGATCGGCTTCTATGACGACTATCTGAAGGTGACCAAGCAATCGACCAGCGGGTTCGGATCGCGGGCCCGCCTCGGTCTGGAACTCGGCATCGCTGCCCTGGCCACGTATGCTGTCGTGCGGCTCGACAAGACCGGATTGGGCACTTCGGTCACGATACCGTTCTTCAAGACCGTGCTGCTGCCGCTCGGACTGGCGCTTTTCGTGCTGTTCGGCATGGTGGTAATCGCGGGCGCGGGAAACTCGGTCAACCTGACGGACGGCCTCGACGGGCTCGCGATCGTTCCGGTGATGATCGTGGCCGCGACGTTCGGCGTGATCGCCTACCTCTCGGGTAACGCGAAGTTCGCCCAATACCTCCAGATCCATTACGTCGCCGGGAGCGGCGAACTCGCGATCATCTGCGGCGCATTGATCGGTGCAGGCCTCGGCTTTCTCTGGTTCAACGCCCCGCCGGCGATGATCTTCATGGGCGACACCGGCTCGCTCGCCCTCGGCGGATCACTCGGCGCCATCGCAGTCGCGATCAAGCACGAGATCGTGCTGGCCATCGCCGGTGGCTTGTTCGTGCTCGAAGCGCTCTCGGTCATCATCCAGGTCGCCTCGTTCAAGATGACAGGGAAGCGGGTATTCCGAATGGCGCCGCTCCATCATCATTTCGAGCAGAAGGGGTGGGCGGAATCGACGGTCGTCGTACGCTTCTGGATCATCTCCGTCGTGCTTGCGCTGGTCGCGCTCTCGACCTTGAAGCTGCGCTGAACGAGGAAGCCGATCAGCGGACCCTGCTCCAGGGGTGGACCGCCGGCGCCGCCTGGGGATGGTTCTTGATGAAGTGATGGAGAACGTGCAGCAGCGTCTGCACGTGCGCCTTGTCGCCCCGGGCTTGCGCGACGCGAATGTCGTCGACGATCATCTTGCAGATCGCCTCCGCGCCGTGAGCACGGTGCAGCAGGTATTCGCCGTAGGCGAGCGCCGCCATCTCCGGAATGCCCTCGTGCTCCGCGATCGCCATGACCTCCGCCTCGGTCAGGTCACAAAGCGCAAGACAGTCTTCCAACGAAATCATGGCCTTGTCCTCCACCGCCACCCTGGAGCAGGAGCTGGCCGCGAGACCATGATCTGGGTCAATTCGGCGCAACCGCCGCGCGCTCGAAGCGCAGCCGCTGCCAGGTCTGAAACCATCCGCGGGAGCTTGCCCGCTCGAACGCGACCTGGGGCCGCGTCGCAAATGCGGGTGTCGGCCGCACCACGAATTCGAGCAGGTCCACGATGCCAAAAGGCGCACTCACCTCGATGCGGCCGTTCGCGAGGCGAGCCGCGATGGCCGTAGCCGTTTCGGGGAAATGCCGCATCGCATCCGCGCAGTCAGCGTAAGGCTGGTCGCCGTTGCGCAGATGCATGCGCGCCTGATTGGAGACATCCCACGCGATCCCCGGCCTCGCGCTCGCCAGCCGGCGCCGCACATCCTGATCCGCTTCCCGCGTCGCGGTCGCCGGATCGAAATAGATCACGTCGACATCCCGCACCGCGTGGGCCTCGAGGTCGTAGCCATGCAGGCGGTTCCAGATCAGGGTGCGGATCGCACCCGCCGCGATCCAGCCGTCCGGCAAATCCTGCTCGGCTACTGCAGCAAGTAGGTCGACGATCCTGGCATTGCCCGCCACCAGATCCGCGATGTCCCCCAGATCGCGCAGAGCGCTCAACTCCTGTCCGCAGACGCCCCGCCCGCGGCCAGCTCGGCCTTGAGACGCTCGCGCAAGTCGGTCTTGAGGATCTTGCCGTAGTTGTTCTTGGGCAGCGCAGGTACGAACCGGTATTCCTTCGGCCGCTTGAACCGGGCGATGTTGTCGAGGCACAGGCGGTCGAGCCCGGCCGCGTCGACCGGCGCATTCTGACCGGCATCGGGGCGCGCCACCACGAACGCGATCACCTCCTCGCCCCAGTCGGGATGCGGGCGCGACACCACCGCGCATTCGAGCACACCCGCGTGGGTCAGCAGAACCTCTTCTATCTCCCTGGGATAGATGTTCGAGCCACCGGAGATGATCATGTCCTTGGAACGGTCCTTGATGGTGAGGAGACCATCGTCGTCCCTTGCCCCCATGTCGCCGGTCCAGAGCCAGCCGCCGCGCAGCGAGCGGGCATTGGCCTGCGGATTGTTCCAATAGCCGTTCATCACGCAGTCGCTCCTGGTGACGATTTCGCCGACCTCCCCGTTCGGAAGCTCGCTTCCGTCCTCGGCCACGATCTTCCACGCGACGCCCGTGCGCGCCAGACCTGCGCTGGCGAGCCGCGCCTCGTAGCGCGGATGACCGGCGTCGGCGTGCATCGCCTTGGTGAGACCCGTGATCGTCATGGGCGCCTCGCCCTGACCGTAGAGCTGGTAGAACCTCGGCCCGAACAGAGCGATCGCCCTTTTCAGGTCCGAGACGTACATGGGCGCTCCGCCGTAGATGATGCATTTCAGATTTCGGATGTCGGCGCCGCCGACCGCAGGATGATTGATCAGGCGCGAAACCATGGTCGGCGCCGCGAACATCGACAGGTTCGGGTTCGCGGCGATCGCGCCAAGGATCGCAGCGGGGTCGAAGCCGCGATGGATCAGTTGATGCGAGCCCTTCAGAACGTGAGCGAGGCCATAGAGACCGGAACCGTGCGACAGCGGAGCGGCATGCAGGATGCAGTCGCGATGATCGATCGCATCGATGTCGGCGTAGTAGGCGTGGCACGCGAACAGCAGATTGCGATGCGTCAGCACCGCCCCCTTCGGCCGGCCCGTGGTGCCTGATGTGTAGAACAGCCAGGCCTCGTCGGCCGGCTCGGTCGGGCTGGCACCGACGGACTCGACAGTCAGCATCGCGCAAAAATCCGGCGTGCCGGTGACGACCAGGGGCGGCAGAGCGGCGACCGCTGCCGGACCCAGGTCGGACAGGCTTTCCGCAAGCTCCGGTGTGGCGATCACCAAGCGGCTCTCGCTGTTCTCTGCGATCCAGGCGAATTCCCGTGGATGCAGCTTGTTGTTGACTGGAACAGCGGTCATGCCCGCCCGCCAGATCCCGAAAAGCACCGGCAGGAAATCCGGACCGTTCTCCATCCACATGGCGACACGCGAGCCGCCTGCGAGGCCGTGCCTCGCCTTCAGCGCCCCGGCGATCGCCCCGACCTGGCGCTCGAATTCGCGATAGCAGATCGTACCCTCGTCCCAGGTGATCGCGAGACTTGCGGGTTGATGTCGTGCGATCTGGGAAAGCGTGTAGGAAAGATTCATTCTCGGATGCCCGTCGAAACCGACCAGTCCGCGACGGTGCCACCATCGTCGCTGACCGGCAAGGCGTGGCAGCTCAATGGCGGGACTTGCCGCGTCGCGGCGGCCGTGCCTTTTTCGGCGCCCCCATTGCGGCCTTGTCGACGATGAACACCTCGCCTTCGCTGGCGGCGGTATCCAGCCAGAGCAGCGGAAGGTCCGGATAGGCGGCCTCCACGGCCGCGCGGGCAGCGCCGACTTCGACGATCAGCTTGCCGTCGCCGCTCAGCCATTGCGGCGCGGCATCGAGGATCTTGTGCACGACGTCGAGGCCGTCGGCGCCGCCCGCGTGGGCGATCCGCGGCTCCGCCCGGTGCTCGGGAGGGAAGGCGGACATCGACGCATTCGTTACGTAGGGCGGATTGGCGATGATCAGATCGTAGCGCACCGGCATCGGCAGGGCCGCGAAGAGGTCGCCGCGATGAAGATAAACACGCGTTTCGAGCCGGTGACCGGCGATGTTACGGCGCGCCACCTCGCAGGCGTCGGCATCGATTTCGACGGCATCAACCTGCGCGGATGCGAAGAGATGCGCCGCGACGATCGCGAGACAACCCGAACCGGTGCACAGATCCAGCACACGTCCCGCGGCATCTGGCTCGATGCCCAGTTGGGACATGTCTGCGAGCAGCAGCTCGGCGATGAACGATCGGGGCACGATCACGCGCTCGTCGACATAGAACCTGTAGGGGCCGAGCCATGCCTGCTTCAACAGATAGGCCGCCGGCTTGCGCGTGACGACGCGCTCTTCGATCAGCCGCCCGAGAGACGCGCGCTCCTCCCTCGTGAGCCGCGCATCGAGCCACATCGAGGCATCGTCGATCGGAAGGTTGAGCGCCGCGAGAACGAGGAACGCCGCTTCGTCGACCGCATTGTCGGTGCCGTGTCCGAAGGCCAGACCGGCTTCGGTGAATCTGGTCACCGCGAACCGCAGCCAGTCGCGGACAGTCTGCAGCTCGGCGGGCACCTGAGCCGGCTCGACCATGGCCATCGCTCCTTCGTCCTGCCCGCAGCGTCCGCCGTCTCAGCGCGACTGCCCGCGGAACGCCCAACCGGTATAACGCGCCTCGATCGCGGCCGTAATGGCGTACAGCAGCACACCCAGGACCGCGAGGACCACCAGCCCCGCGAACACGATCGGAACCTGGAATCCCGCTTGCGCATCGAGCATCAGCTTGCCGATGCCCTTGTTCGCGCCCACGGTCTCCGCCACGACGGCGCCCACGAACGCCAGCGTGATCGCAATCTTGAGCGATCCGAAGAAGTAGGGCATCGAGCGTGGAATACCGACTTTCCGCATCACGTCGAGCTTCGAGCCACCCAAGGCCCGCAGGACATCCTCGAGTTCGGGCTCGGTGGTCGCCAATCCCGTCGCCACGTTCACGACGATGGGGAAGAAGGAGATCAGAAACGCCGTCAGGATCGCGGGAACAGCGCCCAATCCGAACCACAGGATGAGGACGGGAACGACGGCGACCTTCGGCACCGAGTTGAAGCCGATCAGCACGGGATAGACCGCCGCATAGATCGCCTTGTGCCAACCCACCGCGATCCCCAGCAGAAGCCCGAAGACCGTAGCGAGCGCGAACCCCACGAGAGTGGTCATCAGCGTATAAAGCGCGTTGTCGATGATGGGCGCGCGGAACTGGACCAGCGCCTGCCAGATCTGCGACGGCGCCGGCAGGATGGTCACCGGGATCGCGAATCCCCTGCAGAGGGCCTCCCACATCACGACCAGCACCACGGTGAACAGCGTCGGCGCTACGATTTCCAGCGTCCTGCCCTTCATCAGTGCCGTCCTCCGATGAAGCTGCGCAATTCGTGCACGAGATCCTGGAACGGCTGCGTGTAGGTGACCTCGAGGTCCCGCGGACGCTGCAAGCCCACCCGCGTCACGTTGACGATACGTCCTGGGCGGTTCGACATCACGTAGACGGTATCGGCCAGGAAAACAGCCTCCCGCAGATCGTGCGTCACGAGCATGACCGTCACGCCTCGCGCCGCCTGGATGTCACGCAGCGCGCACCACAGCTCTTCGCGTGTGAAGGCGTCGAGCGCGCCGAACGGTTCGTCCAGCATCAGGATCTCGGGCTCGTGAATCAGGGCGCGGCAGATCGAGGTCCGCTGCTGCATCCCGCCGGAGAGCTGCCAGGGAAACTTCTCGGTGAAACCCTTCAGGCCCACCTGTTCCAGGAGGGCGCGGCAGCGGGCGAGATACTCGGATTTGTTCGAGCGGATTCGGCCGCGATGGGGCTGCACGATCTCGAGCGGCAGCATCACGTTCTCGACCGCGGTGCGCCAGGGCAGGAGGTTGGAGTTCTGGAACGCCATTCCGACGGACTTGAGCGGCCGGCTCACCGTCTCGCCCTCGACCTTCACGCTGCCGGCCGATGCCTGATGAAGCCCGCTGATGAGCTTCATGAGCGAAGACTTGCCGCAGCCGGAGGGGCCGACGACGGCGACGAACTCGCCCTTGGCGATGGAGAGCGACACGTCCTCGATCGCCTGCACGGCTGACGGACCACGGCCGTAATGCATGGTGACGTTGCGCAGCTCGACGAGGGGCGCCCCGGGAGCGACTTTCGATACGGCCATGGGCGTCTCTTGGACCTGGACGGATGGGAGGCGTCAGCGGCGGCCGACGCCTCGGACAGGCTGCCCCGTCACTGCAGCATGCGCTGCTCCTTCGGCGGCAGGAACTCGGCCGAGAAGATGTCGGCCGCCGAGGGCTTCGCCTTGTACTGGAAGGTCAGGCCGATCTGGTCGATCGATTTGCCGAGGCGACCCATATCCACGCCGCCGAAGCCGTTGGCCTTGGTCTCGGACGTGACGAAGTTCTTCGACAGCGCGAGTTTCAAGCGCTCCAGCTCGACCGCTTCGTTCGCGATCTGATTGCGCGTCATCAGCGACTTGATTGCCGTCTCCGGCGATTTCAGGGTCTCCTGAACGCCCCGAATCGTCGCGCGGACGAAGCCCGCGACGGCCTTGGGATTGTCGGCGGCCCACTTCGGGTTGACCATGATCGCGTTCCCGTAGAGCTCGACGCCGTGCTCGCGCATGTGCAGGACGACGATGTCGTCGCCGGCCACGCCGTTCGCCTTCAGGTTCATGAACGATGAGAACCAGAAACCGGTGATCGCATCGACCTTCCCCTGGGCGAGCATCGGCTCGCGCACCGGGAACCCGACGTTCTCGATCTTGACCTTGGAAGCGTCGATGCCGTTGGCCTGTGTGAAGATCGGCCACTGCGCGTAGGCACCGTCGGGCGCGGGCGCTCCCAGAACCTTGCCTTCGAGATCCTTAGGCGCCTTGATCCCGGATTTCTTCAGCGCAACGATCGAAAACGCAGGCTGATCGTACATCATCAGCACGGCCTTGATGGGCGCGTTGTCTTTATTGTCACGGAACTTGACCAGCGAGTTGATGTCGCCGAATGCCACCTCGTAGGCGCCCGAGGCGATGCGGTTGATGGCTTCGACCGAACCGTTGCCCGCGTCGATCGAGACCTCGAGCCCCTCCTCCTTGTAGAAGCCCTTGTCGATCGCGACGAAATAGGGCGCGGCAGGCCCTTCGAAGCGCCAATCGAGCGCGAAGCGCACTTTGGTCTGGGCCGCGGCCACGCTGACGTGAATTCCGATCAGGGCCAGCGAGAGAGCCCACTTCATCATCGTGCGCAGCATAGAAACCTCCATGAGCCGGCCCGGCCGGGAAGGCTCATGACGTGCCCCCGGCAGTGCCCGCCCTTCTCCGATGCGGACACTGCTCTGTCAACGGCGCGAAAGCCTGCGTATTGCCCAGACCGCCTGCGAAACGGGCGCTCCTCCGGGGGAGCGCCGGTCGCACGGCTCGCAGCCCCGGCCGCGCTGCGAATCGGGACACGCGCTCGGGCAAAGGGAACCATCGGCCGGCTCGATCAGGAGCTGTCTCCACGCCACCAGTCCCTCGGCCGCAAGCGCTGGCCACGCCGCGACAGGTCGTCCAGCTTCAATGCCAGCCGGCGCAGCGGCGACAGAGCCAACTTGAGCCAGGCTCGGCTCCACCACGAGCGATAGTCTCGATTGAAGGGGCAGACCCTGAGGCAGATCGCGCAATCGGAGGCGAGCTTCGCCCAGTAGCCGAAGCACTTCTCGGCATCCGATGTCCATTTCCGCACGCCGCGGATCGATGATCGATTGACCGGCCTCGCCTCGGGCGCTCCGAACGGCAGCGCCTTGACCGGGCATGCCTCGGCGCAGCGGGTGCACACCTCGCAGACCTCGCGCACACCGATCTTGCGGGGGCGATCATGCGCGAGCGGCAGGTTGGTGAAGATCTTGGAGAACCGCAGGCGAGGACCGAACTGAGGCGTGATCACGAGCTGGTTGCGCGCATACTCGCCCAGGCCCGCCTTGATCGCATACGGGATGACGAGGGCGGTATCGTTCATGCTGGGAACCGCTTCGTAGCCGAGATTCCGGATGTAGGCGGCCAGCTGCATCACGATCGCGGCCTCGTGGCTGTACTCCCGTCCAGTGGCGGCTCCCGCCAGCGCCGACGGATAGGTGCGAACGAGATCGTAATCCATGGCATGGCCGAGCACGATGACCGAAGTCAGCCCCTCGGGCAGCCCGTGATCGGTCTCTGAGAAATCCCGCACGTCGACCCGCGAGGAATAGACCCAGCGCTCGTCGAAATCGGTGATGCCGACGAGGTCGGCGCCGAAGAAGCGCGCGATCCGTTTGATCTCGTCGGCCTCGGCGGCCGGATCGCTCACCTCGAAGCGCGTGGACGCGAGGGGCGTATCGGGCTGGATCGCAGCCTGGAAGCCTTCACGAATACCTTTCGCGTCCGACCGCGAGGAGACGACATCGGAGATCAGCCAAGCGGCATTGCGCAGCGCGAAGTCCTTTTGGTTGAACCCGTCTCCACGGCGCGGGCTCGCTCCCGTGCGATAACTCGCGAAGAACGCTTCGGTGTCTTTCGAGCGGACGGAGCTGTCCCAGAAGGCTCGCGTGAAAACGTCGTCGCGTTGCGCGAACGGCGTGAAGTCCTCGGTCGTCTCGATCCCGGCTTCCACGTCGCTGACCGCGTAGACCTGCTTCCAGCCCACGCGCCGCTTGTCGAGATCCGACTGATTGTGCCCAATTCCCGGTCCGCGATCCGCTGCCATCCCGCCCTGCCTGTCATGCGCGCGAAACGCTAGCCGCCGCGCGCCCGGCAAGCAATGACCAGCGAGCCCTTCGAGCCGAAGGGCGAGTTACGCCTCGACCCGTGCGACACTGCGGAGTAGCCTGCCGGCGTCCCCAATCGCAGGAGTTGATCGTGACCCACCCGTCCTTCTTCATGGTGGCAGGCGCCCCCCGACCGGTCGCTCCGTTCTCGCATGCGGTGGAGGCTGACGGCTGGGTGTTCGTCACCGGCCAGATGCCCACCGATCCGTCCGCCCCCGATGCGCCGTTGCCCGCCGGTATCGAGGCCCAGACCCGGCGCGTCATGGACAATCTCAAGATCGTGCTGGCCGGGGTCGGTCTCGGACTCGAGCATATCGTGCAGGCTCGGGTCTACCTGACGCACTTCGAGCGCGACTACTCCCGCATGAACGAAACCTACCGCTCCTTCTTTCCGCCCGACCGCCTTCCCGCCCGCACCTGCGTCGGCGTCAGCGGCTTGGCCGTCGGGGCCTTGGTGGAGATCGACCTCGTCGCCCGCCGCCCGGCCGCGGGTGCGCACCGCTGAAGGATCGCGGCCAGAGCGGTCGCGTTGTTGCGCTCCTCCTCGCGGGCTGCATAGAGCAGCGTCACCGTCTGTCCTCGCGCCAACTCGGCGAGTGTCTCCAGCGCTTCGCGCCCCGGTGAAGCCGAAAGTTCGTCGGCATAGGCCCGGCAGAACTCGTCCCAGTGGTCCGGCTTGCCGTGATACATCTTGCGCAGTTCGGTGCTCGGCGAAACGTCCTTGAGCCACAGATCGATGCGCCCTGCCTGTTTCGAGACGCCGCGCGGCCACAGACGATCGACGAGGACGCGCTTTCCGTCACCATCGTCGGGAGTTGCGTACACGCGCTTGACCTTGACTGGCACGACCGAAAGCCCTCCGCCCCGTACCAGGCCGGACGGGACTACGCCACTGTCGGCCGGCGCACTGGATCTGACAACCGCCTGCGTGCTGTTCCCGGCCCGTCCATGTCTTAGCGCAAGCATGAAAGCAGAAAGGCCACCCGCGAGGGTGGCCTTTGCCGCGCTGGAGCGTCCGCCGACTACCAAGCGATCCCGTGGTAGGTCGGATCCGACGGTACGTCCTTGAACAGACGCGCGAGATCGAGAACATGCACGCCGCTGCGGCGGCGCTGAACCGCCGCCCGGAATTCATCGGTCGCATGGCTGACCACCAGGACATCGGAGCAGGCCAGCAGGTCGTCGACGTTCGCCTCGATCATGCCTTCGAGGCCATCCATCAGATTGGCCTGCTGCGGGCACGCATGGCGCACGTAGGCGATCTGACCCTTGAGATTGTCGTTGAAGCGCAGGTTCGGATCGTAGGCGCGGATCGCCTCGCCGCGCCCCTCGAGGATCGCCATGAGTTCCAGTGTCGGGCTCTCACGCAGGTCGTCCGTGCCCGGCTTGAAGGTCAGGCCGAGGAAACCGAAGCGCTTGCCGGCGTACGCCTCGAGATTGTGCGCGGCCTGCTCGATGTGGCGCTTGTTGGTCAGCGAAAGAGACTGGATCAGGGGAAGATCCACGTTCTGCTCTTCCGCCAGGTGCGCAACCGCGCGCACCTCCTTGGGGAGGCACGAGCCGCCGAAGGCGAAGCCCGGGCGCAGGTAGTAGGGAGACAGATTGAGCTTCGTATCCTTGACGAAGATGTTCATGACGTCGTGGCTGTCGATGCCGAGAGATTTGCACAGACGGCCGATCTCGTTGCCGAACGCGACCTTCGTGGCGTGCCAGACGTTGTCGGCGTATTTGACCATCTCCGCGGCTGCGATCGACGTGAACAGCACGTTCTTGTCGACCGACTCGTAGATCGCGGCGACGGCGCGCTCCGCCCGGATGTCGCTGGCCCCGACCACCGTTTTCGGCGGAGCGTAGAAGTCGGCCACGGCGACGCCCTCACGCAGGAACTCGGGGTTGAAGCAAAGGCCGAAGTCGCCGCCGAGGCTTTTGCCCGAAGCCCTCTCGATCTCTTCTCCGACCACGTCCAGGGTCGTGCCCGGCGGCACCGAGCAGCGCAGGACGACGACATGATAGTCGGACTTCAGAGCGAGCGCCTGTCCGATCGCCCGGCTCGCCTGACGCACATAAGTCAGATCGCAGGAGCCGTCGGCGTGCCGACCGACATGAACGTCACGTTGGTTTCAAGGACGGCCGCGACCAGATTCTGCGTCGCCGTGATCCGGCCCTTTTCAACTCCGGCAGTGAGCAGCTCGCCTAACCGCTCCTCGACGATCGGAGAACGGCCCTCCTTGATGGCGCGGACTTTCTCGAGCGAGACGTCGACGCCGACCATGCGAAAGCCGAGATTGGCGAGACAAGCGATCGACACGGCGCCGACATAGCCCAGACCGATCACGCTGATTGCCGGCAGAGCCGGCCCGGCATCGAGCATCGGCGCAGCAGCCGCTCCCACACCGACGGATTCCGTACGCAGTACCTGCATTGATTTCGACGCTCCAACGTGCCGATCTCTTGGATCGGCCCACCCACCTGTGTCGGCGCACTTGTTCTCGAATGGGTTGCTTCTTCTGCGGAAGCTGCCTCACCCGGCCCGCCGTCCAGGCCCCACAGGACCCGCACGAGCGCTCGCCCGACTGACGAAATGTCTCACGGAGCGGTGGGAAACCCGTGAAGCAGATCACTCAAATTGTTCGCAATCTCAGAAACCGAACAGCACGGTGGACAGCCCCACGAGTGGCAGGGGCAACAGCTCGCTGTAGATCGCGACGACGAGAAAGAGGCCGGCAAACGAGATGAGCGTGAGGTAAACGGC
>CAYMEB010000076.1:0-19056 GCA_964389095.1 uncultured Hyphomicrobiaceae bacterium
GAAGTGAAGCGCCGCATCCTGATCGGCACCTACGTGCTGTCGGCGGGTTACTATGACGCCTACTATCTCAAGGCTCAGAAGGTCCGCACGCTCATCAAGCGCGATTTCGACGAGGCCTGGAGCAAGGTCGATTGCGTGCTGACACCGACCACGCCGAGCCCCGCTTTCGCGTTCGGCGAGAAATCCGGCGACCCTATTGCGATGTACCTCGAGGACATTTTCACCGTTACGGTGAATATGGCCGGCCTGCCTGGCATCTCGGTGCCGGCCGGTCTGTCCACGCAGGGCACTCCGCTCGGGCTCCAGCTCATCGGCAAGCCTTTCGACGAGGGGACCTTGTTCCGCGCGTCTCAGGCCATCGAGGATGCGGCCGGCCGCTTCCCGGTACCCTCCGCCTGGTGGGGTTGAGAGCCGCTGCAGTCGTCGGCGCCGTCGGCACCCGGCATCTCCAAATGGCTTGGACGCACAACGACGTGCGCCGGGTCGCACGACTTTCGGAAATCCTGCCGAGCGGATGCGAAAGGCTCGCGTTTCCGCTCGACCATCCGCACGCCGGGCACGTACGATGGCGGAAGACAGGCAGACGGTAGCCCGTGCATGAACCTTTCGGCGGGGTGAAGCGTCCAAGCCGTGCAGGCCCTTATGGCCGCCGCAGGCCCGCGGCGGCAGTGAACCGGGCGACGATGCGAAAAGGTGCGCGTGTCATGAAGCGTCGGAATACGATTTCAGTCCTCGGTCTGGCTGGCGTCCTGGGCGCAGCGCTCCTGTCCGCGACACCGGCCGCGGCACGCAACTGCTACGACGGCCTCACGGGCGACGGCTGCCCTTGGAAGACGAAGATGCGGGAGGCGGACCTGCAGCGCCACTCCTGCCAGAACCTCGCCCATATCCGCAATCAGCTCTATCACGAGAACGGCTACTGCTTCCGCACCGAGCAGGCCAAGGCGCAGTACGGAAACCAGGGCTGCAAATGGCCGATCCAGCAGCTCGTTCCGCTCAACGCCACCGAGCGTTCGAACATCGCACTCATCCGCAAGGTCGAGCGCTCCAAGCGCTGCGGCTGAGTCTCCCTGGATGACGGCCTTCGGCACCCGCGACAAGATCATGTCCACCACCCGGGCGGAGTTCGAGGCGAGCCTCGACAAGCTCCATCCGGGTGCGCGTCTGGACACGGACGGCCGAGTGCGTTTCGAGCTTGCGCCCGGCCACGCCGAAGTGCGCTTCGAGCAGATGGAACCGCGCCGGATCACTGATCTGGTTCGGATCCAGCAGGCGCGCGTTACGCTGCGCTTCGATGGTGTATCACCAGAGGCCGAGGCCGCGTTCGTGCGCCGCTTCGAGATCTACTTCCAGCGTGGCGGCGGCTGACGCGGCCGCTTCACGGTCCGGTCAATTCGCGGAATGGGTTCCACGTCGGCTTCGCTGCCGATCCGTCTGCCGTCTTGACGCGCTTGCGAGCGGAAGCTGCGCCCTGCGGAGCATCGGACGCCGGAGCCGCAGACGCCAGAGCGATCTGCTTGCCGGCCAGTGCCGTGGCGACACGGCCGTCCTGGCCGTAGATGTCGGGATGCGTATGCAGTTTGCCCGCATCGTCCACGGTCGCCGTGAAGTAGGTGATGTGGACAGGGATGGGCGTCCGCAGCGTGATTTCGCTCTGCCCGCGGCCGGCCACGACGTTGGCGATCTCCTGGGGCGTCATACCTCGGTCGTGATCCAGCAGCACCTCGGCCAGCCGGACTGGGTTCTGCACGCGCATGCAGCCGTGGCTGAACGTCCGGTTCGACTGGTTGAACAGATGGCGCTCCGGCGTGTCGTGCATGTAGACGTCGAAGCGGTTCGGGAAGCGGAACTTGACGATGCCGAGGACATTCTTGCTGCCCGGCGGCTGAGTGAAGTGGAATTTGCTGATGTCCACACTCGACCAGTTCACGCTCGCCGGGTCGACCGGGCGCCCGGCGTAGCTGACGCGCAGGTCGTGGCGGCGCAGGACGGCCGCCGCACCCTCCCCACCGCCGGCGAAGAAGCCCCAGCCACTCGATTCACTCGCCCGGCGCAGCTGCGGTCCCAGCTCGTTGGCCTTGATGCCGCCCGGCACACCCCACGAGGGATGGAAGATCACGAATTTCATGTCGGCGGAAAACAGCGGGGTCGGCGTATTGGGTTTGCCGACGACGATGCGCTCCTGGAGCACGACCTTGCCGTTCTTCATCACCCGGGTGTACTGCTCCGGCACGTTGTCCCAGACGTGGAAATCGCCCAGGTCCTCCGGCATCCACCGCCAACGCTCCAGATTGACGACGATACGCTGGATCGTGTCCGCCGGTGCCGCGGCCTCCGCGCGGGCGGCGACCAGTGCGTCCTTGAGCTTGTGATAGCCGGGGTGCTTGGGGTGCAGACCGCGCAGATAGGCCGCGGCATCCGAGGCGCCCGCGATGCCGGCGAGCACCGAGCGGGGCTCGAACAGGCGCGGCTTCATGTCGATCATCCGGCTCAACGACGGCGGGTCGACGCGGCCGCCGCGGGCATGCCGGGCATAGGTCAGTACAGCCAGACCGAATCGGGCCTCGAAACGGGCGAGGTCGTCCGCAGAGGCGCCCGGCACGTCGGGCACCCGCAAGGCCGCCGGGTCGAGCCCGTAGTCGGCAGCGCGTTGCAGCTCCTGCCGCGCAGCCGTGGCAGCCGGGGACTCGGCAGTGCCGTCGACCCAGATTGCGCGTGCGTCTCCCGATCCGTAATAGGCGGCCAGCGCTTCGATATCGTCCTTGTCGCCGCGCGCGCCGCTGGCCAGCTCACGGACGATCCGGGCTGCGGCCGCCGTCAGCGATTTCTCCGCTTCGCCGATCGCCTTCGTCGAGGCCGGTGCCGATTCGGCTCCAGGCGCGGTCAGCGGTCCTGCCTCTTTCTGTGGCGGCGTCAGGGGATCCGGTGAACTCTCGTCGACGACGGGATCGGCTTTCGAGGCTACCGGCGTGACTTGCGCTCGCGCATCCGGGCTCGAGATCAGCCCTACCGCCAGCGCGGCGCCTAGGATCGCAGCCTTCCGGTAAAGCGTCATCGATCTCTCTCGGAAATGGTCCGGGAACGGGATAGGAAGCAGCAAATTCGTGGCGGGAGGTGGACCGGTTTGCCCATACCGGTCAAGAGAGGTGGGCAGCACCTGCCGAAAAATCTCGTGGTCGGCGGGCTTCGGCGGCCACACCGGGCGTGATAGCCACTGTCGCGCCACATTGCGCGCTTTCCAGTCGATCCGGTCCGGCGGAGTGTATCCTCCTGGCCGGGCGCAGATCGAGACGTGCAGGCGGGCGGGACATGACGCTGGGGGGCAGACGGTTTCTGCTGAGTATGGCCATCCTGGCCGCGTCGGTGTGCTTGGCCCTCGGCGTCAGTCTGCCGATCATCAAGCTCACGAAATTCTTCTTCTTGACCTACGAGCACTCGCTGATATCGACGGTGCGCTCCTTGTTGGCCTCCGGCCAGCATTTCCTAGGCATCACCGTTCTGGTGTTCTCGATCGTGCTGCCGGTGCTCAAGCTGTTCTATCTGCTGCTGCTCGCGACCCTCCCCCTCGACGAGCTGAAGGCGGTCGGCCGCCGGTTGCGCGCCCTGGAATGGCTCGGCAAATGGTCGATGCACGATGTGCTCGTGCTCTCGCTGACGATTTTCTTCATCAAGAGCCAGGGCGTGTACGACGCCCGCAGCCTCACCGGAGTGTACTTTTTCACCGCCGCAGTTCTGTTCATGATCCTGGCCTATGCCTGGCTCAGAATCGACGCCGCCGACGACGGTGCTGCGAAGATCGAGTTGATGCGCGAAGCCAAGCCCGCGCGCATCGCGCCCTACCGCAATTTCGTGCTCTCCTTCCTGATCATACTCGCCACGGTGTTCTTCGCGCTCGGCATCATCCTGCCGGCGATCCATTTCACCACGGTCTACGTGTGGAGCAAGCAGCACTCGATCGCGAGCATCATCTGGGCGCTCTACGCCAATGACGAGCACTTCTTGTGCTTCGTCATCTTCATGTTCTCGATCTTTTTCCCGTTCCTGAAGCTGTTCTACCTGCTCACGCTCGTCACCTCGCCCGACATGAAGCCCGAGTTCCGCGCCCGTTCGATCTCGGCGATGGAATGGCTCGGCCGCTATTCGATGACCGACGTGATGGTGCTCGCGCTCCTGATCTTCTACGTGAATTCATCGGGCTACACCGAGGCCAAGGTCGGCAATGGAATCTACTTCTTCGCCGCCTCGGCGTTGATGACGATGTTCGCCTACGGCTGGGCGAACTCGGTGCGGCCCACGCCGGCTTCCGGCCTTTCCGCGCACACGCCGCCCCAGTTGGAAGCGCCGGTCGAGGCCGACGCCCGTCGCGTTTGATCTCATGTGAACGGGGCCGTGCCCCGCGGCTTCCTCTCAGGACAGCCACCACTCGGGCTCGGAGGGCGACAGCACGCCGCCGAGCCTGAGCGCCTTCGTGCGCACGGCGAGGCCGGTGGAATCGTCGATCTCCACGGCCAGCCCGCAGACCGTCGCCGTTCCTTCCGCCGGACGGAAGCGTTCGCGCGGAATCCGCGTGATGAAGCGCTGAACCGGCTCTTCCGTGTCCATGCCGAGCACGGAATTGTAGTCGCCGCACATTCCGGCGTCGGAGATGTAGGCGGTGCCTGCCGGCAGGATGCGCTCGTCGGCGGTCGGGCTGTGGGTGTGCGTGCCCGCGATCGCGGAGACGCGGCCGTCGAGGAAATAGGCGAGGGCCTGCTTCTCGCTCGTGGCTTCGGCATGGAAGTCGACGAAGATCGCATCGGCGCCGTGCTTGAGCCGGCAGGCGGTGAACTCCGCGTCGAGCGCCCGGAACGGGCAATCCAGCTCGGTCATGAACACCCGCCCGAGCGCGTTTGCGACCAGAACCTCCGCGCCGTTCTTCGCCTTGAACAGGCCGACGCCTGCGCCGGGGGTTCCCTTGGGGAAGTTGAGCGGCCGCAGGAGCTGGGGCTGTCTCGAGATGTAAACGAGCGTCTCGCGCTGGTCGAAGGCGTGGTTGCCCAGCGTCACGACGTCTGCCCCCGCATCGAGCAGGTCCTGCGCGATCTGTTCGGTAATGCCGAACCCGCCCGCAGCGTTCTCGCCGTTCACCACGACGAAATCGAGGCGATATCGCCTCAAGAGGCCGGGCAGTGTGTCCAGCACGGCTCTGCGGCCTGAACGGCCCACGACGTCGCCGAGGAAGAGGAAACGCATGCGATTGATGGCTCAGGTCTGGCAGCGGATTGCGCGCGACGGGGTCAGCACCCAGTCGAGCGGCTCGTCATAATCCGAACTCGGCACCGCGTCGACCGCCTGTTCGTCGAAGGCGAAGCCCGCCGCCGTCGTCGCGGCTCCTGCGCGCAGCTTACGCATCGTCCGGTCGTAGAAGCCGCCGCCGTACCCGAGCCGGCCCCCGCTCGCATCGAAGGCCAGCAGTGGCACCAGCAGGATCCGGGGAATTACTTCGGGCGCTGTCGCCAGCGGTTCGCGAATGCCCCATTTCACTGCCGTGAGCGGCTCGCCCGGCATCCAGGCCCGGAACACGAGCGGCACGCGCGGCGCAACCATCACCGGAAGCGCCAGGCGGTATCCGGCCGCGGCGAGGCGCTCCAGCGTCGGCATCGTCTCGATCTCCGAGCCGATCGACAGGAAGCCCGAGACGATCGTGTCCGGCTGAGCCAGATCCGCGACCCAACCGGCAGCGACCAAGGCGATCTCCCTCGCGCGTATTGCGCGCACGTCCGCCGGCAAAGCGGACCTGATCGTCTCGATGCTGGCCCGCAATTGCGTCTTGGCGGCTGCAGTGGACTGCGGCGTCGTGCTCATCCGCGCGCTTTCGGGTCGAGGCCGGGGTCAGGCCGACAGGTTGTCGGTCAGGCGCTTGAGAAACCCGATGCAGTTCGTCAGTTCGCCGATCTCGATGTACTCGTTCGGCTGGTGCGCCTCGTTGATATCGCCGGGGCCGCAGATCACCGAGGAGCAGCCCGCCGCCTGGAAATGGCTCGCCTCGGTGCCATAGGGCACGGCATGGGTCTGGTTCTGCCCGGCGAGCTTGAGCGCCAGCGTCGCGGCTGGCGATTCCTCGCCCGACCAGAACGGCGGCAGCGACCCCATCAGCTCGGTGACGATAGAGCACTCCGGATAGACCGCGCGCATGCCCGGCAGGAGTTTCTCCTCGGCGTACGCCTGCAGGTCGCGCGCGATCTGCAGCGCGTCGTGCCCCGGCATCGCGCGGACTCCCCAGTGGAACGTGCACTTCGGCGGGATGATGTTGTGCGCGACGCCGCCTTCGATGAAGCCGATCGAGATCGTCGCGCGGGGCGGATCGAAGCGCGGATTGTACGTCACGGTTTCGAGACGTCGCTCGATCCGGGCGAGTTCGCAGGCCAACTCGGCTGCCGCGAAGATGGCGCTGACGCCGATGTGCGGCTTCGACGAGTGGGCGTCCTTGCCGGTCACCGTGGTCACGAAGCGATAGCCGCCCTTGTGGGCGTCGACGACGCTCATGCGGCTGGGCTCGCCGACGAACACGATCTCGGGCTTGGGCAGGTCGACGCCGAGCCTCTGCACCATTTCGACGACGCCGGTGCAGCCGACTTCCTCGTCGTACGAGAACAGCAGATGGATCGGACGCGACAGCCGCTTGCTCTTCATGTAGGGCACCGCCGCCAGAACGCAGGCGAGATACCCCTTCATGTCGGTGGTTCCTCGCCCGTAGAGGCGGCCATCCTTCTCGACCATCGTGAACGGATCGGTCACCCACGGCTGGCCCGTCACCGGCACGACGTCCATGTGGCCGGAAAGGCCGATTCCGCCGCCCCGGCTGGCATCGCCGATGGTGGCGAACAGATTGGCGTGGATGCCGTTGCCGGCCGGCAGGACCTGGACCGGGACGCCCGCGGTCTGCAGGTAGTCGCGGATCCACTCCGCGCAGGGGATGTTTGTCTTGCTGGATGTGGTATCGAATGCGACCAGACGACCGAGGATGTCTTTGGCCGTCGCAGTGAGATCTGCCGGCGAAGGGGCGGCGCTCATCGGAACCGTTGCTCGTTTGGATTTCGTTGCCCCGGAACCCGACACGACTTGGGTGCGACCGTCAACACGCTGCCGCCGAAAGCCACCGAATGGCAGGCTTTCCGCGCCCGCCCGACTGGAGTTCGAGTGTGGCCGCGATGCTGCCACATCGTGGTCCAGCTGCATCCATGACGGCGGCGCTGGACAATCTTGTCGCGAAAATGCCACACTTTGCGTCATCGTGTAGCGGCGATAGCAGCAATTCTGCAACTTTATCTGGAGCCGCCGGCGTTCCGAGCCTGTTCGCTCTCTGTTCGAGCAGGCCGCTGATCCGGATGAGAGGGCAACCGTCGGACTGGGCACATGGTGGCAGACGGAGCGACACGCGGGAACGGCCATTTGCCGGCGGGTTCCCATGCCATCGGCGGCGGCGCCAGCGCCCTGTCGTTCGGCGCGTCGCATGGTGACGCCCCTCCTTTGCCGGGAACGGACGATCGTTCCTTCCGCTTCGGCCTCATCGTCGTGATCGCGGCGGTGGCCTGGGGCCTGGCCACCTACCTGATCCTCACCGGTCTCACCCCGATCATCCCCCGCGGCTCGACCGTGGCCATCATGCTCTCGGTCAACGTCATCCTGATCGTCGCACTGGCGGCGATCATCTGGGTGCAGATCCGCGGCCTGTGGCGAGCGTGGCGGGAGAAGGTTCCGGGCGCGCGGCTGCACGGACGGGTGGTCGCCCTGTTCTCGGTCATCGCCATGCTGCCGGCCGTCTCCCTCGCCACCGGCGCCACGATCACGTTCGCGCGCGCGCTCGACAGCTGGTTCAGCCAGCAGACCCGGACCATCATCGAGAACTCGATGGAGGTGGCTAATGCCTATCTGGAGGAGCATGGCCAGGTCATCCGCACCGACGTCGTCAACATGGCCAAGGACCTCGACGACGCGGCTGCTTTGATCGGTGGCGATCAGCGCAAGTTCCGCGAATTGCTGTTCTCGCAGGCGGGGCTGCGCGACCTGCCGGTCGCCTATGTCATCGATGCGAAGGGCGCCGTGAAGCTCGCTGCCCTGGAGAACGACAAGATCCCCTACACGCCACCGCCGCTGCCGCTCATCGCGGCGACCGACGCTGGCCAGGTTCCGCTGCTGATGCCGACGGACCAGTTCCGTGTCGCGGCGCTCGCCAAGCTCGCCAAGCATCCCGACAGCTATCTCTTCGTCGCACGCGGCGTCTCCCCGAAGGTCGTCCGCCACTTGCGCAGAGCACAACAGGGCGTGGCCAACTACGAGGAGCTGCGCTCGCTGCGCAGCCGCCTGAAGTTCATCCACGGCCTCATGTACTACATGATGGCGCTGACGGCGCTTTCGACCGCGATCTGGACCGGCCTGTGGTTTGCCGGCAGTCTCGTCGCGCCCATAAGCCGCCTGATCGACGCCTCGCAGACAGTGGCGCGCGGCAATCTCGATGTGGCGTTGCCGATCAATCGCGGCGAAGGCGACCTGCGTAGGCTGTCGCACAACTTCAATCACATGACGAAGCAGCTTGCCCGCCAGCGCAACGACCTGATGACGGCCAACGAGCAGTTGAGCGAGCGGCGCGCATTCATGGAAGCCGTGCTGTCCGCGGTGTCCGCGGGTGTGATCGGCCTCGATGCGGCCGGCCGCGTCACGCTGGTCAGTCGCTCTGCCGAGAAGCTGCTCGCGCGCGAGGCCTCCGAACTGGTGGGCTCGCGGCTGAGCGATGTCGTTCCCGCCTTCGCTCCCCTGCTCCAGCTGAGCGACAGCCAGCTGCAGAAAGGGCCGCAAACCGAGATTGTGATCGAGGTCGCGGGGCAGGACCGCACCTTCGCGACACGACTGACACGAGAGCGCCTTAGCAGCGATCGCTTCGGTTCGGTTCTGACCTTCGACGACGTGACCGATCTCGTCGTCGCGCAGCGCACGAGCGCCTGGGCGGAGATCGCGCGCCGGCTCGCCCACGAGATCAAAAATCCGCTGACCCCGATCCAGCTGGCGGCCGAGCGCATCCGCAGGCGCTACTCCAAGGTCGTCGAGGATGACCGGGAGGTCTTCGACAAATGCACGGAGACCATCATCCGTCAGGTGGGCGACGTGGCGCGGATGGTCGACGAGTTTTCTTCGTTCGCGCGCATGCCTAAGCCGGAGATGGTCGAGATGGATCTGCGCGAGGCGGTCCGCGATCCTGTCACGCTGTTCCAGATGGGTTCGAGCGGCATCGACGTCGTCGCCGACATGCCCAAGCAGCCCTTGCGTTCCCTGGCCGACCGCAGGTTGTTGTCCCAGGCGCTGACCAATCTCGTGAAGAATGCCACCGAGAGCGTGCAGGCGGTACTCGATTCCCCGGACAAGCCCGAGGGCTTCCGCGGTCGCGTCGAGGCGAGCCTGCGCCGCGAGGGCGATACGGCGGTGATCGAGGTCGTCGACAACGGCCTGGGTCTGCCGAAGCAGAACCGGGCTCGACTGCTCGAGCCCTACGTGACGACGAAGGGCGCAAAAGGCACCGGCCTCGGCCTCGCGATCGTCCAGAAGATCGTCGAGAGCCACGGCGGCGCGCTGGAGCTGGAGGACGCCCCCGTTGCGGCCGGACGCCCGCGCGGCGCGCTCATCCGTATCACCCTGCCGCTCACGTCGGCGGCAGGACCGCCGGCATTGACCGGCCCGCCCGATCGCGCCGCCGCTTCGACCTGATGCTGTAGTCCAGACTTCCCCCGATCGAACAGCCTGCCAGGAGTATCACATGGCCTCTGACATTCTCATCGTCGACGACGAAGCCGACATCCGGGAGAACATCGCCGGCATTCTCGACGACGAGGGACACCGCACGAGGCTGGCCCGCGACTCCGACGAGGCACTCAAGGCCATCGAGGAGCGCCGTCCCCATCTGGTGATCCTCGACATCTGGCTGCAGGGATCGCGCCTGGATGGTCTCGAGGTGTTGAGCATCATCAAGAAGGCCCACCCCGATCTGCCGGTCGTCATCATCTCCGGCCACGGCAACATCGAGACCGCAGTCACGGCCATCCGCCGCGGTGCCTACGACTATATCGAGAAGCCCTTCAAGGCCGATCGCCTCATCCTCGTGACCTTGCGTGCGCTCGAGGCCTCGAAGCTGCAGCGCGAGGTGCGCCAGCTTCGCGACCGCGCGGCGGTGTCCTTCGAGATGATCGGCGCGTCGCAGGCAGCCAACCAGCTGCGGTCCGCGATCGATCGGCTGGCCCCGACCAACAGCCGGATCCTGATCCGGGGTGCGGCCGGTGCGGGCAAGGAACTCGCCGCTCGCATGATCCACGGCCGGTCCCAGCGCAAGGACGGTCCCTTCGTCGTGCTCAACGCGGCATCGATGGCGCCCGACCGCGTCGAGGAGGAGTTGTTCGGCACGGAAGACGTCTCCGGTCCTCGCAAGGTCGGCGCGCTGGAGGAAGCCCACGGCGGCACGCTCTACATCGACGAGGTTGCCGACATGCCTCTCGAGACGCAGGGAAAAGTTCTGCGCGTGCTCGTCGAGCAGAAATTCCTGCGCGTCGGCGGCGCCCAGAAAGTCGCGGTCGACGTGCGGCTCATTTCCTCAACCAGCCGGGACCTGGAGCGGGAGATGTCGGAGGGCCGCTTCCGCGAGGACCTCTACCACCGCCTCAACGTCGTGCCGCTGCGCGTTCCGAGCCTGGCCGAGCGGCGCGACGACATCCCGGCGCTGATCCAGTACTTCGTCCAGCAGGTCGCCTCCTCCTCCGGCCTTTCGCCGCGCAAGATCGGCGAGGATGCCGTCGCGATGCTCCAGATGCACGACTGGCCCGGCAACGTGCGCGAGCTGCGCAACAACATCGAGCGGCTCATGATCCTGACCGGCGGCGACAGCGACACCGTCATCACGGCCGAGATGCTGCCCGACGAGATCGGCTCCAACGTTCCCGTGCCGATGAACGGCGGTGCCGAGCACTTGATGTCGCTGCCGCTGCGCGACGCCCGCGAGATCTTCGAACGGGAGTATCTGCTCGCTCAGATCAATCGCTTCGGCGGCAACATCTCGCGAACCGCCGAGTTCGTCGGCATGGAACGCTCGGCTCTTCACCGCAAGCTCCGCGTCCTCGGTGTGTCTTCCGATCAGCGCGGCGGTCCGGGAGGGGACGTGCGTCAGTCGTAGACGAGCGCGGTATCGTCGAGATCGATGCGCGGGAACTCGTCCTTTTCCCGCCAGTAATCCTGGCTGTGCTCCCACTCCGGCTTGCTGCCGCGCCGCGGCAGCAGGTGCATGCCGCGCATCATGTAGCCGGGATTGAAGTTCTCCGCGTCGATCCACGGCAGCAACTCCATGCCGGTATCCTCCGGTCGCAGCGCCGGCACGACGCTGCGCGTCTGGCGTTCGCCCATGTGCTTCAGGAGCCTGCAGACGAACTCCGAGACGAGATCGGCTCGCAGCGTCCAGCTCGCCCGGAAGTAGCCGAACACCCACACGAGGTTCGGCACTCCGGTGAACATCATGCCGCGGTAGGTGACGGTATCGGCGAAATCCAGGGGCGCGCCGTCGACGGAGAACGCGATGTCGCCCGTCACCGACAGATCGAACCCTGTCGCGGTGACGATCACGTCCGCATCGAGCACCTCACCCGATCTCAGGCGAATGCCGTTCGCCGTGAAGCGCTCGATCTCGTCGGTGACCACGCTGGCCTTGCCCGACCGGATGCCCTTGAACAGGTCGGCGTCGGGAATGAACGCGACCCGCTGGCGCCACGGCCGGTACGCCGGCGTGAAGTGCTTCTCGACATCGTAGTCTGGTCCCAGGTGCTGGCGTACAGCCCCGATCAGTTCCGCCTTGACGGCCTCGGGCTCCTCCCTGCAACGCTTGGTGAACATCGCCTGATCGAAAAGAATTTTCTTTCGGACGATCTCGTGAATCCAGATCGGGTCGATGTCGATCTGGCGCAGTGTCTCGGCGAGGTCGTTCACGTTGCGTCCGGTGATGAAGTATGTCGGCGACCGCTGGAGCATCGTGACGTGGGCGCACCGCTCGGCGATTGCGGGAATGAGGGTCGCCGCCGTTGCACCCGATCCGATCACGACCACGCGCTTGCCGCCGAGGTCGGCGTCCTCGGGCCAGGTCTGGGGATGGATCACGCATCCCGTGAATTCCGAGAAGCCCGGCCAATCCGGCGTGTAGCCTCGCGCGTGGCGATAGTACCCCTGGCACATCCATAGGAAGCCGGTCGTGACCGTAAGCTCGGTCCCATCGCTCAGGCGCCTGATGCGCAGCGTCCACCGCTTGTCTTGCGAACTCCATGCGGCCGCCTCGATCCGGTGGCGATAGCGGATGTGGCGGGCGAGCCCGTTTTCGTCGATGACTTCGCCGAGATAGCTCAGGATTTCGGCGGCCGTCGCGATGGGCGGTCCCTTCCAGGGCTTGAACTTGTAGCCGAAGGTGTGGAGGTCGCTGTCGGACCGAATGCCGGGATATCGGTGTGTGCGCCAGGTCCCCCCGAACCCGTCCTGTTCTTCGAGGATCATGTACCTCGTCGAAGGGCACTCCTTGCCCAGGTGGTAGGCCGCACCGATCCCCGAAATGCCAGCGCCCACGATCAGGACGTCGACATGTTCGCACTTGCGATCGCCAGTCACGCCTGCTGTCATCGCTTACCCCGCAGGAGCCATCTTCGACGCCGCAGCCGCGGTTCGATCCTGTGCGTGAAGCATACCGCCGGCTGCGCGGAGCGCCAGCGCCCCCAGTGCGGCACAACCGCACCGAATGGACCTTCGGCGGAACCGTTCAGCAGCTTCGGCGACCGCTCTATTGCGCAAGGCGGCGGGGGACGGCACTCTGCGCCCCGCCCCCGCTTCCAACAGGCAAGGTCGCCGCTCATGGTAGCCCAGTTCGATCCCGCGAAGTGCCGCACGACGCTGTTCTCCGCGCTCCTCGACACCGTTTCACGATACGGCACGAACCGCATCGCTCTCGAGGACCCCGAACGCCAGCCCTTGAGCTACGGCCGCCTGGTGCTGGGCGCGCTCGTTCTGGGCGACGAATTGGCCAAGGGGACTCAACGCGGGGAAAACGTCGGCGTGCTTTTGCCGAACGTGGTCGGTCTCGGTGTGGTGATCTTCGGCCTCAACGCCTTCGGCCGCGTCCCCGCCATGCTGAATTTCTCTGCCGGCGCGAAGAACCTGCGCTCTGCGATCAAGACCGGCGTCATCCGCCGCGTGCTGACCTCGCGCCGCTTCATCACGATGGGAAACCTGAAGCCGCTCATCGACGATCTTTCGCAGATCGAGGTCGCGCCGGGGCGGAAACTCGAGATCGTCTATCTCGAGGATGTCCGCACCAGGATCGGCCTCGTCGCCAAGATCAAGGGCCTGATCAGATCGAAGATGGCGCGCAGCGTCCACAAGCGGCACGCCCTGGCGCCCGACCAGCCGGCGGTCTTGCTTTTCACGTCGGGCACCGAAGGCGCGCCCAAGGGCGTGGTGCTGACCAACGCGAACCTGCTCTCGAACGCGGAGCAGATTTGGTGTCATGCCGACGGCGTTTTGAACAGCGACGAAGTGGTGATGAACCCGCTGCCGGTGTTTCACAGCTACGGGTTCACGGCCGGCACCCTGATGCCGCTGCTCAACGGCATGAAGGTCGTGCTCTATCCGAGCCCGCTGCATTACAAGGAGATCCCGAAGCTGATCGGCGCGCTGAAGTGCACGCTGCTCTTTGCGACCGACACCTTCCTGCAAGGCTACGCACGCGCCGCGGAGGCGGATGATCTCAAATCGGTGCGCTACATCATCGCCGGCGCCGAAAAGGTGAAAGACCAGACCCGCGCGGCTTGGGCCAAGTACGGGACGACGATCATGGAGGGTTACGGCGCGACCGAGTGCTCACCCGTGATCTCCTGCAATCTGCCCAGCCGGACCAAGCCCGGCTCGGTCGGGCCGCTACTGCCGGGCATCGAGGCGCGCCTCGATCCGGTCGAGGGCATCGCCGACGGCGGCAAGCTCGTGGTCAAGGGCCCGAACGTGATGGCCGGCTACCTGCTCCCGGACAAGCCCGGCGTGCTGATCCCTGCAAAGGATGGCTGGCACGACACCGGAGACATTGTCGACATCGACGAGGCCGGACTCGTCTCGATCAAGGGCCGCGCCAAGCGCTTCGCCAAGATCGGCGGCGAGATGGTGTCGCTGGCTGCGGTAGAGGCGATGGTCGCGCAGGTATGGCCGGAGGGCAATCACGTCGTGATGTACGTGCCCGACCCCAGGCGCGGCGAGCAACTCGTGCTGGTGACCGATCGCAAGGGCGCGGATCGCTCTGAGTTGCACGCGGCCGCCAAGGCGCAGGGCATGCCCGAGCTGTGGATGCCCAAGTCGATCATCGAGGTCGAGCAGATCCCGGTTCTGGCCTCGGGCAAGGTCGACTTCGTCACGACGCACGAGATGGTGCGCGATATGGGGAGTGGCTGACGCGCGTCAGCGTGGCGCTGGAACCCAGTGGCGGTAGCCGCTGTCGCGGCCGACCGCGAAGTTGTGTTGCATGCGTGCCCCGAACTCGGCCGTCGTCTCCATGCGCGGACGCGCCGCGCCGTCTCGTTCCGGGGTGTCCGACGGCGCCGATGCCATCGGAGTAATGCTGTCTTCCCCCGCCTCCGACGCGCGCCACTGCTTGATGCAGGGATCGTTGCGCAGCTTCTCGCGGTTCTTGTTCGTGACGGTGAGGACGCGGCCGTCGGAGCAGATGTAGGTCTCGCTCGCAGTCACCGGAAGCGTCGACGCCGCAAGCACAACCAGCGCGCGCGCCAGGATGGAACCGTTCGAAGCCGCCATGTCCTGTCTCCGTCCGACGTTGCCGGAAAGGTACCATGACTGCGGTGCGTCGGAGTTTGCCGAGGGCGGGAATGTTCGCCGGCTGGTGAACGAACTCTCGAGCGATCGCACCGGATCGGCACAAGCGCGCGTCAGTTCCGCTCCGTGACGCATGCGACCGCGTCGGACCAGGCGGCATCGAAATCGACCGACGCGCTGGCGTCCCTGCCGGCCGCCTGGGCTATGGCGTCGGCGAAATCGCCCGGGCCGGCGCCATGATCGAGCAGCGTCACGCTGCCTTCGGCGATCGCGCGCCTGTACGTGGGATGATGATCGAACTCGTGGGGACTGTGGGGCGCGTTGACGACGACAGGCCGCCCGGACTGGAGCGCGGCGAGCACGCTACCGCGTCGGGACGTGAGGCCTTCGGCGAAATCGTAAACCAGAACACTGGTGGCGCTCATGGCCGCGAACAGCTCGTCCGCTGGTCCGATGAAACCGGTCACGAGGACAGCCCCGTCGAGCCCCCGGGCCGTCACCGCCGCCGTCAATTTGCTCTGCGGATCGACGCTGCCTCCCTTCACGTAGTCTCCGATGAAGGCCCCGAGCACATCCCGTCCCCGCCGCCGCAACTCGGCAAGGATGTCGAGCACCGCGACCGGCTGCTTCTTGGGATAGATCGCGCCGAATGTCGCCACCACCAGGGTACCTGCCGCGCGAGCGTCTCCGAGACGGCGCGACAGCGCCGTTTCGGGCAGTATCGCCGGTCTGGCGAGATTGGGAGGGATTGGGATCACACCGGTGTCTCGCGTGACGAGACGCGCGATCGGCGACGCCAGGAACTGCTGGCGCACGTGAGGGGACGAGAAAAGGATGCGGTCGGCGAACGGCAGGAGCGGCAGATAAGCCAGCCGTCGCTTGGGGTCGAGGTCGGCCCATTCGTGGAGGACCAGCAGCACCTTCCGGCCCATGCGCCGAGCCGCCGCCATGGCTCGCGGCGGGGCGAGCAGTTTCCGTTTCCAGGCGACCACCGGCAGGTTGACGACCAGCCAGTCCCTGTCGGCCAGCACCCGTCGCATGACGTCGATTTCTCCGGGCTGACCGGTCAAGGCGAGCGTATCGTTGGCGATGCCCTGGGAGCGAGCGAGCGCCGCCGCCAGGGTTCGGGCGAAATGCTCCACCCCGCAGGGCGCGGGACTGTCGGAAACGAGACACAGCGTGCGCATCGGGTCGGTCCAGGTGCAGCGAAACGGCTCAGTGGGCTCTTCCGATCGGATAGCGCCAATTCCGTACGCTCGACCCGTAATTGCAAACCCCATGCCCCTCCGTTAACGTGCGACCACTTTTCCGATCCCCGCCGTCAGGCGAACCATACAGGAGACGACCCCGTGGCTTTCACCCTGCCGCCCCTGCCCTATGCCTACGATGCCCTCCAGCCCTTCATGTCGAAGGAAACCCTGGAGTATCATCACGACAAGCACCACAACGCCTACGTGACGGCCGGCAACACGCTGGCCGGCGACGGCACCAAGTATGCCGGCAAGTCGATCGAGGACATCTGCAAGGAAGCCTACGCCGCGAAGGATCAGCCGGTCGTCAACCAGATCGGTCAGCACTACAACCACATTCACTTCTGGAATTGGATGAAGAAGGGTGGCGGCGGCAAGAAGCTGCCGGGCAAGGTCGAGAAACTGGTCACCGCCTACGGCGGCTACGACAAGATGCGCACCGATTTCATCCAGGCCGGCGTGACCCAGTTCGGTTCGGGCTGGTGCTGGCTGGTGGTCAAGGGCGGCAAGCTCGAGGTCATGAAGACCCCGAACGGCGAGAACCCGCTGATGCACGGCGCGCAGCCGATCCTGGGCTGCGACGTATGGGAGCACAGCTATTACATCGACTATCGCAACTTGCGTCCCAAGTACCTCGAGGCCTTCGTCGACAGCCTCGTGAACTGGGACTACGTCGAGCAGATGATCGGCCCGTCCGTCTGATCACTGCCGAAGACTACCGCAGATATGGCGAGGCCCGCGCAGATCGCGCGGGCCTCGTCGTTTCGTGCCTCGTCGCGTTGCACCAGCAGGCCGCGCCGGCGGCGCGCCGTCACATCGGCAGCCGTGCGATCTGGTGGCTGAAGTAGTTTTCGATTGCGGTCAGGATGGACCCCGAAACGCGATCCCGCCAGCTGTCGGACTTGAGATTTTCCGCGTCCTGCTGGTTCGTCACGTAGGCCAGCTCGATCAACACCGACGGCGTCTTGCCGGACTTGAGGACACGGAAGTTCGCCTCCCGATCGGGATTTTCCATGAGGTTCGTCGAGGCCCCCATGAACTCGATCACCGATCGCGTGAACAGGTTCGAGCGATCCTTGTTGGTCGCGACTTCGCGGATCGCCAGATCGCTGAGGAAGCTGCGCACCACCGGTGCGGCGTTTCCGTCGACGTCGTTGCGCTTGATCTTCTCGAGTTCCGCGGCGCTGAGCAGATCCTCGGTCGCTTCGCCTTTGGCCGAGCGCTGCAGTTCCTTGGCGGTGTTTTCCTTGAGCGAGTAGATGGTCGCTCCCCGCGCGCTCGTGCTCGCATAGTCCGCATGCACCGCGATGAACAGATGCGCCTTGTTCTTGTCGCCGAACTCCCTGCGGTCGTCGAGTTCGACGAACACGTCGGTTTCACGTGTCATCTTCACCTGATACCGCCCCGTGGCCAGCAGCTTTTCCCGCAGCTTCAGTGAGAAGGCGAGCACCACGTCTTTTTCGACGGTCCCGAATTTCTTGGCGCCGGAGTCGTGCCCGCCGTGGCCGGGATCAATCACGATCAGCGGCTTGTATTCGTTGGCCTGCCTGTTGTTCCGCCGGATCGCCACCTGCGGCGGCGGCGGCAAACCAGCGGCGCCGAGCCCGGAGGTCGGTGGTGCGATCGACGCCTTCTTGGCCGCGGGTTTCGTCTGCGCCTCCAGCGGGACGATTTCGAGCGTCAGGCGGACGCCCTTGCCGTCCTTGGCCTTGTCGAGCTGGACCTTCTCGATCATGGCCGGAACCGTGGTGTCGATCACCACTCGCGCGCGGCCGGGGGCGCTGAGGCCACCCCTGAACGAGCGGACGAGGCCGACAGGCGCCTCGCCAGCGTGGACCGGCAACTGCATCTTGACATCGGGCGTCTCGATGACGACCCGGCTCGGGTCCGCCAGTGAAAAGGTCTGATACTGGACCGCATTCTCGAGACTGATCACGAAGCGCGTGCGCTGCCTGTCGCCGCCCAATCTGGATTCGGTGGCGGCTGCCGCGGATTGTACGCCGGCCGCCGCAGGCGCCTGCGCGTATGCGCTTCCCAGCCCCGCCGCGTGCGCCGCGATGAATGAAGTGAGCACCAGTGCGCTCGCATTGGCGCGCCGGGATTTCCCAAATGCCATTTCGTCGACCCCCGTCTACGCAAACGGTCCAATTGTCGGGACGTCTTTCGCAGATGCCGGACCAGTGTGGCTTTTTCCGGCTTCCTTCGGGGCGAAGTTATGAATCCGTATAGGTTAAGAGTGCGTTAACTCTGCCGGACCGGTTGGTGATGCAGCTGGTCGCCGTCCAGCCAGACCGCGGTCACGCGCTGTTCGTCGCTCCAAGCGACGCGCCCGTCCGCGATGCGCGCCCCGGTGGCCTGCAGGGCGCGCTCCAGCAGAGAGGCGGGATGGCGCGAGGCCATGGCGACGGCGGCCGGGAAATCCGCGATGCCCCAAGCCACCACGTTGCGGACCGCCTCGTCCATGGTGAGTGCAGAACCGGCGAGCTGGCTTCCCGTGTCGTCGGTGACCCGGCCATCGGCATGGCGGACGATATTCATGCCCGCGAACCCGTAGCGGCCCGGTGCGGCCCCGGCTGGCGCGACCGCGTCGGATACCAAGATGCAGCGATCGATGCCTCGCGCCCGCATGAGCACCCCGAGCACAGCTGCGGGTACATGAATGCCATCGGCGATGAAACTGGCGGTCAGTCGAACCTCCGCCAGCTGCGCCATGAGAGGATTGGCGAACTTGTGCTGCGTATGCGCGAGCCCGTTGCCGAGGTGTGTCGAAACGCTGGCGCCGGCTTCGACGGCGGCCGTGATCTGCGCGGCCGTCGCCGCGGTGTGACCGAGTGCCACGACCTTTCCTCGGCCGGTTGCCCAGCGGGTGAACGTCACCGCGCCGTCGATCTCGGGCGCGAGGGTGACGAGAAGGATCGGCCGCAGCAGAGCGTGCTCGAGGCGT
>CAYMEB010000077.1:0-18978 GCA_964389095.1 uncultured Hyphomicrobiaceae bacterium
CACCGCGAAGCGGAACGATATCCACGCCCGCCGCCTGGTCCGGCAGTTCCTGGATACCTGTCTTGCCCGCACGTCGGTCGTCGCCGTCACTACATGGGGATTGAGCGATGCCACATCCTGGCTCGCCGATCCGCGCTGGGGACGTAAACGGCAGGACGGTTTGCCTTCGCGCCCTCTTCCCTTGGACGCCTCCATGGAACGCAAGCCCATGTGGCACGCCATGGATAGCGCATTCGCCGGAGCGCCCCGGCGATGAGGCGCGCGACCTGTCGGATCAGAACTGCGTCGTGACTGCCTTGGCCCGGGTGTCGTCGCTCGCGTGACCGGCGGCGTGGAGTATGGTGGGCAGGATATCCTTCGCCTTGTCGACGGTCATGAAGCGAACTTCGAGCCCGGCACGGATGAAGGCCTCGTCTCGCATGTGGGCCAGCAGCGCGAGGAGCGGATCCCAGAACCCGTCGATGTTGGCCAGCACGATCGGCTTCGTGTGACGGCCGAGCTGGGCCCAGGTCAGCTGTTCGATCAGCTCCTCCAGCGTGCCGATGCCTCCCGGCAGGGCCACGAACGCGTCGGACCTCTCGAACATCAACTTCTTGCGCTGATGCATGTCGTCGGTGACGATCAGTTCCTGAACGTCGCGCAGCATGCTTTCTTTTTCGGAGAGGAATTGCGGAATGATCCCGGTCACGCGGCCACCGTGGCGCAGGACCGAGCGGGCCGTCTCGCCCATCAGACCGTTGCCGCCGCCGCCGTAGACCAACCCAACTCCCGCGCCAGCCAGGGACTTTCCCAGGGTCTGGGCCGCGCGGCTGTAGGCCGGGTTATGACCGCTGCCGGAACCACAGTAGACGCAGACGGCGCGGATTCGGGCTTCTGAAGACTTCGATTGCTTCGGGGCGGCCGCCGGATCGTGGCCGTTCTTCTTCGGGACTGGACGGGACATGGTGCGTGGTGGGTTTTTTATTGCTGGTGCGACATCGGACCTTGTCTTGCACCCCACTGCGCGGTCCGGATTACAGCGGGGTGAACCAACAACCATGCCGTCCGAGAGTGTTCGAATTATGAGGCCGCCTTCACGGATTAACCAACTCTTCGTGCGAATTGGTTTTCGTGGGTGCGCAAGATTTGCGGTTCACCCGCCGCAGGACTAGACTCGGTTGGTAGAGGGCCTGCTTCGGCCGAATGGGTCAAGCAACAGAAATTTCGATATTTTGTGGCCGACTGTCGAAGGTCGGCCCCTCCTTCGGGAACATGACGATGCGCAGTAGGATGAGTTTCCCCCGACGTTGGTCCAGTGCGGCGTTTGCACTGGCGCTGAGTGGCGTCCTGGCCAGTTCGGGCGTCGCGGCGCAACCAGTTCCGTCCGATCGCCCGGGCGGCGACGTGCGCCAGCGCGCCGAAGAGCTCGCGACCCAGGCCAGCCGCCGCTTCGACGAGGTTCTCGAGCAAATTGCACGTGAACCCGCGGAGCGCCCGATCCGGATCGCGCAAGCGCAGACGAAGGGCGGCGCCAGCGACGCCGATGGGAGCGCACTCGGCCAATTCCTCGATTGGGCCAATCGCGTCGGCAAGGATTACCAGGGCGTGGTGCGCCGGATCAGTGGCGGCGAGCCGCCGGTAGGCTCCGCACCGCCTCAAAACACGTCGGCGCCGGCCGCATCGCTCGGACCGGCAGCCGTGGTGGGTCAGTTCACGCCACGAAACGATCAGCCCAAGATTACGACGGCGCAGGCATCGGGAGCTACGGCGCAGACTGCTGCGCCGCCGGCCGCTCAGCCGAAGCCTGCCGCAGATCAGGGATGGCTTTCGGACTGGATCGCTTGGTCGCAGCGCACCTACGCCGACGTGGTCGGCCGGATCTCGGGAGCACCCGGACAAGTGGCTGCTCCGGCCCAGAAGACCTGGGATCCCGTGGCGGATGCCGCCAAGCGGGCGGTGGAAACGGCCAAGAGCCAGCCGGCGGCGGAGCCCAAGGTGACGGCACCGGCCGGCAGCGCGGCAGACGCCGCACGCGCGGTCGCGGACGCGAAGCGGAGCGCAGAGGTCAAGGCTGCCGAGGAGCGCAAAACCGCGGAATTGCGGCGTGGCCCAGAGGTCGCTCCTAGCGATGATGCCAAGAAGGCAGCGGAGGCGAAGGCCGCTGCGGACGCCAAGGCCGCCCAGGATGCTCGCAAGGTTGCGGAAGCCAAGGCTGCTGATGACGCCAAGCGCGTCGCCGATGCCAAGGCAGCGGAAGATGCCAAGAAGGTCGCCGAGGCGAAAGCCGCTGAGGACGCCAAGCGTGTCGCGGAGGCAAAGGCAGCCGACGATGCTCGCAAGGCTGCCGAGGCGAAGGCTGCCGGGGACGCCAAGCGTGTCGCCGACGCCAAGGCCGCGGAAGAAGCCAAGAAGGCTGCCGAGGCCAAGGCTGTCGAGGATGCCAAGCGCGTCGCGGAAGCCAAGATCGCCGAAGAGGCGCGCAAGGCCGCGGAAGCTAAGGCGGCCGCCGAAGCGAAGCGGGTCGCCGATGCCAAAGCCGCGGCGGACGCGAAGAAGGCCGCCGAGGCAAAGGCTAACGAGGATGCCAAGCGCGTCGCTGAAGCCAAGGTCGCAGAAGAGGCGCGCAAGGCTGGTGAGGCGCGTGCTGCCGCGGAGGCTAAGCGCGCAGCCGATGCCGCGAAGGCCGCCGAGGCTGCAAAAGCCCAGACGACCCGAAAGGAGGCTGCGGACGCTGCGGAGGCGAATGCCAAGAAGGCAGCCGAGCTGGCCATGAAGGCCGCCGTGCAGGCCCGGCAGGCGAATGAAGCCGTCCGTTCTGCGGAAGCGCGCCGTATCGAGGCTCAAAAGGTCGCCGATGCGGTTCGCGCCGAAGTCGCGAAAGGCGTTGCGGAAGCCGATCGGGAGGCCGCCCAGAGCCGTGTGGCGAAGGCCCAGACGGCTCTCGCCGAGGCCCGCGCCGCGGCCGCCACGGCGCGTCGGGACGCGGAAGCACGCCGACTGGCGGAAACGAAAGCTTCGGACGAGGCGCGCCGAGCGAGCCAGGCGGCCAACGGTGCCGTTTCGGCGGTGCTCGCCTACGGCGTGGCCACCGGTGCATCGGCGGCCAAGGATGCCGAGCAGCGCTTGGCCAGCGAGGGGCAGCGCGCCGCCGAGGCCTTGCGGCGTGCCGAGCAGGCCGTGAAAGCGGCCGACGACACCGTGCGCATGGCAGCCGTGCAACCGTCGCCGCCGCCGGCTCCGGCTCTTCCCAAGGTGGCGCAACAGACCCCACCGCAACCGGCGACGGTTGAAAAGCGGCCCTCGACCCGGACCCTAGCGCCGGCGCCCGTTCCGCCCGTGGCGACGCAGGCAGGTGCCAAGCCGCGACAGGCCAAAGTCCGTCGCGTGGCGGCGGCCCGGACGCAGCCGGCCTGCCGGAATGCGGGGCAGCGGATCCGGCTGCCCGGCTGGTACGTCATTCGCGGAGGAGATACCCTTTGGAACGTCGCCTTCCGCCACTACGGCGAAGGCGGTCGCTACGGCCTCATTCACAAATCGAACGTACGGCGCATCGCCAACGCAGACGTGATCCGGCCCTGCCAGCGGATCTGGTTGCCGCGCCGCTGATGTCGGAGCGGGGCTGCCTGCCGTAAGGGTTGCGTCGACAGGCGCTGTCGGCGCGATTATAAAAAGAACGATCACGTAGGCCCGGTTGCAGCCGGCGAGTGGCCCGGGCGCTTTCCCTTGCCGTCGTCCTGTGCTGAGCCACACCGGCCCTGCCGGTGTTTCATCGAGCCGTTGCGAGAGCCTCATGCAGCGCACTGTACCCACGAGCCGCGAGCCGGCGTCGGCGCTGGAAGACCTCGCACGGCGGCTCGGAGTGAGCGATCGGCAGATCCGCGGCGTGCACGCACTGGCCCCCTACGTCTGGCCGAAGGACAGGCCGGATCTTCAAGCGACGGTCCTGTGGTCGCTGGCGCTCATGGTCGCCGCCAAAGTGGTCACGGTCTCGATGCCGTTCACCTACAAGTGGGCCACCGACGCTCTTGTCGCAGGCACCTCGGGGCGACTGCCCGGCGGAGCCACAGGCTGGCTCATCGGGGCTCCGATCGCCGCTACGATCCTCTATGGCGTTGTGCGCGTGGCCATGACCCTGCTGGCGCAGCTGCGGGAGGGACTTTTCGCCAAGGTGGCGATGCATGCCGTGCGGCGGCTCGCGCTCGCGACCTTCGAGCACATGCACCGTCTGTCGCTCCGGTTCCATCTGGAACGCAAGACCGGCGGCCTGACGCGCGTGCTGGAACGCGGCCGCGCGGGGATCGAGCAGATCACGCGCATGCTGCTGATGATCCTGATTCCGACCGTGCTCGAGTTCATCCTCGTTCTCGTAGTGTGCATGATCGAGTTCGATTGGCGCTACGTAGTCGTGATCAGTCTGATGATCGTGGCCTATCTCTGGTTCACCATCAAAGCGACCGAGTGGCGGGTCGCGATCCGGCGCGACATGAACGAAAGCGATACCGAGGCCAATACCAAGGCCGTCGATAGCCTTCTGAATTACGAAACCGTGAAGTACTTCGGCGCGGAGGCGCGCGAGGCGGCGCGTTATGACCGGTCCATGGCGCTGTTCGAACAGGCCTCGATCAAGACCTACACCTCGCTCGCGGTGCTGAACTCAGGCCAAGCCGTGGTCTTCACCATCGCGCTCACCCTGTGCATGGTGCTCTCGGCGCGGGACGTTCTGGCCGGAAGCGCATCCGTCGGCAGCTTCGTGATGGTCAACGCGCTGATGCTGCAACTCTTCATTCCGCTGAATTTCATGGGCACGGTCTATCGCGAGATCCGGCAGGCGCTGACCGATATCGAGCGCATGATGGACGTGCTCGAGCAGAATCCCGAGATCGCCGACCGACCCGACTCCAAGCCGCTCGCGGTATCCGGCGGCACGATCCGTTTCGAGAACGTTCGCTTCAACTACGAGAGCCAGCGAACCATCCTCGACGGCCTCTCGTTCGAGGTGCCGGCGGGCAGGATGGTGGCGATCGTGGGACCATCTGGTGCGGGCAAGTCGACCATCAGCCGCATCCTGCTGCGCTTCTACGATGTCGCGGGCGGCCGGGTGACGATCGACGGCCAGGACATTCGTGACGTCACGCAGGCCTCGCTGCGCGCCGCGATGGGCGTGGTCCCCCAGGACACTGTGCTGTTCAACGATACGATTCTGTACAACATCCGCTATGGCCGGCCCGACGCGACGGACGAGGAGGTATTCCAGGCTGCGCGCCTGGCGCAGATCGATACCTTCATCAAGACCCTGCCCGAAGGCTACAAGACGAGGGTCGGCGAACGCGGGCTCAAGCTGTCCGGCGGCGAAAAGCAGAGAGTTGCGATCGCTCGCACGATCCTGAAGGGTCCGCCAATTCTGATGCTCGACGAGGCCACCAGTGCCCTCGACAGCCACACCGAGAAGGAGATCCAGGATGCGCTGGACCGGGTGTCGCGGAACCGCACGACGCTGGTCATCGCGCACCGGCTCTCGACCATCGTTCATGCGGACACCATCCTCGTCCTCGAAAAGGGCGTCCTCGTAGAGCAGGGAACCCACGCCGATCTCATGGCGAAGGGGGGACTGTATGCCTCGCTCTGGAACCGTCAGCGGCAGGCGGAGAAGGCGCGCGAAGAACTCGCTCGGACCCTCGAGGAGGCGAAGCGGACCGGGGCCATCCGAGAGGGTGATGCCAAGCTGCCTTGATCCGTCGACGCCCTTTCGCGATGAGGGTTTTCGGCGGGCTTTTCGACATTTTGAGGTCGCCTGCGACCGAGAGGCAAACTAGCATCGGGTCGGTTTCGGTTCGATCCCGGGTGCCCCATGCCTTGGCTTCGATCGGCTGTCTTGATCTGGTTATTCATCGCCAGCGGCGCTCGCGCCGGACCTCCCGTGCGGGAGCCGGCGCGGATCGCGTTGCTGATCGGCAATCAGAAGTACTCGGACGCCGTCGGCGCATTGCGCAATCCGCACCATGGCGTCGCACTCGTGGCCGACGCGCTGCGCCGATTGCGCTTCAGGGTCACCGTCGTCCGCGACGGCAGCCATCGGCAGATGGATATCGCCATCAAGGAGCACATTGCAGCCGTGCGCAGGGCCGGAGCCGGTGCGATCAGCTTCTTCTATTACTCGGGCCACGGTGCGGCCGATCCCGAGACTCAGATCAATTATGTGATCCCGGTCGACGTGGCGAGCGCCGCGAACCGCAGCCTGTGGACGCGCTCGATCGAGCAGAACGACATCACCGACAAGCTCAACAGGCAGGCTCCCGCCGCCACGCACTACGTGGTTTTCGATGCCTGCCGCAATGAACTCAAACTGCCGGGGGAAGGCCGATCGCTCGGCGCGGAAAAGGGCTTCGTGCCGGTGCCGCAGACGGCGGGTCTCCTGATCGCCTACTCCACCGCGCCAAAACAGACGGCTTCGGATGCGGGCGACGACGGGGGTACCTACGCCAAGGCGTTGGCCGAGGAGATCGTGATCCCGGGGCAGGAGGCGGTGGGGATGTTTCGCAACGTCCAGATCCGCGTGAAGCAGGCGATCGGGCAGGATCCCTGGCTCTCTTTTCCGTCGCTCCCCACGGTGTATCTGGCTGGCCAACTCGGTCCGGGCGAAACGAGCGAGGCTGCGCGGGCGTGGGAACAGGCCCGGGCCTCTGGGAGCATCCAGACGCTGGAAGCGCTGGCGGCCCAGTTTCCCGGATCCGTCTATGCAGGGCTCGCCAAGGACCGCGTCGCCATGCTGCGCAAGCAGAAGGCGGACGAGGAGAAGCGCGCCGCGGAAGCGGCACTGAAGGAAAAAGCCGGGCTCGCCCGGCTCGCCGGGCGATGGATGATCGAAACACGCTGGGCAGCACCGTGCGCGAACCCGCTCGGCCGCCTGGTGGTCGACATCCGTGCGGACGGCACGCTGCAGAGCTTCCTGCCGGCGGTCGATACGAGTGCGGCGAGTGATCAACGGAATGACCGCGTGTATGACGTCAATGTGGGCGCAGACGGAAGTTTTCGCCTGGGGTATCGGGTGGAGAAATCGGGTGAGCGGCCGTGGGCCAACATCCTTTCGGGCAATCTGGCCCGGGGGGAGGGAACGGGCCGCTCCATGCGCGATGGTGCGCTGATCTGCTCAGGGACCTTCAAGGCCGTCCGTATGCCCGTCTTGCAGGCTGGCGCCCCGATGTCCGCGGCGCCGGCAGTCGGGACCGCGCCGGCCAGGACGAACTCCTGGCAAGCACGGCAGTGAGCGCTCCCGGGTGCAGGGCTTGCCTGGTCGTCCAAGGGGTTCGTGCCGCCGGGTCGATCGTTCGCCATGCTCCAAGAGGCCGCTTGCATTAAGATTGGCAATTGTGCATAAGGCGGCCCTGGTTGCCACGTGCGGCCATTACCCAAGGATGCGGGTGTAGCTCAGGGGTAGAGCACGACCTTGCCAAGGTCGGGGTCGAGGGTTCGAATCCCTTCGCCCGCTCCAAAATTTCCGATTGTTCGCCTGTCGGGCCGCGACTAGTGCTTCTGGCCACGGCTTCGTGCCGTCCAGGAGCGAGCGGCGCTCGTGCCGGTCCGCGTCGTGGTTCCTGGCACGGCTCGAGATGGACCGGCGTTGCGCCCCGGGTAATCCCCGTCTAGGACCGCAGAGTCAAAGACGGAACGCCGGAACCCTGCCATGCGCCCGCAGCTCGACGCCATCGACTGGCGCATTCTCAGAGAGCTTCAGCAACACGGCCGCATGACGAATGTCGACTTGGCCGGCCGTGTCGGCATCACGCCGCCACCGTGCCTGCGTCGCGTGAAGGCGCTCGAACAGGCGGGCATCATCGCCGGCTACTTCGCCCAGTTGGACGAGCGGATGGTGGGATTCGACCTCGTGGCTTTCGCCATGGTCGGACTTCACAGCCAGTCGGAGCCGGACCTGCGTGCGTTCGAGAACCGTGTTCTAACCTGGCCCATCGTGCGGGAGAGCTACATGCTGTCGGGCGAGTGGGACTACATCCTCAAGTGCGTCGCGCCGGACCTGCCCGCGTTTCAGGACTTCGTGATCAAGGAGCTTACGGCGGCGCCCAACGTCGCCAGCGTGAAGACCACCCTGACGATCCGGCGCGCAAAGCTGGAACCCGGTGTCCCGATCACGATCGTCGACGGGCACTGAGCAGGCTCAGATGCGGCCCTCCGCGAGGGCGCCGGCGGCCTCGTCCACGCCCCGGAAGGCTTCTTTCAAATCGGTTTTCTGCGCGCTGCTCAGGCGAGCCGCCTTTACGCGCACCGTGGGGGGGATTCCCGCCTCCAGGTCGACGAGCTGCTGTGCGATCACGAAGCCGAGGAGCGTTCGGTGAGCATCTTCGATGGTCGTCGCAACGCCGTCACTGACGGCTGCCATGGCGGCGCAGGCACGCAATCGCTCGCGTGTCGAACGGGCAATGGCGGCGTGACGGATCGACAGGACGCGGGCGGCGCCGAAGATCGTCATGAGCCCGTGCTTCTTGAGGTCGATGCGGCCGTCCGCGTCGAGCCGGAGGTTTCCCAGCAGAGTGTACGGGGAGCCGCGCTGGCGCGCGCTCTCGGTGAGCATGACCTGAAGGTCCTTTGCCCTGTGTGCCCGCTCATAGGCATAGCGCCAGATCTCCTCGCCGAATGAGGCTTCACCGTGCACCGGAGCCGCATCGAAGCAGATGTCGACGCTGAGCAGGTCTTCGCCACGCTGACGCCTGACCCAGCCGTCGACGGTCTCTTTCCATTCGGTCACACTCTTGCGCCACTGTGGGTTGCGAGCCATGACGCCACCCTTGCAGAAGGGTATTCCGCCTTCGTCCAGCAGCGTGTTCATGCGCTCTGCCAGTACGCGGAAGTATGCATCTTCCGGTCCGCCGGAACGTCCCGAGCCGTAAATGATCGCGTTGTCCTGGTCGGGGGCCAGCTGGCTTTCGCCCCGGCCTGCGGACCCCAGAACGAGGACGCAGTAGGGAACGGGAGGCGCGCCATGCCCCTTCGCGATCATCTCGGCCTCCGCAAGCTCGGCCGCCCGCCGTGTCATCGCTCCGATTTCCGTGCTGACCACGGCGCTGATGGTCCTCGGATCGACCTCGTCCGCAGCCAGGCTCGCGGCGACCTTTGGTACCTTGGACCACGCTGTCGCGAGCTGCGCGCCGGTGGTCGCGCTGTCGATCTCGTCGCCGAACATGAGGGCCGGGGTCGAGCGATGGCGCAGCAGATTGCGCGTCGTCACCGCCCCGACGATTTCGCCCGATGCACTGCGCACACCGAGATGACGGAAACCCAGGCGCTGAATTCTGCCGATGGCCCGGTAGAGGTAGTCGTCGGCGGCGACCGTCTGCAGGGGCGCCTTCATGATGGACACGATCGGTCCGGTCGCGGTCGCGTCCGCGCCGACCACGGCTCGCAGCAGATCGCGCTCGGTGACGATGCCGACGACGCCGTCCTCGCGCCGGACGAACGCGCTGCTCACGCCCTTGTCGAGAATGAAACGAATTGCGTCCATGACGCCCGTGGACGGCGGCAGAAACAATGGCGGCGCCGACATGAGATCGCCGACCGTATGGCGATAGGCGAAGCTGTCTATTCTCGAAATCGCGGCGACGGACGCCGGGCTCTCGATTTCAGTGACGTCGGCGAGGCTGGTTTCCTGTGCCTGCCGCTCGGCGTGCTGCCGGATCTGCGCCACGGCTTCGGCGAAAGTGCGGACATTGGCGGCCCTGAGGCGGGGGATCAGCGCCAGGTAGACCTCCGCCGTGGCGACAGCATCGCCCAGTGCGTTGTGACGCGCCGCGTTCTCGATGCCGAGCCATTCGCACAATCGATCGAGGCCGTGATCGGCCAGCTCCGGTGTTGCGACCCGTGCCAGATGGCGCACGTCGAGGGTCCGCCACTTCGGGTATGCGAGGCCGGCCAGGGCATATTCGCGTTGGAGGACCGTCGTGTCGTAGGCGATGGTGTGACCGATGACGGGTCGAGCGCCGACGAAGTCTGCGAGCCGCGACGCTGCTTCCTTGAATTTCGCCTGTCCGGCGACCATCGCATCGGTGATGCCATGGACCTTTATTGTCGTGGGCGGGATGGGCTGCCCCGGGTCGACCAAAATGTCGAGGCGTTCCGCGGGATCGATCGCGCCATTCTTGACGCGGACTGCGCCGATCTGGATGATACGCGCCGCACGGGCGTCGAGGCTGGTTGTCTCGGTATCGAGCACGATGGCATCTAGAGCCAGCAGCGGCGTCGAGAAGTCGACCATTGTCATCGCGTCCACCTTCCTGGCTGAAGCTTGTTCCGTGGTGCATCTCGTGAGCATTGACGCAGGTCACGTCGTGCCGCGCAATCGCGGTTTGCGCCGGCTATCCAGCGAGAGGGCGGATGGCGCGTCCGGCTTGTGGCGGCGAGGGGACGTCCCGATGGGCGGCGACAAGTTCGTTCCAGGCGGCCTGCTGGCCGGGGTCCCAGGCGATCGGTCGCCTCGTCCCCATGTCGATATTGATGATGTGCAGCTCGGTGGTCGCGCAGATGCGATGGTCCGCTTTGGCCTTCATCGTGAGGAACAGGCGGACCCGGCGCGGGTCGACGTCGAGAACGAGAATGTCGATGGAGACGCGATCATCCTGCCGCAGTTCCGCCAGGTAGCAGGTATGGAGATCCAGCAGAAATGGCGAAGTCCCCCCGTGCAGGAGGTCGCCGTCGGCGATCCCGCATTTGGGAAAGAAGACTTTGACGGCGTCTTCGAAGAGCTGCACGTACAGCGCAGCCCGCAAGTGGCCCGAAGCGTTCAGTTGATCGGCCCGAACGACGGCGTCCACGAGATAGAGAGGGGCGCCTGCGCGCAGGTCTGGGATCGCCATCGTGCCGTCGGCCCCGTCAGGGGGACGTGTGCTTGATGAGGAAGCGGTAGACACCGCCGGCTTCGGAGTGCTCCACAAGGGTGTTCTTGGTCGATTTGCAGAAGGCCTGGAAATCCGCGACGGCGCCTGGATCGGTGGCGAGGATCTCGAGCGTCGCACCCTTGGGCATCTCGGAGATCGCCTTCTTGGCCTTCAGTATGGGCAGCGGGCAATTCAAACCCTTGGTGTCGAGGGTCTTGTCGGCCATTTCGCATCTCCGCGCGCTCGAATATCAGCAGATGTGAATACATAGTGCGGCGCAGGGATCGCGCGTCAAGAAAGTTTCGGGAGCAAGTTACGTGGGAAATGTCGCATCCGGACCTCGGGTGGAGCAGGCCGGGCGGGAGCTGGCGGGTGTTTTCGTCTCGCATCCGGCTTTCATGCGACCCGGGTTCGGCGCCCACCATCCGCTGTCGACGGGGCGTCAGGCGGCAGTCGTCACTCTGGCGGAGGCGCTCGGATGGCTCGGTCCCGGCGAGCGCGCGACCGCTCCGCTGCCGGACCGCGCGACGCTGGAGCGCTTCCATGCCCAGGACTATCTCGATGCCTTCGAGCGGGTCGCGGTCGCGGGAGTGGCGATGGTTCGGGACCGTGAAGCTTACAATCTGGGGACCATGGAGTGTCCGGTCTTCCCGGGCCTTCGCGAACGCGCATTGGCTGGCGTCGGGGGATCGATTCTCGCTGCCAGGCTGGCACTGGAGGGGCGCGCGGCGTTTCATCCCGCAGGGGGCACGCACCATGGCTCGCGCCGGCGCGCTTCGGGCTTCTGCTATCTCAACGATCCCGTATTCGCCGTCCTCACGTTCTTCGACGCCGGCGTGAACCGCGTGGCCTACATCGATCTAGACGCCCATCACGGCGACGGCGTGGAGGCCGCATTCGAAGACGACGAGAGGGTCTCGACGCTGTCGATCCACGAGGCCGGGCGGTGGCCGGGCACCGGCCAGACCGGCTCAAACGGCAGGATCATCAACGCCGCCGTTCCGGCGGGGATCAATGACAGCGAATACCGGCTGGTGTTCGAGGCGGCGATTGGTCCCATCCTCGCCTGGAGACCGGAGGCCGTCGTCATCGTCCTGGGTGCCGATGCACTGGCTGGCGATCCGTTGTCCAAGATGCGGCTGTCGAACGACTGCCTGCTCGCATGCACCGCATTCGCCGCCGGCTTGGCGGCTCCGTGCGCGGTGCTGGGCGGCGGGGGCTACAATCCGTGGACTGCGGTCCGCTTGTGGGTCGCTCAGTGGGCCCGCATGTCCGGACGTCGGATCCCGGACCTGCTTCCGCCCGCCGCGCGGGATATCCTCGGCGCGCTGACCTGCGATCTGGTCGACGAGGAGGATGTCGAAGAAGGTTGGCTGACCCGCTTGCTCGATGGTCCGGCCGAGGGGCCGGTTCGCCCCGAGGTCCGGGACGTGATCCGGCGCCTGGGCGAGTAACTGCATTACAACGGCGGCGGGCATGTGTGGCTCTAAAGCCATAACCGTGGCTTGCCGTGGCCGCGTGCCCCCGTCACGATGCTCCTCGCGACTCGTCAAGTGGGAACACCGCGCAACACTTTTCACCCAACGCTGCATTTTTCGCCGGTGCTTTCACGCTGCGCCGGCAGGGGGGATCAACGCATGAGCGAGCCCGCAGTCGATTCCAAGGCCGGTACCGGTCAATCCGGCCGGGTGGCGCGGTTCACACTCGGACTGGATCGCGTCGGTCTGTATGCGTTGCGGGTGCCTTATCTCTCCCTGGCCCTCATTCTGCTGCTATCGGCGCTGGCCGCCTACAACGTCACACGGCTCAAGGTCGACGACAGCCTGTCCGAGCTGTTCCGTACGAACACCGAGGAGTTCCGGCGCTACGAGGAGATCGATCGTCGGTTCCCGTCGAGCGAGTACGACGTGCTCGTGGTCGTCGAGGGCGCCCAGCTCCTCGCGAAGCCTCAGCTCGAGGCTTTCCGGCGGGCGGTCGTCGACCTTCAGCTCGCCGATGGCGTCGCCGGCGTGGTGTCGATGTTGTCGGCGCGAGGCAGGCCCGACGCCAGCGGCTATGCGGCCCCGATCGTGCCCGACGATCTGCCAGAGGGCGCAGCCTACACGGATATGATCAAGGCGCTCGCAGCCAACGAGGTGGTCGAGGGGAAGTTCCTCTCGGCGGACGGCACGCTGGCTCTCGCGGTACTGTCGCTGGACCGTGAGGCCGTCGAACAACTCGGCGCGCGCGCGGTGATCTCGGGCATCAAGTCCGTTGCCGAGAAGGAACTTCTAGCGGTGGGGCTGCGCGTGCAGCTCACCGGCGCGCCGGTCATGCAACTCGAGATCCGCAACGCCGTCGAGCGTGATCGGCTGATCTACAACGGCCTGGGCTTCTTGCTCGGCGCCGCCATGGCCTACCTTTTCTTCCGGCGGTTATCCCTGACGCTGATCGCTGTCCTGGGGCCGGCGACGGCGATCCTGTGGACGCTCGGAATGGTCGCCGGGCTCGATTTCCGCCTCAACCTCTTCATCAACGTGCTGACGCCCCTGATCCTGGTCTCGGGGTTCTCGGACTCGATGCATCTGGTGTTCGCTGTCCGCCGTGACATCATTGCCGGGGTGGACCGTCTGACGGCGGCGCGCAATGCGGTGATGGACGTGGCGCCCGCATGTCTGCTGACGGCGATGACGCAGGCCATTTCGATCGTCTCCTTCGCCTTCGCGGACTCCGCCCTGATCAGGACGTTCGGTTTGGCGGCGCTGATCGCTGTCGGGCTGTCATATCTGGCCGTGGCGGTTGTCGTTCCGACTTTGGCGGCACTGCTCATCCGCCGCGAACCCGAAGGACGGGCCGAGGCGGGCGAAGCAGGGGGCATCGGATTCCTCTCGTCGGTCAGCATGTGGGTGCTGCGCAAGGTTGCGGCGCAGCCGGTGCCCTACGCGGTTGCCAGCGTGCTGGCCGTCGTCGCCTGCGGCATCGCCTACTCGCAACTCGTCCCGCACTATCGTCTGGCAGACCAGGTTCCCGATCGCGAGCAGGCTCTCGCGGCCACCAGCCGCCTCGACCAGAAGCTCACCGGCGCGAATCCCGTGCACGTCATGATCCAGTGGAAAGGTGGGCAAGGGCTCTACGACGCCGCTACACTGGCTGCGATCGCCGCGGCTCACGACGTTCTGGAACGGGAGGCCGGGCTCGGCAACGTGTGGTCTCTCGAGAGCCTGCGGCGCTGGCTCAAGGAGGCCGGAGACGACCGCACCGAAACTGTGCAGCGCTACGTCAAGGTTCTGCCCGAGCACCTCGTCCGGCGCTTCATCGACAAGGACCAGACTGCCGTTCTGGTGACCGGGCGTCTGCCCGATGTCGACGCCTCACAGATACTTCCGGTCGTCGAGAAAATCGACAAGGCACTGGAGCCGGTCCGCAAGGCGAACCCGGGTTACGAGATCAGTGTCACTGGGCTGCCCGCCATTGCAGCACGCAACTCGGCGAAGCTGATTGCGGAACTCAACTGGGGGCTCGTCGGCGATATCTTCGTGATCTTCCTTTTCCTCGGGATCATGCTGCGATCGGTATTGGCCGGCATCACCAGTATTCTGCCCTCGCTCTTCCCGATCTTCGCGACCGGCGCGCATCTGTGGTGGACGGGGGAGGGACTTCAGTTCGCATCGATCATCGCGATCACGGTCGCATTCTCGCTGGCGATCGACTCGACGATCCACTTCCTGAACCGCTTCCGTCTGGAGGAACTGCGGCTCGGTCCGGGGCCCGGCAACGCCCAACAGGCTCTCGTGCACACGATCGAGCATATCGGTCCCGCGATCGCCTTGACGACGATCGTACTCGCGCTGGGCTTGGGCGTGACCATCTTTTCCGATCTGCCGTCGCTTCGGCTCTTCGGCCGCCTGACCGCGATCTGTCTCTTCTCCGCGCTCCTTGCGCAACTCGTCGTGCTGCCGGCCACGGTCGCGATCTACCGGCGGATCTGGCCGTTGCGCTGACGCGGCCTCAGGAGGGGAAGCGTCTCCTCAACTCCGCCACCTGCTCGGGGCTCAGGAGCGTGGTCTTCTCCGACCGCAGCATCAGGAATAGTCTCGCGGTCTCCTCCAGTTCCTCGATGGCGTCGGTGGCGGCGGCGAGGGACGTACCGGCGACGACCGGTCCGTGGTTGGCGAGCAGGATCGCGTGGTGGCGGCTGGCCAGAGCCGCGACGGCCTTGGCGAGGGCCTCGTCGCCCGGAGGGAAATACGGCGCGAGCGCGAGAGCGCCGACCCGCATGACGGAGTAGGCCGTGATGGGCGGCAGCACGTTCGCGGGATCGAGGCCGTGGAGACAGCTCACCGCCACCGAGTATGTGGAGTGAAGATGCACGACGGCGCCCGATCCAGGGCGCGCGCCGTACATGGCCGTGTGCAACATCGCCTCTTTGGTCGGCGCATCCCCGGAGACGTGACGTCCAGCGGCGTCGAGCAGGGACAGGCGTCCCGGATCGATGGCGCCCAGAGACGTGCCGGTCGGCGTCATCAGCCAGCCGCCATCGGGCAGACGGGCGGAGATGTTGCCGGTTGCGCCATGCGTCAGGCCGCGCCCGAAAAGCGAGGCGCCGGTCGCTGCGATCGTATCGCGCAGTCGGTTCGCGTCGCTCACGCCAGCCGGCTCCAGGCCTTGATGAAGAAATCCGGCGCGCCGAAATTGCCGGATTTAAGGGCCAGGACGAGGCCGCCGGCAGCGGGATCCAATGCGCGGGTCCACGGCACGCCGGGATCGATCTCGGGACCGATCTCCAGCATCGTAAGTCCAAGCGCGCCGACCACGGCTCCCGACGTCTCGCCACCGGCGACGAGAAGGCGCGTAAATCCTTGGGCGACCAGTGCGCGCGCGGTGGCGGCGAGTTCGTGCTCGACGAGCTGGCCCGCCGCGTCGCGGCCGAGTTTGTCCTGAACGAGGCCGACCCGCGCGGGATCGTCGCTCGAATAGACCAGGACGGCTTTGTCCGCCGGTTGGGACAGAGCCCAGCGCACGAGATCGCGGTGGCTGGTGCTGCCGTCGTGCAGCGCCAGTGGGTCGACACGAAGCGCCGGAATGCCAGCATCGATCGCCCGCTTGACCTGCTCGCGCGTGGCCTGGGAGCAGGATCCCGCGATGATCAGCGCGCGACCAGGTGAGGCGGTCAGCGCCCGTCCGGGCTCTGCCGCGGTCATGAGCCCGGCCCGGATGAAGTTCGACGGCAGCCCCAGCGCGACACCCGAGCCACCGGTGACGAGCTTCATTTCGGCTACGGCCCGCCCGATGTCGTAGAGATGCATGTCGGTGATGGCATCGACGACGAGGTGGCGTTCACCGCGCGCGCGTGCGGCACGCAATGCATCGCCGATCGCATCGGCGCCTTTGTCGACGACGCCGAACGGAATGAGCCCGACCTTGCTCTTCGTCTGGCGTTGCAGGACGCGGACGAGATTGCTGTCCCGCATCGGCGTCAGGGGATGGTCCTTCATCGGGCTTTCTGCCAACGGCAGATCGCCGACGAACAGGTTCCCCATGTAGATCGTGCGCTTGTTCGTCGGGAAAGCCGGGCAGGCGATCGTCTGGTCGGATTTCAGCTTCGCCAGGAGAGCGTCGGCGACGGGGCCTATGTTGCCGGCATCTGTGGAATCGAATGTCGAGCAGTACTTGAAGAAGAGCTGGCGGGCGCCGAGAGCGAGCAGGGCATCGGCGCCCTGCAGCGAAAGACGAACAGCGTCCTCGGCTGGGATCGTCCGCGATTTCAGGGCGACGACGACGGCATCGTAGCTTGCGAGTCCATCAGCCGCCGTCGGGATGGTCATGACCTGGACCGTGCGCATCCCCGCGCGTGTCAACATCAGCGCGAGATCGGTCGCCCCGGTGAGATCATCGGCAATGCATCCGAGTAGCATTCGGCTGATTATCCTTTCTGAGACGCGGCAAACACGGGAACGCTCCGATGGGAGCCGATGGCCCGCACGCGCGTTCCCGGTAGGAGCGATGGTTCGGGGTCGTGAAGGCGCCCGGTCACCTGGCAGCCGGCGTCGAGGCGGACGACAGCTACGGCGTAGGATTTCTCGTCCTTGAATGCGAGCGGTGGCCGCCGGATGACGGTCCACGACACGATCTCGCCATCGCCCGAAACCGTGAACGGCTCCAGTTTCGTGAAGCAGCGCCCGCAAAGCTCCCGCGGTCCAGGATCGAGCGTCCCGCAGGAGGGGCAGCGCATGACGCGGACGCTGCTGTCAGGCATCGGAACGCTCCAGGATCGAAACCGTGCAGGCGACCCCGGCGCCGCCGACGTTCTGGGTGAGACCCAGTCGCGCGCCTTCGACCTGGTTCGGATGGCGGCCGCGGAGCTGCTGGACCACCTCGTAGATCTGCCCGACGCCCGTCGCTCCGACCGGGTGTCCTTTCGAAAGGAGGCCGCCGGAGGGATTGATCGCGATGTCACCGCCGACGGACGTGCGTCCGTCCGCTGCCCACTTCGCGCCCATGCCGCGCGGGACCAGCCCGAGGTCCTCGCTGTGCACCACTTCCGCCATGGAGAAGCAATCGTGGATCTCCGCGACGTCGATGTCGGCGGCAGTGATCCCGGCGGTCTGGTATGCGCGGGCAGCTGCTTCGACCGTGGTGGAGAACGTAATCATGCTGCGGTGGCCGGAGATACGGGCTGGGCCTCGGGTTTGGACTGCGGCTCGGATCCGGATCGGCAGATCCGGTGCGGCGCGGGCCCGCTCCGCCGTGGTGACGACCACGGCCGAGGCCCCATCGGAGACCGGGCAGCAATCGTAGATCTGAAGCGGGTCCGCGATCGGCTGCGATTGGCGGATGATGTCCGCCGTCAGGGCAGCTCCCATCTGCGCCAGAGGATTTCTCAGGCCGTTCGATTTGTTCTTGATGACCACGGCGGAGAGTTCGTCCCTGGTGGTTCCGTAGGTGGCCGCGTGGACGCGAAACGCCATGCCGAACAAGCCGGGGAAGGTGAGACCGGAGGGCGCGTCGCTGCGGTTGTCCATGGCGCAGTTGAGGGCCGCGGTGACGGCGGCACCGGAAGCGTGCGTCATCTTCTCGACACCGACGACGAGAGCGGCTTCGCAGAAACCGGCCTGTACCGCCATGACGGCGTGGCGGAAGGCGATCCCTCCCGAGGCGCAAGCTCCCTCGACCTTGGTGCAGGGAATGTTCGCGAGGCCGAGTTCGTCGCCGATGATCCCGGCGAGGACCTCCTGACCGGTCAGCGGACCGGCGCAGAAGTTGCCGAGGTAGAGCGCACCGATCTCCGACCGCTCCATCCCAGATCGGGCGAGGGCGGCCGACGCGGCTTCCACCGCGAGGCTTTCCGTTCCCTGCCCGTCGAGACGGGCATAGCGTGTTGATCCGATGCCGGTGATGACGACGTCGCGCATTCCACCCATTCTCCTTCGATGCGAGCCATCCTTAGCACGCGCCCGGTAGCTGCCAAGCGGCCTCGGTGCCGGCGCGGGCTCATGCGAGGCTGCGGAAAAGGTACGTCTTCCCGCTGCGGTAGTCGTAATTGGGGTCTTCCCAGGCGATCATTTTGCCTGGATTGAGGAGCCCCCGCGGATCGGCCTCCCGCTTGAAGGCGAGCTGCACCTCGTCGGTCTGCTTCATGCCGCCTTCCTCCAGCGTGTAGCGATGCGGATTGAATATCGGCGCGCCCATGTCCTCGTGGATCCGCATGATCTCCTCGAGCCGGTCCTCGCTGGTATGCCGGACCAGCGGCAGCCCGAATGCCGTGACCTTACCGTCGAAGCGGACGAATTCGAGGTGCGCCATCAGCTCGTCACCGAGCCTCTCGTGGATGCGGCAAGCGAGGTCGACTGTATTCGGGAAAGGATAAAGCACTTGGAGGTACGTGATGGCTGGATCGACGCGCAGGGCGCGAAGGGTCGTGTGGTTCCAGCCCAGCTCGTAGACCGGGGGAAGGCCCTTCGCGTCCGCTTCCGCCAATGCGTCGCTGCGCATGAGCACGTTGGCTCCCGGCGTGCGCTCGGTGAAGGCGAGGAGAGCATCCAGGGCGAAGTCGGCGACCATCACCGTGACGATGTTGCTTCCGGGTTTCAAAAACCTGCGGTGTCGCGGGAAGTAGTCGTGGCCGATCGGCGCCGCGATC
>CAYMEB010000078.1:0-18735 GCA_964389095.1 uncultured Hyphomicrobiaceae bacterium
TGCCGCCCGACTTGATCGCGCCGGCGGCGCGGTCGCCGATCTTCAGGAACGACATCAATCCCGTCGAGCGACCGCCGCCGGAGAGCTTCTCATTCTCGCCGCGCAGCAGCGAGAAGTTGGAACCCGTGCCCGAGCCGTATTTGAACAGGCGCGCCTCACGGACCCAAAGGTCCATGATGCCGTTCTCGTTCACGAGATCGTCCTCGACCGACTGGATGAAGCAGGCGTGCGGCTGGGGATGCTCGTAGGCCGATTGCGACTTGGTGAGCTGACCGGTGCGGAAATCGACGTAGTAGTGGCCCTGACCGGGACCGTCGATCCCGTAAGCCCAGTGAAGACCGGTGTTGAACCACTGCGGAGAGTTCGGCGCGCCGTACTGCATCGCCAGCATGTAGCGGTGCTCGTCGAAGAACGCGCGGGCATCCTCCTCGGTGGTGAAGTAGCCGCCCTTCCAGCCCCAGTAGGTCCAGGTGCCTGCGAGCCGGTCGAAGACTTGCCGGGCATCGGCTTCCCCGCTCGTCCGCTCGCCGGCGGCGAAATCGGCCAGTGCGGCCTCGTCGGCGGCCGAACGCCACAGCCAAGACGGAACCGAGTTCTCCTCGACGCGCTTCAGGCGCTTCGGGACACCGGCTTTGCGGAAGTACTTCTGCGCCAGAATGTCGGCCGCAACCTGGCTCCAATGCTCGGGAACAGCGAAGTCGGCGAGCCGGAAGACCACGGAACCATCCGGATTCTTGATCTCGGAGGTCGCGCGGCGGAACGGGATCTTGTCGTAGGGCGACTTGCCAGCCTCGGTGAAGCGCCGTGTGATTTTCATAGTTCTTCTTCCCCGCAAGGACACCGTCGGGCAGTCGCGAATCGGTCGCAGCCGCGGTTTCGTGTTGTTGGATCTGGTTTTGAACTCACGGCGGTCGGCAACTGACCGCGGGCGACGCAACTCGGCGGCAACATGGCCGCCGTTACTCGCGATCCGATGCGCAGCCTCCCCCGCTCGCAGATGCGAGCCGCGACTGCTCCGGATCACTCGGGTTACTGAAACGCCACAGTCGCGAAGCGCGGGATCTCGCGCCTGAGGCCCAGCGCGATTTCCGAGGAAGTCGCTCTAGGCTGCTCGTTCCGCGACATACACTGCCCGTGTGTCACAGCTCCGGGCTCGGGAACACCCTGAAGTTCGACGATTCGCCGGAGACTGTCACGCGACCTCTTGTGTTTCGGAGGCGGGACCACCACTAGATGTGGTTGCATGCGCCTCTCGCGGGAAAACGTGTGGGCGACTTCCCCGCAAGCTACGGACATCGTTGATGTTCGTGACTCGGGCGCTGTCGCAGCCCCTGTTGGCAACCCGTTGGTTGCGCGCACAAGGCCGGCCCGCGCCGCAGTTCCACGTGGCTGAATGCGCGCCAGTGTTGCCACTTTGCATCGCCGCGGCGACACCCCTCTCGAAGACGCGACATGGGGGCGAGTGGACAATCCGGCACGCTCGCTCCATAAGCGGCCAGAATCGCAAGCGAACTGCGGAGTCGCCGGCAATGGGCGTGTTCACGGAGATCTTCAGCTGGTGGGGTGGCAACACCTGGTCCAACCGGATCTATACCGCCCTGCGCGGACGTCACGTCGGCACCGACGAGATGGGCAACCGCTACTACGTGCAGTCGAAAGGCGTCGGGCCGCTGGGCGTCCCGCGCCGCTGGGTGATCTACAAGAACGGCGCCGAGGCCAGCTCCATCACGGCCGACTGGCACGGATGGATGCACTATACCGTCGACACGCCTCCGACGGCCGAGACCTACCGTCCACGCCCTTGGCAGCAGCAGCATCTGCCGAATATGACGGGTACGCCGCAGGCCCATCGCCCTCAGGGTTCGATTCTGGTCGGCGGCAACCGGCCGAAAGCCACCGGTGATTACAAGGCTTGGCAACCCGAGTGACCTCAGACCGGTCACTTCGACGCCGTTTTTGTGCAGGAAACCGGGAGTCGAGGCCGCCGGCCAAACACGCGGCGCCGCAATCGAGCCGATGACCACAGCCCGCCGATCCCGCTACGGCCGCAATGCGATGGCCGCCACCGCCTCGGCTCTAGCCGTGGCCACACTCGGCGGCGCCCCGGCGTTCGCGCAGCAGCCGGCCCCCCGCATCGAGAACAACGTCGCGATCTTCGCCGCGCTGGACAAGGTGACGGCACGGATCCAGCGGCTGGAGGTGCCTCTGGGATCGACCGTGAAGTTCGGTGCCCTCCGCATTACACCCCGTAATTGCTATTCGCGCGCTGCTACAGAACAGCCGAAGACGACGACCTTCGTCGAGATCACCGAGATGCTGCTGGACGGGTCCGAGAATCGGATCTTCTCGGGCTGGATGTTCGCCGAGAGCCCCGGTCTGAATGCGCTCGAGCACCCCGTCTTCGATATCTGGCTCGCCGAATGCGCGCAGCCTCGGACCCAGACGGCCCAGCCGGCCCGCCAGCCGGGCGGTCAGGCGTCAGGAAAGGCGGCGCCGGCGCCCGCAGGGGCCGAGCAGCCCGCTGCCGACGACGGCTTCCGGCGACGCCGGCCGGCTCGTTGAGGGTTTTCGCCGTCCCCGGTTGGAAGCGAGAGACGTGCATGTTACAGCACGCGCATCGTTCATGAGGGGTTCCGCGCGCCGCACGCGCCGGGGCGAGGGCAGGCGGGACAAAGAACAGCCATGCAGTCTCTGTTGCAGGCCGCGTTCGTTCATTTCTTCACGGCCACCGGTATTGTCTGCGCGCTCCTGGCCACCCGAGCGACGATCAACGGCTGGTTCGAAGTCGCATTCATGTGGCTCGGCGTCGCCTTCCTGATCGACGGGCTCGACGGCGCTCTGGCTCGCCGTTACCGCGTGAAGCAGCTTCTGCCGATGGTGTCCGGCGAGACGCTCGATCTCGTGATCGACTACGTAACCTACGTCTTCGTGCCGGCACTCATGCTTCTTCAGGCCGGTATCATCACGGGCGTCAGCGGCCTGGTGCTCGCCGGCCTCGCCTGCATGTCGTCCCTCTACCATTTCTCGGACGAAGGCTCGAAGTCGGAGGACAACTGCTTCGTCGGTTTTCCGGCAATATGGAACGTGGTGGCCTTCTATCTGTTCGCGTTCCCGATGGCGTACTGGGCCGTCGCCGCGATCATTCTCGCCTGCGTTGCGCTGACGTTCTTACGCATCAAGTGGGTGCACCCGATGCGGGTCATCCGCCTCCGCTGGATCACGCTAGCCGCGACCGCGGCGTGGTCGGTCGCCGCCGCCTATGTCGTCGGCAGAGGCTTCCCGGCCACAGCACTCACGGGGGCCGTTCTCCTGATCGTATTGTTCTACGGCGTAGGCTTGTCGGTCTATTTCGGCCGGGCGCGCTGACGGGCGCAGGCCCGCGGGTGGAAGCTGAATTGCCGGCGCCGCCCACAACCAGCCACATCATGGCCCAGATTCGACGGCACACGATTTGCAGGGACGTAATGCAGGGACGTTCCCTCGGTGGGTCGCAGCGAGCGAGACGGGGACGCCTGAGGCATGTGCCAGGCCGACGCGCCGCGCGGCCGGGAAACGCATCTGGTCTGCGAATTGGGGAACACTTGATGACTTGGGTGGGACGCGGCGCTTTTCTTGCCGCTCTGATGGGATTTGTAGTCACAGCCGGCGCGTCCGAGCTGAAGCAGCTCGACGGACGTGCCGTGGAGGCGGCCTTTGCCGGCAAGACGTTGCGCCTCGAGACGCCGATCGGCGCGATACCGATCTCGTTCAAAACCGACGGGACGATGGTCGGCCGGACCCAGGACCTAGCCAACTGGCTGGGACGCGGCTTCGACCAGGGCACCTGGTGGATCGCCAGCGACCAGCTCTGCCAGAAGTGGCGGATGTGGCTGGACGGCAAATCCTACTGCTTCACGCTGCGCCAGTCCGGCAGCCGGGTCCATTGGACCCGCAACGACGGTTTGACCGGTGAGTTGACGGTCGTCTCCAAGTGACAGGCGCGAAAGCCGCCTCCGGGACCTGCTTGGGCCCGCGCGCGCCTTGCCTCGGCTTGTGAATTGGGGTCTGCTCTGTCCCGACAGCGCGCAGATGCGCCGTCGGAAGGCAGGGCGCGCTGTGGCATCGGGTTCGACGAAGTCGGCGGAATCGGCGGGGCCGTTGAGCGGCCTGCGCGTCGTGGATTTTACGACCACGATCGCAGGACCGCACTGCACACGCATGCTGGCCGATCATGGCGCCGACGTCGTGAAGATCGCGCCGCCGGAAGGCGACATGCTCCGACTGCGCCCGCCGTTGCGCGACGGCGCCAGCACATTTTTCGGCCAGCTCAATGCCGGCAAAAAAAGCATCGTGCTCGATTTGAAGAGCCCGGAGGCCAAAGCGGCGGTCGGCGCGCTCCTGGCCTCCGCCGACGTGCTCGTCGAAAACTTCAAGCCGGGCGTCATGAAGCGCTTCGGCTTGGCTTACGGGGACCTGGCCCCAACGCATCCGAGCCTGATCTATTGCTCAATATCGGGTTACGGCCAGACCGGCCCTTCGTCCGACAAGCCCGCCTATGCTCCGGTGATCCATGCCGCGTCGGGCTTCGACATGGCCAATCTCTCCTATCAGGCCGGCCGCACCCAGCCAGATTTTTGCGGCGTCTACGTCGCCGATGTCGTTGCCGGGACCTACGCGTTCGGCGCGATCTCGGCCGCCCTGGTCGAGCGCCAGCGTTCGGGCCTCGGCCAGCACATCGACGTGTCCATGCTGGAATCGATGCTGTCGCTGACCTTGGTCGAGCTGCAGGCGGCGCAATTCAAGGGACCGCCGCCGCCGAAGCGGCCGATGTTCGGCCCGCTGGCCACCAGCGACGGCTTCGTCAACGTCGCCGTAGCCAGCGAGCGCACGTTCCAGAACTTCGCCACCGCGGCGGGGCGGGCCGATTGGATAACCGACCCCAGATTCGCCAAGTATTTGGATCGTCGAGCGAATTGGGCGGTCTTGATGGAGGAATGCGAGCGCTGGTCGCGCACGCTCACCAGCGCGGAATGCCTGGCCGTGTTCGAGCGGCACGAAGTCCCCTCGGCCCCCTATAGGACAGTCAGGGAGACGCTGCAGGACCCGCAGATCGCGCACCGCGCGGCGCTGGCCGAAGTCGACGACCCCAGCGGGCGTTTCAGGGCCTTGAACCCACCATACCGCTATTCCCGCTCTCGCGCCGCGGCCCGACCGTGGGCACCCGGCCTCGGCGAGCACACGGACGAAGTGCTTGCGACCAGGGCGTCTCGCCGCGCGTCGCCGTCGAAATCACGTAAAAAGGTCTGACCGCAGATGCCATGAAAGCGCACGGGGAATACGTGCGGCCGGAATTAACCCTGGCCCCTGCCGACTTTTTTTCCTAGACACGTCAGCCGGTATCCAAGCGAAGATCTCCGTATGCCCGAAACACGTATCGACCGCCGATTCGCCGACCTGAAGCGACAAGGGCGTGCCGCGCTCGTGACATTCGTCACGGCGGGCGACCCCGACTACGAGACCTCTCGCCAGATTCTGCAGGGTCTGCCGGCTGCGGGCGCGGACGTCATCGAAATCGGCATGCCGTTCTCCGACCCCATGGCTGATGGACCGGCGGTCCAGGCCGCCGGCCTTAGGGCCCTGAAGTCCGGCCAGACGATGAAGAAGACGCTGCAAATGGTCCGCGACTTCCGCGCCAGGGATTCGGAGACCCCCATCGTCCTCATGGGATATCTCAATCCGATCTACGTTTATCCGAGCGAGGCTTTCCTGGATGACGCCGTAGCCGCCGGGGTGGACGGCCTGATCGTGGTCGATACCCCGCCGGAAATGGACGACGAACTCTGCATTCCCGCGATCCGGCGCGGCCTGAACTTCATCCGGCTGGCGACGCCGACGACCGACGCGAAGAGGCTGCCGACGGTCCTCAACAATACGTCCGGGTTCGTTTACTTCGTTTCGATCACCGGGATCACTGGCACGGCGGCGCCTGATCCGGCCAAGGTGCACGCCATGGTTGCCAACATCAGAAAAGCGACCCCGCTTCCCGTGGCCGTCGGCTTCGGTGTAAGGACGCCCGCCCAGGCCAAGGCGATTGCCGCCGGGGCAGACGGCGTCGTCGTGGGCTCGGCCCTGGTAACTGCAATCCAGGAATCCCTGGACAATGCGGGCAGGCCCACTCCCAAAACCGCCCCAGCGGTCCTAAATCTAGTAAAGGACCTGTCGGCCGCCCTCCGCGGTGCAGCATGAACGTCGATGGCGCATCCGCCGATAGGGATCCCGGTCTGGCGACCGGATGCTGCATCAACTAGAAGTCTGAACGGAATCCCGGGCCCCAGCGCCCGGTCGAGCAAGCCGCAACCGTGTCTGAACGGGTGCGATGAATCCTTCCGGGTCCGCGATCGGATCCGCATGGAGGTTGAGGAGCCTAGGACGTGAACTGGATCAACAACGTCGTCCGGCCGAAGATCCGCGGACTGCTGACCTCTCGTCGCGAGCCGCCGGACAACTTCTGGCACAAGTGCGGTGGCTGCGGCCAGATGGCGGACAAGAAGGCGCTGGAGGACAACGGCTTCGTGTTCCCTTGCTGCGGGTTCCATGGCCGCATGGCCTCGCAGGCGCGCTTAGCGTCGCTGTTCGACGACGGCCAGTACGCGGTCGTCAAATCGCCCGATGTTCCCCAGGATCCGTTGCGGTTCCGCGACGGCCGTCGCTACACCGACCGCCTGAAGGATGCCCGCTCCGATACGACGCTGACAGACGCTGTCGTCGTCGGCGAAGGCAAGCTGGAAGGGCGCGACGTCGTCGCCGCAGCCCAGGATTTCCGATTCATGGGCGGCTCGCTCGGCATGGCCGCGGGCGAGGCCGTCATCACCGGCCTGATGCGGGCGGTCGAGCGCAAGGCACCGTTCATCCTCTTTGCCGCATCGGGTGGCGCCCGCATGCAGGAAGGGATCTTGAGCCTGATGCAGATGCCCCGCACGACCATCGCGGTCCAGCGGATGCGGGATGCACGCCTGCCCTACATCGTCGTTCTGACCGACCCGACAACCGGCGGCGTCACTGCCTCCTACGCGATGCTCGGCGACATCCACATAGCGGAGCCGGGCGCCCTGATCTGCTTCGCAGGACCGCGCGTGATCCAGCAGACGATTCGCGAACAGCTGCCCGAGGGTTTCCAGCGCGCCGAGTATCTGCTTGCGCACGGCATGATCGACATGGTCGTGCACCGCCACAAGCTGCGCGACACGCTGGCGCGGCTGGTGCGGCTGCTGACGGCCCAGAAGACCGAGCGCAAGTCCAAGACTGCCGGAGCCAACGGCTACACGGCGAACGGGCATGCGGTCGACGGCAAGACTGTGGAGTCCCTCGCCCGCAGCACCGCGGCGCTCGAAGTGGAGCCGGTCGACGACGAGGCGCGCTTCGATGCTGCGCGCTTGGAAGCCAAGGAACGAGCAAAGCGGGAAGCCGACGCGAAGGCCCGCGGACGCGCGCTTCCCAACGGCGGCCGGAACTGACGCTTTGATGTCCCCGTCCCTGTGACGATCCCCTGCGAGGTCCGATGACCGAGCTCGACGCGCAGTTGAAGCGTCTCAAGACACTGTATCCGATGCTGATCGACCTTTCCCTCGATCGCATCATCGGGCTTCTGGAAAAGCTCGGCGCGCCGCAGCGCCGTCTGCCCCCGGTGGTCCACGTCGCGGGAACCAATGGCAAGGGATCCACGGTCGCTTTCCTCAAGGCGATGGTCGAGGCGGCAGGCTTGCGCACGCATGTCTATACCTCTCCGCACCTCGTCCGCTTCGGTGAGCGGATTTCCCTCGCAGGTACCGACGGACGCGCGCGGCCGATCGACGACGCGACGCTCTCGGCGCTGCTCCACCGCGTCGAGGTGGTCAACGGCGGCGCTCCGATGACGTTCTTCGAGATCACGACGGCGGCAGCTTTCCTGGCCTTCGCGGAAACGCCGGCCGATGTCGTGCTCGTGGAAGTGGGTCTCGGCGGCGAGTTCGACGCGACGAACGTCTTCGAGCGGCCGGCGCTCTCGGTGATCACGCCGATCGACTTCGATCATGCCGACAAACTCGGCTTAACCATCGAGGATATCGCCCGCGCCAAGGCCGGGATCATCAAGCCCGATTGCCCTGTCGTCGTCTCGATGCAGAGGCCAGAAGCTCTGGACGTCGTTCGCGCCGCCGCACGGCGCTGCCGTGCTCCTATGTTCGCGTGGGGAGAGGACTTCGACGCTTACGTTCAGAACGGCCGGCTGATCTACCAGAGCGAGGACGAGGTCCTCGACCTGCCGCTTCCCGGACTGATCGGTCGCCATCAGATCGTCAATGCGGGAACGGCGATCGCCGCGGCACAGATGCTGCGTTTCCTAGGACTCGGCGACGACGCGATCGCACGAGGTCTCCAAGAGGTCCGCTGGCCCGCTCGCATGCAGCAGCTGGGCCCAGGTCCGCTTCGCAACCTCTTGCCGGCTTCCGTCGAGCTATGGCTCGACGGCGGGCACAACCCGCACGGCGGCACCGCGATCGCGCAGACCTTGGCGGACCTCGAAGAGCGTTCGCCGAAGCCGCTCTACGTCGTGGTGGGCATGATGGGGCACAAGGACGCGAACGGCTTTCTCGGCGCATTCCGCGGATTGTCGCGGCGGATCTTCACCGTTCCGATCCCCGGCGCTCACGAGGCGCCGCAGGACCCCGCCAAGCTCGCCGCATTGGCAACGGCCTGTGGCCTGACGGCAGAGCCAGCGGCGGATTTCGCCAGCGCACTCGAACGCATCGCTCAGATTGTCAAAGGGGAACCCGCCAGGGTTCTGATCTGCGGATCACTCTATCTTGCCGGACACGTGCTCGCCGCTCAGGACGGAACGCTCGTGCAGTCGAACTGACGGGCGTCGCCATCCAGACGCGACCCAGCCCTGTCACTGCCTGCAAGCCGATTGACGCCGGATCGGGCCGTGTTAGGCAGCACTGGAGCAACTTTCCCGGCGAGACGGCGAGACATGCACGATCCCCATCTTTCGGTCGCGAAGACGAACCGCAGCCACACCGACGACCTCTTCAGTCGCGAGGAGGTGCAGCTTGCGAACCGGAACTCCGGGATCCCGCTCGAAATTCTCCGTCACGACGTAACTCCCGTCGGAATGCACTATCTGTTGACGCATTTCGACGTGCCCTACGTGACCGACGGCGAGAATTGGAAGGTGACCATAGGCGGTCGTGTCGAGCGCCCGCTCACTCTGAGCCTCTCCGATGTTCGCCGCCTGCCCCAGCGCACGATGCGCGTGACGCTGGAATGTGCCGGCAATGGCCGCACGAACATGCCGCGACGCTGGCAGAGCATGCCGTGGACCGAGGGCGCGGTCGGCACCGCCGAGTGGACGGGAACGCCGCTGCGCAATGTTCTCGAAGCCGCCGGGCTCGAGGGCGACTGCGTCGAAGTCAGCTTCACCGGCGCCGACCGCGGTTTCGATCGTGTGGAACACGCGTTTGCACGTAGCCTCGTGAAGGCGCACGCGATGGACGAGAACGTGTTGCTGGTTCACGCGATGAACGGGCAGCCGCTACTGCCTCAGCATGGTTTTCCTCTACGTCTCGTCGTTCCCGGCTGGTACGGCATGGCTTCTGTGAAGTGGTTGACCCACATCGAGGCGCTGGCCGAACCCTTTCGCGGCTATCAGCAGGTCGGCACCTACATGTATCGCACCAGCCCGGGCGACCCCGGCGCGCCCATCACGGCCATCCGCGTCAAGTCGTTGATGGCGCCGCCCGGCATCCCCGACTGGTATTCGCGTCAGCGCGTTGTCGAGGCCGGCACGGTCGAGGTCGTCGGACGCGCATGGTCCGGCGGCGGTACGCCCATCACGCGTGTCGAGTTCTCCGCCGACGGCGCATGGCAGGAGGCGACGCTCGAGCCCGCACCCAACTCGCGCTACGCTTGGCGCGGCTGGCGAGTGGCCTGGCAGGCACGCCCGGGCCAATATGTCCTGATGTGCCGCGCGACCGACGCGAACGGCGAGACCCAGCCGCTGGAGCCCCGCTGGGACAACGGCGGCTTCGGCAACAACACGGTCCACCGGGTGCCCGTGACCGTGCGTTGACCTTTGGGAAGCTCTTCCCGCGTCGATTGGCTGGCAGACCGGGCAGCGCCTAGGCCGACTTCGACGCATCCCGAGACGAGCGTCGCCACGGTGGTCTGTTCGCGATCGTGGCCTCGGGCTGCTATGGTGGCTGGACGAAGACCACATCCGAAACAGGCCGAGTACCCTGCGGCTCGAGCGAACGGAGACAGAAGCTATGTCGTCGACCCTGAATTTCGCTGCCGGCGGCTATCGTTACATTCCCGGCGTGTTTCAGTACTCCGGCGGGGTCGCAGCGGAACCGGGCTTTTCGATCGAGCGCGTCCGCTTTGCGGAGCCCGTTCCCCTGAAGGAGGGCTTCGAACGCATCGCCGGTATCATCCGCGCGGCCGGCCGGCCGTTGGCGTCGTTCTGTGCTTGCGAGCTGAGATCGCCGGAGCCCTTTACCGAGGCCGGTTTTCGCGCCTTCAACGAAACCTACGTCGGGACGCTGGCACAGTGGGGATTGTACAAAGAAGGCCGCAACACGGTCGCTCGTTCGAATGTCTGCCCCGAGCTTGCGAAGCCCGCCGCCCCCTCGTTCCACGCTTTCGCCTACACGGTCGAACGAGCCGATCAGCGCCCCTCATACGTTGTCGCCGGCAGCGGCGAGGCGCCGGAGGGCAAGTCCAACTACCGCGATCATATGATCCGCCGTGGCGATACCAGCATCGAGGGACTGACCGAAAAAGCGCAGTGGGTGCTCGGCGAAATGGAGCGGCGGATGAAAGCACTGGGCGGAGATTGGTCGTCCACGACCGGCGTCCAGGTCTACACCGTGCACGATCTTCATCCCTTCCTGGCTTCGCAGATCGTGCGCCGCGGCGCGGCCCGCCACGGTCTCACATGGCATTATTGCCGGCCGCCCGTCGTCGAACTCGAATACGAGATGGATTGCCGCGCGGTGGCGACCGAACTGGTTGCCTGAAGCGATCAGCGCAGCTTGGCCGTGGCCTTTTCCAGCCATCCACGGACCTCGGGAGGCACTTCCGGTCCCAACTCGCGCAAAACTCGCTCGTGATAGGCGTCGAGCCAGGTGCGCTCCGCCGCATCGAGCAGCTTGGTGTCCACGAGGCGGCGATCGAACGGCGCGAGCGTCAGGATATCGAAGCCCATCATGTCACGGTCGCCGCCGGGAACGGCCGCCGGCGCCGTGACGACCATCAGGTTCTCGAGCCGGATGCCGTAAGCGCCTTCCTTGTAGTAGCCGGGCTCGTTCGACACGATCATGCCGGGCTCCAAGGCTGCCATCCCGCGCTTGGAAATGGATTGGGGCCCTTCATGCACTGACAGATAGCTGCCGATCCCGTGTCCGGTACCGTGCTCGAACTCGAGCCCTGCCTGCCACAACGCATGCCGCGCCAGAGTATCGAGCTGAACGCCGCGGGTGCCCGCCGGAAAACGCGCCATCGCGAGCTTGATGTGCCCCTTGAGCACGAGCGTGAACCGCTGGCGCATCTCCTCCGTCGGCTTTCCGATCACAACGGTCCGCGTGATATCGGTCGTGCCGTCCTGGTACTGGGCACCGGAGTCGATCAGGAAGAGTTCTCCCGGCTGCAGTCGGCGGTTCGTCTTGGTCGTCACCCGGTAGTGGACGATCGCCCCGTTCGGACCTGATCCGGAAATCGTATCGAAGGAAATCTCCTTGAGCTTCTGCGAGGCTGCCCGGAACGCTTCGAGCTCGGTGACCGCGGCGATCTCGTCGACGCCGCCCTTGACCGCCTCCCGGTCGAGCCAAGCCAGGAACCGCACCACGGCGGCTCCATCGCGCAGGTGGGCGGCACGGGCTCCTTCGATTTCCGCCGCCGTTTTGCGGGCCTTGAGCAGAATGCACGGATCGCTCCCCCGCACGATCGATTTGCCTAGGCGACGGGCCAGCCAGAAGCTGGCCGATGCGGGATCGAGCCGCACCTTGCGCCGGGCCGCCTTGAGAGCATCGAGTTGCGCGCCGAGCTGATCGGGTCTCTCCAGACGAACGAAGGTCGCCAATGCCTTGCGGACGTCCGCCGTCACCTTGGCCGGCTCGACGAACAACACGGGCTTGCCGGACACCGGCACGATCGCGAAGGCGTGCACGATCGGCGTGTGTGCGACGTCGGCCCCCCGAATGTTGAACAGCCAGCAGATCGAGTCGGGAAGCGTCAGCACGGCCGCATCGTGACCGTCGGCGGCAATCTGCTTCTGTATCGCGGAGACCTTGTCCTGTGCAATAGCCCCGGCAAGCCGTGCCGGATGAAGCTCGATGGGAGCGATCGCGGTCGCCGGGCGCTCCCTGCCCCAGGCGGCGTCCAGCGGATTTCGACCGACCGCCTTGAAGACGAAGCCGTGCTTCTTGCCGCTCTCGCGCATCGCTTCCACCGCAGCGACGGTGTGAAGCCACGGATCGAATCCGACCTTGGCTCCGGTCGGCAGCTGCTTTCCCAGCCAGGCCACCCAGTCGCCACCGACCAGGTCCAGGATCTCAAACACGGAAGTATCGGTCTGCGCCCTGGCCTGCAGTGTGTATCGCCCATCGACGAGGAGAGCCGCAGACTTGCGCGTGACCACCGCAAATCCTGCTGAACCGCTGAACCCCGTCAGCCAGCGCAGCCGTTCCGCTGCCGGCGACACGTACTCGCCCTGGTGCTCGTCCGCCCGGGGAACCAGGAAAGCGTCGATGCCGAGCTTGGCGATCTGCTCGCGCAACAGCTTGACCCTGCCTGCAACGGCGTCGGCAGAGCCGCTCGCATCGAATGACTGGAACACGCGTAATCGCCCCGGCTGACACGGGCACGAATAGCCCGCCCCGCGCTTGTATGCCGTCGCTCCCCGTCGCCGCAATGTCGCCGAATTTGCGGCAGTGCGGAATCGACCAGAATTGGACAAGATCATGTTTCGCCACGCAACAACCCATGCATCCAATACATTGCTGCGACGCAACATGAAATCTGGTAGGTGGGCGGGCGCAGGATTAACTTTGTCTCATGAGATGGCCGCCGTTGGCCGCGCCTCACCGCCCCGCCAATGGGGCGTTCGGAGAGTGTGCCCGGTGCCTGAGAGACTTGGAGATGAAAATGAGCACCCTGACCATCGCGCCGATCGTTGCGCCGGCGCAGGAAGAAGCGCCTTCTTCTTCGCCGGGCATTTTTGCCCGTCTGATCGAGCGCAGCACGGCCGCCCAGACCGCACGGGCACGGCAGATCGCTTATCGCCATCTGGCGATGTACAGCGATGCACGCCTCGCCGAGTTGGGCTTCAAGCCGGCCGAAATCGCTGACATCCGAAAGGCTGGCAGCTCGGCGATCGCTTACTGGGCCTGAAACGGGCTGAACTAAAAGCTGAAATCGAGTTCGGGTGGAGCAGTCCTGCTCCCCCTTTGCGTCCCCTCACGAAGCCGACCACGTCGCCACGGGACCCCCGTCCCGGGCCCCGTGGCGCTTTTCACTACGACGGCGCCATCGAGCGCCTCCAAGGAGATCCCCCATGAAAGCCAATGCCTTCACCGGCGATCACATTGCAGCCGAAGCGACGCTGGGCGGAACCCGCACATCGTCGGCCGGTCTTCTGGGCTGGTTCAACGACTTCATCGCCCGTCGCCGGGCGGAACTCGCCGCGCGCGCCCTGCGCCGGCAGTTGGCGGAGCTGGACGAAACCCTGCTCCGCGATATCGGCATCGCCGAAGGCGAGATCTGGAAGATCCGCCAGCACCGCGATCCTTCCCTCCAGGGCTGGTAACTCGACCAGATCGCAAGATGGCCTCTACGAGCGTCGGCACAGGGTGATGGCCGCCCAGCCGGCGCTCGTTCGATTCTGGACCATCTGGAATCCGGCGGCGCGATACGCCGCCACGACCCGGCCGCTCTGATGAACGAGCAGCCCGGATAGGATTGCGAAGCCGCCCGGAACGATGGACCGCCGCATCTGTCGAGCAAGGTCGACGAGTGGATCGGCGAGGATGTTGGCGATCACGAGATCGTAGCGAGCCTCACCGCGCAGCGACGGGTGGTCGAAACCCTTTGCAACGACCACGTCGATCCGGTCCCCGACCCCGTTGCGATCGATGTTCTCCCTTGCAACGTCGACAGCGACGGAGTCGATGTCGCTGGCGATGATCCCTGCCCCCGGCAAGAGACGCGCGGCCGCGATGGCCAGCACGCCCGATCCACACCCCAAGTCGAGCACGCTCCTGATCCGCTCGCGGCGGGCGATGCGCTCCAGCGCCAGCAGGCATCCGTGGGTCGTCGCATGGTGCGCGGTGCCGAACGCCTCGCCCGCATCGATCAGGATTGCCCCGGGCCTGCGTCCGATCCGTTCCAGATCGTGACTACCGTGCACGACGAAGCGTCCAGCCACCACCGGCGGCAACGCCGCCTGGGATATGGCCACCCAATTCGCATCGGCGACCTCAGAAAGCGCGATACTGCCGGCACACGCGCCGCTTTCCGCCAGCAACTGGATCACGGAATCGAGTTTCTCGTCGATTGCGAAGTAAGCCTCGACGATCTGTTCTCCGGCAGCTCCGCTTTCGAACTGGCTCGTTGCAATCGGTGCCGGGGAAGCGACCTCCCCGAGCAATCCCATCAAGGTCCGCGCATTGTCGGAATCTTGCGCGCAAACCGAAAGCTTCAACTGTGACATCGGCGAGCGTCCCACAAGTCCAAATGCCTGGTCACGCCGCGGCCTCCGCGTCGCCTTCGAACTCTTCGCCTTCGCCGCTTCGATCGCTGTCCACGAGACGATCGAGATACTCGTCCCACATCGCGTCCACACGCTTGGCGGCCTCGACCGGCGGCAACGTGGTCAGACTGCCGTCGGGATGTTCTATGACGATATGGTCCTGCTTGAGCCGGCGCAGGGCATCCGAGACGTCGAAGTTCGTTTCTATCCCGTACGTATTCAGCAGGTATTGCTCGATCGCACGGTCGACTTCCGGAATGTCCCTGACGTTGACGTTCTCCTTCGCGAGCACTGCGTAGAGCAGCATCTCCTCCTTGACGTCCTCTTCCGCGGCCGTGCTGGCGATCACCGACATCACACCGCGATTGTCGGCCAGCGCGTGGAAGTAGAGGTTCTGGGCCATGGTCACGAGATAGCGGTTCTTCTGGTTCACGAAGTTCATCGCCTGCCGGAAGATGATGCCGCCGAGCCCGACGGCCGCACCCGCTGCCGCAACAGGATTGCTCGCGACCAGCGCGATCTTGCCCGCCGCGCCGAAGACACCAGCTCCAAGTCCGCCGCTCGCCGTCACGCCGAGCTTGAGCTTATCGAACATGCGGAACCGGACCTTGGTGTTCGGAAACACCATTTCCGCATCCGAGCGCGGCAGGTTCTTGAACAGCTTCATGTAGATGTAGTCGCTGGACACCTGCTGCGGCAACATGCGGCGCAGCCGCTTGACGATCCGCTCGGCCTCCTTGCGGTCGCAACGCTGTTCCGACATGACCTCTCGCACACGCGCGTCGAACGGCTTCAGCTTGAACATGACGAAGAGGCGCTGGAAGATCGGCAGCTCGTACTGCTCCATGCGGAGAAAGAACTTCTTGCGGTCCCGGCGCTGCTTGATCTCGGTCTTGGAGCCTCGGAAGTAGATCGCGAGTTCTTCGAACGCACCCAGATCCACTTGCAGGTCGAGGCCATAGTGGCTGTCCTTGGTGAGAATCACATCGATCTCACTCGCCTTGATCCGTTCGTAGTTCGCGCTTTCCAGCAACTCGCACATCTGGGCGACGAAGCGCTTCTGCATCGTCTGCCGCTCGGCCGCGTCGTACCGGCGCGTCACCAGGAGATCGCTGTCCGGACTGAACGGCTCGTACGTGTTGTCCATGTCGATGAGACGGGCCGCATAGTCGTTGCGGCGCCAGTAGTTCAAGTAGCGGTAGAATCGCCGTGCGACCGCCGCGTCCCCGGCGGGCCACGCCGCATGACGGGTCAGCCGGTCGATCAAGGCGGTTACCGTGACCGGCAGAAAGCGCTCCGGCGCGTCCAGTCCGGTCGGGATCGTACTCCCGTTTCCGCCCGACGCCCCGTTGGACGGGTGGGCTCTCCGTCTCCCAGCCCCACCGGACATGTGCTCACCGTCTGCCATCTCGATCGGCTCCGTGACCTTCGGCCATCGCTGACTGTCGTGCGTGATTGCGCTCCTATCTGGACAGAGAAAAGCGGCGTGTCCAGAGCGTCGGCAACCCTTGCCCGGGGAGTTCAAATCTGTGCAATGTGCGGCCGAAATCGGTTGCCGGGGCAATAGGTTCGCCCGGCGCCCGGAATGACCATAACGCCACATCCGCTTGCCGAGCTGCGATCCATGACCGCGTCGCCGAATTTCAAGTCCGAGTTCCTGAACACCCTGCAGGAACGCGGCTTCATCCACCAGTGCTCCGATTTCGCGGGCCTCGATGCGCTTGCCGCCGCGCGGAAGGTGATCGCCTACATCGGATACGACTGCACCGCGCCGTCCCTGCACATCGGCCACCACCTGACGATGATGCTGCTCTACTGGCTCCAGCAGACTGGCAACAAGCCCATCGTATTGATGGGCGGTGGCACCACCCGCGTGGGGGACCCCTCTGGCAGGGACGAGACGCGCGCCTTGCGCCCGATCGAGGAGATCGACGCGAACAAGGCGAGCATCAAGAACGTATTCGCGAAGGTGCTCAAATTCGGAGATGGCCCGACTGACGCGGTCATGCTCGACAACGCCGATTGGCTGGTCGGGCTGAAGTGGATCGACATGCTGCGCGATGTCGGCCGGCATTTCTCCGTCAATCGCATGCTTCAGATGGACAGCGTGCGGCTGCGCCTCGAGCGTGAGCACGAGATGAGCTTCATCGAGTTCAACTACATGGTTGCCCAGAGCTACGACTTCGTGGAACTGGCGCGCCGTACGGGCTGCAATCTGCAGATGGGCGGCTCCGACCAGTGGGGCAACATCGTCAACGGCGTCGATCTCGGCCGTCGCATGGGTCTGAAACACCAGCTCTACGCCTTGACCACGCCGCTCCTCACGACCGCCTCCGGTGCCAAGATGGGCAAGACCGCCAACGGCGCCGTCTGGCTCAACGAGGACCAGTTCAGCTCCTACGACCTGTGGCAGTACTGGCGAAACACGGAAGACGCGGACGTCGAGCGTTTTCTCAAGAAGTTCACGGCATTGCCGATGACAGAGATCGCTCGCCTCGCCGCCTTGAAGGGCGCAGAGATCAACGAGGCGAAGAAGGTTCTGGCCACCGAAGTGGTGGCGATGCTGCATGGGCGCGAGAAAGCGGAAGCTGCCGCGGCCACCGCGAAAACGACCTTCGAGCAGGGCGCGCTGTCGACGGATCTCCCCACCGTCGAGATTGCACGCACGGAGCTCGACCGCGGCGTTACCGTGCTTGCGGTCTTTGTCACCGCCGGCCTCATGAAGTCGAACAGTGAGGCCAAGCGGGCCGTTGCCAACAACTCACTGTCCGTGAACGATATCCGCGTGACCGACGACAAAGCGAAAGTCGATTCCGCCGATATTGGGAAAGACGGCGTGATCAAGCTGTCGCACGGCAAGAAACGGCATGTGCTCCTGAAACCGGTGTGAGCCCGCCAAGCCGGCGGCTTACGCGTAGGAGAATGTCACATCTCGCGGCGACAGCGCCGCGCCGCATGCGTCGCAAACCATCAAAGGGCGGTAGATCGCGCCACACTCCAGGTGCGTCGCCGCAACGCCGTCGACACCATTGGCGAACGCCGTTCGGCCCCACTCCGACAGTGTCGCGAGGTGGTGGAAAAGATCACGCGCCGGAGCGGTGGGGCGATAGATGAACCGACGGCCGTCGTCGGGGTCAGCGCTCCGTTCGAGCAGGCCGGCGGCACAGAGCATCGAGAGGCGATTCGCCAAGACACTCGAGCCGACCCCCAGGGCTGTCTGTAGTGCGTCGAAGCGCACCAACCCGAGCATCGCCGTCGAGACGATCAGCAGCGCCCAGCGATCGACGCTGAGCCCGAAAGCCAAGTCCGTTTCCTGCCCCGACGCGTCGGACGCGGCCCGGTGCGACCATCGTCTGGGCTTCAAATCCGGGCGTGGGCCAGGCGGAACCGCGCCGAGGACGAACTCCACGTCGTCCAATCCACAGTCACCTCGACAGGCCGCGCAGACACACTTCGGTGTCATGCGGCAACCGCATGCCTTGTGCGTTAACGTGCTTGGTAGTGGAAAAGAGCCTCGACCGCCGGCCCAGCGACGCTCCCAGAGCCAACTCGCCAGCGCATTGGGATAGAGCCGAAGCCCGAGCTCGGTGAGCCGATACCCCACCCGCACCGGGTTGCTCTGATAGGGCCTCGGCGACAGAACACCGTGAGCTACCAAGTCTTTCAACCGCAGACTCAGTGTCTGCTTGGGAACCTCGAGATGTGTGATGAACTGGTCGAACTGAGTGGCGCCGAGAAAGGCGGCACGAATAATCGCCAGTGACCAACGGTCACCGACAGTCGCCAGCGCCGCCTGCAGACCGCTGCCGGCGATGGCGACTTTTGCTACGAGAGGTGGCAGTCGCACTTCCCGCCGCGGGCAAACACTCGATAGAGCCGTCGCAGGTTTCGACATGACCACCGATCACCGCATTGTCTCGACCGACTTCGCAAGGGGCCCGACGTCCCCAAGCGCATGACACGGCCCGCCAGTTGAG
>CAYMEB010000079.1:0-18483 GCA_964389095.1 uncultured Hyphomicrobiaceae bacterium
CTGCCGGACGTCTACGTCACCTGCGATCAGTGTAAGGGCAAGCGCTACAATCGCGAGACGCTGGACATTCTCTTCCGCGAGAAGTCGATCGCCGACGTGCTCGACATGACGGTGGAGGAGGGCGTCGGCTTTTTCTCGGCGGTGCCGTCGATCCGCGACAAGCTCGAGACTTTGAATCGCGTCGGCCTGGGCTACATCAAGATCGGCCAGCAGGCGACCACGCTCTCCGGCGGCGAGGCACAGCGTATCAAGCTCGCGAAGGAGCTGTCACGACGTGCGACGGGACGGACGCTCTACATTCTCGATGAGCCGACCACCGGCCTGCATTTCCACGACGTGGCCAAGCTGCTCGAAGTCCTGCATGAACTCGCCGACGCGGGCAACACCGTTGCGGTCATCGAGCACAATTTGGAGGTCATCAAGACCGCCGATTGGATCATCGATCTGGGACCGGAGGGCGGCGACGGTGGTGGCCGCATCGTCGCGACCGGCACGCCGGAAGATGTCGCCAAGGTGAAGGAGAGCTACACCGGCCAGTTTCTCAAGGAGCTGCTCGCGCGCCGTTCCAAGGGCAAGTCCGCGCGGTCGAAGCGCGAGGCGGCGGAGTAAGCCGCCGGGCCGAGCGGGCGCTCGTTGCGCGCGCGAACCTGGATCGGCGCGTCAGTCCTTCGCGCGTTCGACGTAAGAGCCGTCGGCGGTCATCACGACGACGCGGATGCCGGATTCGATGTGCGGCGGCACCATGATGCGCGCGCCGTTCTCCAGTTTCGCGGGCTTGTAGGACGAGGACGCCGTCTGACCTTTGACGACCGGCTCCGCCTCGACGATCTGGAGCGTCACCTTGGCGGGAAGCTCGATCGAGACCGGCGTGCCGTCGAAGAGCTGAACCGAGCAGGCCATGTTCTCCTGCAACCAGATCGACTGCTCTCCGATCAGGTCTTTGGAGATCGAGATCTGCTCGAACGTCTCGGGCTCCATGAAATTGAAGCCCATGTCGTCTTCGTAGAGGTAGTTATAGGTCTTCTCGTCCAGGAACGCGCGCTCGACCGTCTCGGTGGTGCGGTAGCTCTTGACGATCTTCACGCCGTCCGAAATGCGACGCATGTCGATGTGCGTCGTCGGCGTGCCCTTGCCCGGGCGGATGCTCTCGGCCTTCATGACCGTGCACAGTGCGCCGTCGATCTCCAACACGTTGCCCTTGCGCACTTCGCTTGCGATAACCTTGACCACGGCTGGCTCCTGCAGATCGGATAGCGGGCAGGGAGGGGCGCGCACCATTGCGCTGCGAATCGCCTCGACCGCCGCTGAGATCGGCGGCTTCTTAGCCGCTCGCCGATCAAAGGCCAAGCGAATAGCTGCTGCGGGGGAAACAAATCTGGTTTCCGCGCCGGTGCTGGCGGGCCGGTGCCGCATCAACTATAGACGAGGCTTCACGAGGCGGGCCCGTAGCTCAATGGTTAGAGCTGGCGGCTCATAACCGCTAGGTTCCAGGTTCGAATCCTGGCGGGCCCACCACCTCCTGACGTACCCCGGTTCCGCGACTGGCGCTGGCCGGGGCGGTGCTGCCCGGGTCTAGTCTATAGACGGTGTTTACCGCCCGCGGGTGCGAAGTTAGAAGCGGTGTCGAGACACCGCGGCCCTCCTGATCACCTCCATCGAGGCTCCATGTTCAAGACCATCCTGATCGCAAACCGGGGCGAGATCGCTTGCCGCGTCATCAAGACCGCGCGGAAGATGGGCATCAAGACCGTTGCGGTCTTCTCGGACGCCGATCGTGATGCGATGCACGTCGAGATGGCCGACGACGCGGTGCATATCGGTCCGCCGCCTGCCGCGCAGTCATACCTGCTGATCGACAAGATCGTGGAAGCCTGCCGCAAGACCGGGGCCCAGGCGGTGCATCCCGGATATGGGTTCCTGTCCGAGCGCGAGGCGTTTCCGATTGCGCTGCAGAAAGCCGGGATCGTCTTCATCGGACCCAATCCGCACGCAATAGCCGCCATGGGCGACAAGATCGAATCCAAGAACGCTGCCGCCAAGGCGAAGGTGTCCACCGTTCCGGGGTTTCTCGGCGAGATCGCGGACACGGTCCAGGCCGTGAAGATCGCCGGCGAAATCGGCTATCCGGTGATGATCAAAGCGTCCGCGGGCGGCGGCGGCAAGGGCATGCGCATCGCCTACGACGCCCGCGAATGCGAGGAGGGCTTCGCGCTCGCGCGCTCGGAGGCCAAGGCGTCGTTCGGCGACGATCGCGTATTCATCGAGAAGTTCATCGAGAACCCGCGTCATATCGAGATCCAGGTGCTCGGCGACAAACACGGCAACGTCGTCTATCTCGGCGAACGCGAGTGCTCCATCCAGCGGCGCAATCAGAAAGTCATCGAGGAGGCTCCCTCGCCGCTGCTGGACGAGGTGACACGGCGGGCGATGGGCGAACAAGCCGTCGCTCTGGCCACGGCGGTCAATTACGACAGCGCGGGAACGGTGGAGTTCGTGGCGGGCCAGGACCGCTCGTTCTTCTTCCTCGAGATGAACACGCGTCTTCAGGTCGAGCACCCCGTTACCGAAATGGTAACTGGCATCGATCTCGTCGAACAGATGATCCGCGTGGCGGCCGGCGAGCCGCTGAAACTCAAGCAAGCCGACGTGAAGCTCAAGGGCTGGGCGGTCGAGAGCCGCATCTACGCCGAGGATCCCTACCGGAATTTCCTGCCGTCGATCGGCCGCCTGACGAAGTATCGTCCCCCGGCCGAAGGCCCGCTCGGGGGCGGCACGGTGCGCAACGATACCGGCGTCTACGAAGGCGGCGAGATCTCGATGTTTTACGATCCCATGATCGCAAAGCTCGTCACGCACGCGCCGACCCGGCTGGAGGCCATCGATCTGCAGGCCGAGGCGCTCGACGCCTTCTACATCGAGGGTATCCAGCACAACATCCCCTTCCTCACAGCCCTCATGCAGCACCCGCGCTGGCGGGCCGGCACGATCTCGACCGGCTTCATCAAGGAGGAGTATCCCAACGGCTTCGCGGCGCGGACGCCCAACAGCGCAGAGCTCGAAGTGCTCGCGGCGGTCGCCACCGCGATCGACCACCTCGGCAATGTCCGCCGGCGGGAGATCAGCCACCAGATCGGCGGTCCCTCGGTGCGCTTCGCTGAGACCCGCGTGGTGGCTTTGGGCAAGGCCACACTGCCGGTGATGGTGGAGGGGGCGATCGGCTCGCCGACGCGCGTGACCTTCCTCGACGACAAGGGCGCGCCGCGCAAGGCCGTCACGCTGGTTTCCGCCTGGTGGCCGGGTGAGCCCGTCTGGCGTGGAACCGTCGATGGCCGTACCCTCGCCGTCCAGGTGAAGCCGATCCTCAACGGTGTCGAGCTGGCCTATCGCGGTGTCTCGGCACCGACGTATGTCTACACGGCGCGCGAAGCCACAATGGCGGCGCTGATGCCCGTGAAGCAGGCTGCCGACATGAGCAAGTACCTGCTCTGCCCGATGCCGGGATTGGTCAAAGCGATCCATGTCGCCGAAGGCGCCGAGGTCAAAGCGGGCGATCCACTGGCCGTGGTGGAGGCGATGAAGATGGAAAACGTGCTGCGGGCGGAGCGGGACGGCCGGGTCAAGGCCGTGAAAGCCAAGGCCGGCGAGAGTCTCGCCGTCGATGCCGTGATCATCGAGTTCGCCTGACGTTTCCGCCTGCCATGGACCGGGCTGCCCGGCGGCGATAGGATGTGTCGATCGCCGCCGGTCGCGTTTGCGATTGACCTTCACGTGCATTTCAACGATCTGCCGCGCTCGGCACGAACGACCGGGGCTGCCACTTCGCAGTTGCACGCCGCAATGACGCAGGGCGATGCCGGCAGGGCCCCGTGGCACGAGGAGCGCGACGCGCGTGGCTACGGCATTCGAGTTGGCGGCGGCAAATCTGCTTTCGCCGATGATCCTGTTCTTCGCCTTGGGGCTGCTTTCCTCGCTGGCTCGTTCCGACCTGTCGGTTCCGGAAGCCGTCGCGAAGGGGCTGTCGCTCTATCTGATGCTGTCGATCGGCTTCAAAGGGGGCGTCGGAGTCGCGGCGCACGGCGTGGATGCCAAGCTCGCCTGGTCCTTGCTGGGCGGGATCGCGCTCAGTGCCGCAATTCCGCTGCTGGCGTTTCGCCTTCTCACGCTGACGACCGAGCTGTCGCGTGTCGATGCGGCAGCCATAGCGGCCCACTACGGGTCGATCTCGATCGTCACTTTCCTTGCTGCGACGCAGGCACTCGAGCTGGCCGGGATCCCCTATGAGGGTTTCATGGTCGCGGTCGCGGCCGTCATGGAGACGCCCGCGATCTTCGTGGCGCTCTGGCTCGCGAAAGCCGGCGGACATCGTATGGACCGGGCCACGCTCCGCGAGGTCAGCCTCAACGGCTCGATCGTGATGCTCACAGGCTCCTTCGTGATCGGCTGGATCACCGGCGCGGAGGGCATGAAGGCGATCTCGGCATTTGTGGTCGATCCCTTCAAGGGTATCCTGTGCCTGTTCCTCCTCGACATGGGCATCGTCGCCGGCCGTGGTTTGCGCGAGGGCGCGAGATCGCTGCAGCCGCGCGTCATCGTGTTCGGCATGTACATGCCGCTCGTGGGGGGGCTGCTGGGCTTGTGCGTGGGAAGCCTGATCGGCCTGTCGACGGGCGGCGTCGCGCTCATGGCGACGCTCGCAGCGAGCGCCTCCTACATCGCGGTGCCGGCGGCGCTTCGTCTGGCGCTTCCGGAAGCCCGGCCGTCGGTCTATCTTCCGTTGTCGCTCGGGGTGACGTTCCCGTTCAACTTGGCCATCGGAATTCCGCTCTACCTCTCGATTGCAGCGCTGGTCAGATGAGATCGCGTCATGAAGACCTATCCTAAGAAGCGCATCGACATCATGGTGGAAGCCCCATTGATGATGCGCGTTCTGTCGTTGCTCGATGATCAGAAGGTGAGCGGCTACACGGTCGTGCCCGCAATCGCGGGACGCGGCAACGACGGGACCTGGCATCGCGACGGCCTCGTCGGCCGTGCGGGCGCCGTCGTTCAGATCTTCTGCATCATGGACGAGAGCCGCGTGGAGCAAGTGCTCGAGCCGCTGTTCAAGCTCGTCTCGCGACAGATCGGCATCGTCACCATTTCCGACGTCCAGGTCATTCGGCCGGATCATTTTTGAGGCGGCGCCCGCGCGCTCGCTCAACTCCAGCGCCGGTTCGACCACATCCACTGTTCGGGAGCCTCGCGGATCCAGGCCTCGAACTGGAGCTGCATCGCGGCCGTGGCGGCGCGCACGTCCGCCGAGATATCCCGCGTGCGCGGGATCTTGAGCTCCACCATGTCGATCTTGAACCGGCTTTCGGTCCCGACCCTGAGGCAGCGCGCCATCCAGACGCGCGCGCCTGTTCGCCGCGCGATGAGGGCCGCCACCGGGGTCGTGGGCGCATCCTTGCCGAAGAAAGGAACACGCAGGCCCTCCCGGTCGTGCAAGTCGCAGACGACGCCGAGATGGCCGCCGTTGCGCACGAAATCGGTCATCTGGCGCGCGATCCTCATGCGGTCCTCTATCGCGCCCTTGGCGAAGAGGCCGCCGGGATAGAGTTGCCGGCGCTGTGCCCGCAGATACCGGTCCACCAGCGGATTGTTGACCTCGCGGTACACTGCCGCCGGGTTCTTGCCGGAGCTGGTGAGCGGCCAGATCACCAGCTCCCAATTGCCCATATGCAACGACGCCCCGACGATCGGGCCGAGCTTGTCGCGGTAGCGCAGGACGGCCGGCGTGACGATCTCGACCCGGCTCGGGTCGGCCAGGATGCGGTCCATCTGGATGGTCTCGGCCATGACGCGGCCGAGATTGGACCACATCGCGAGAGCTATGGCCTCTCGTCGCTCCGCAGGCATTTCCGGGAAAGCGATCGCGAGATTTTCGAGCGCCCGGCGGTGGCGCCGCAGACGCGGGGCGATCAGCCGCCAGAAGAAAGCGACGACCGTCGTCGCCGTCTCCAGAGGCATGGCGCGGATCAGTGCGATCAGCAGGCGCAGCAACAGGTATTCGACGCGATAACGCGCGGCGGTCAGGCGGTCGCCCCAGCTGCGCTGCGTCTTCCCTTCCCCGTCTGTATGGATCGCCATTCCCCCGCCTTCCGGCCACCCTTATTCGTTCGCCCGCCGCACACCGTGCCGTGATTGCCGCGCAGTGAGAGACAGTCAAGTCGCCGTGGCAATCCGCGCGCCGGGCTGCATCAGGCGTGGTCGACGTCCCACCGGCTCCATGCCGCTACGCATCACCGCCCGCCGGAGCGGCGGGATCAGGGAAACAGCGAACAGGCCGATGCCGCGAGCCAGGTGCACAGGAAAGATGTCGTGCAGCAGCGAGCGATTGAGCAGGTCCACGGCGGTCGTGCGGCTGGCGATGTCGTGCCGGCGGCGCTCGTCGTAGGCATCCAGCGCTTGCGGGCCCCCGGGATCCCGTCCGGCGGTCAGCGCATCGGCGACGATCTCAGCCAACGTCGCGCCGTCGCGAAGGCCGAGATTGAGGCCCTGCGCGCCGATCGGCGGGATGACGTGGGCAGCTTCGCCGACCAATGCGATCCGACGCGCGGCCATACGCGCGGCTGTCAGTCCCCCGAGCTTGAAGGACGCGCGGTGCCCGACCGTGGGGATGCGGCCCAAGAGGCCTTGCAGCTCGCTCTCCAGGGTCCCGCCGAAGGTGCTGTCGTCCATCTCCATCAGCGCTTGGGCGCGTCCCGGTTCCACGACCCAGACCAGGCTCGAGCAATGCCGTCCCTCCCGCGGTGGCATCGGCACCGTCGTCATGGGGCCGTGCGGCCGGTGGAACTCTGTGGAGATGTCGCCGTGCGGGCGCGCGTGCGTGAACACGGTCGCCACCGCCACTTGCGGATAATCCCATGTTTTGGTGCAAATTTCTGCGGACGAGCGGGCGATGGAATTGCGCCCGTCGGCGGCGGCGACGAGCCGGCACAGAATGGTGGCGCCTTCGCTCGTGCAGACTGTCGCCGACGTGTTTCCGGGGCGCACTTGCGTCACAGCGGCGGTCTCGTGCCAGCTGATCCGCGGATGCGCCATCGCGGCCCGCGCGAGAGCCCTGACCAGATCGAGGTTCGCGATGTTCTGCCCGAACGCGGATTGTCCGATCTCCCCGGCATGGAAGATCACTTCGCCCGAGCGGACGATGCCGCCCATGTCGTCGATCAGCCGGATCGCACGCAGGGGGGCCAGCGCTGCAGCAAGATCGGAAGAAAGCCCAAGCGTCTCAATGAGATCGGCGCTCCCGCCGAGGAGTGCCGTGGTGCGCTGGTCAGGTCGGCTGCGCGCTTCGTCGAAAGCCGGCGCAACGATCGCGACGTGCGCGCCGCCCGCTGCCGTCGCCAGGGCGCAGGCGAGCCCGGCCGGCCCCGCGCCGACCACGGCGACATCGTAGATCGCCGCCTTCGGCTCCGCGGGCGTGGCTATCGACGTTGCGCTTTCGCCTTGGAATTTCATGGTTTTGGGCTCGAAGTTGAGCCTGCCGCCGACGGCGTGGCGGGGCTCGGCCGCAGTTGGTGTGACGCTGAGTTTACGTGCTGATTCTGCTTGGCGGCGAATCGCGTTTTGCCGCAATCGGCGATGTTTCAGCGGGGCCGCGGGACCGAATCGTGGCGCTCAAGCCACACGCACCTGGAAAGCCACACCCGAGATGGCGATCGTGCTTTCGGTTTGTTAAGCCCTGCGCTACAGGAGATGTAGGAAGGGACGGCAGTGCCAGATATGGCAATCGCAGCTGACGGACCGATCCAGAATGGAACTGCAGTCGCGTAGCGTGCTCTGGTGTAGGCTTCGTCGTCTCAGTTCGTGGCTTAAAGTGTCAAACGGAGAGAATCATATGTACGGGGGACTGAAGAAGTCGGCTAGCCGTCTGGCGCTCGTCGCCGCGGCCGGCGTTCTGTCTACCGGTGCCTACGCTGCCGATCTCGGCGGCGATTGCTGCGCCGATCTCGAGGAGCGCGTTGCTGAACTCGAGGCAACGACGGCCCGCAAGGGTAACCGCAAGGTGTCGCTGACCATCTCCGGTCAGGTCAACCGCACCATCATGTACTGGAACGACGGTGGTCGCTCCAACACCTACTTCGGTCTCGACAACACCAACTCGTCGACCCGCTTCGGCTTCTCTGGCAACGCCAAGATCAGCCCGGCTGTCACGGCTGGCTACTCGATCCTGATCGACGTCGCCGATCGCGCTCGTTCGGTTTCGGCTCGCCAGACCGGCACGACGTCCGGTGAGGACGGCAGCTCTCGCGACAGCGGGAACCAGAACGGCGACCACCTGCTCCGTCTGCGTGACGCCAACTGGTGGCTCGAGCACAACCAGATCGGCCGCATCACGATTGGCCGTCTGACGACCTCTAGTCCGACCGGCACTCTCGACCTCGGCGGCGTCGGCGTCGTCGCCACCGCCGGCGAGGGCTGCATCGGTACCTCGCTGAAGGTTCGTCAGTCGAACGGCGTTCTCGCCGCCACCGGCAAGACCCTCGGCGACTACGGCATGAACTGCGCTCACCCGGCTTTCCGCGGTGAGGGCATCAAGTACACCAGCCCGACGTTAGCTGGCTTCACCTTCTCCGCGTCGGTCGCCGAAGCTGCGAAGCTCGAGATCAACACGATCGACGGCATCCAGCAGCAGATCGGCCGTAACTACGGCGCCGACCTGCGCTACGCCGGCGAGTTCTCGGGCGTTCGCGTCGCAGCCAGCATCGGCTACGAGCGTTCGGTCGCGAACGAGGACGACTCGGGCTCGAGCCTGACCGTGAACGACGACTATCGTTCTTGGGGCGGCGCTCTCTCGCTGATGCACGTGCCGACCGGCCTGTTCATCCAGGGTGAGGTCATCTCGGCGACGAAGGCGGTTCAGGACAGCGCTGGCGGGCACGGCCCCGACAAGTCGGCCAACCGTTGGCACGTCCAGGCTGGTATCGCCCAGAACTGGTTCGGCATCGGCATCACCTCGCTGTACGGTGAGTACGGCAAGCACAACGACTTCAACACGCTCAACAGCTGGACTTCTGCTGGTGCCTCGTCGTTCGCTGGCCAGACCAGCGACGAGATGCGCATCTGGGGCATCGGCGTCGTGCAGAACATCGACGCAGCTGCCATGCAGCTGTACCTCGGCTACCGCAACTACGCCTTCGAGGACAACTCGACTGCGACGATCGCTGCTGGCGGTCTGAACAGCATCGACGTGGTTGCCGCTGGCGCCCGCATCCGCTTCTGATCTCTCGATCGGAGCTTGAAATGGGAGAGCCGCCCTTCGGGGCGGCTCTTTCGCTTTTTGGGTCGTCTCTGTCTGGCGTGATGGTGGCCGATGCCTCGTGTGCGGGGGTAGAACCGGACACCGAGGCCTGCAGAGAGCTTGCGGCGGGCGCGCCGTCTTTCGCATCTCTGCTTGCCGAAATCGGGGCACCGGCGATGCCGTTCGCGGCTTGTGCCAAGTCCGTGGTGTGCGTAGAGATTCCCCGCCGCGCGCCAGATCTCGCCCGGGCGCACCGGCCGCAAATCCACGTCGCCAGGAAGAACCGTGCAATTCCAGCCTCATAGATTCTGCGTTGCGCCGATGATGGACTGGACGGACCGGCATTGCCGCGTCTTCCATCGCCTGCTTTCGCAGCGGGCCCTGCTCTACACGGAGATGGTTACGGCCGATGCCGTCATTCACGGCAAGCGCGACATGCTGTTGGGCTTCTCGCCGATCGAGCGGCCGCTGGCGCTGCAGCTGGGTGGGTCCGAGCCGCACAAGCTCGCGGAGGCGGCCGCCATCGGCGAGGACTGGGGCTACGACGAGATCAATCTCAACGTGGGTTGTCCGTCCGATCGAGTTCAGGAGGGCCGCTTCGGTGCCTGCCTGATGGCGGAGCCGCAGCTTGTCGGCGATCTGGTGGCCGCCATGCGGGCCCGCGTCCGGCTGCCCGTTACGGTCAAGTGCCGGATCGGCATCGACGATCAGGACGCCGAGGCCGACTTTCAGCGCTTCATCGAAACCGTCGCCGCGGCCGGCTGTGGCACGTTCATCGTGCACGCGCGCAAGGCGTGGCTGCAGGGGCTGTCTCCCAAGGAGAACCGCGAGATCCCGCCTCTGGACTACGAGCGCGTCTACCGCCTCAAGCGTTCGCGGACGGATCTGACCATCATTCTCAACGGGGGCATTGCGACGCTGGCGGAGGCCGACGGGCATCTCGCGGTTGTCGACGGCGTGATGCTGGGTCGCGCGGCCTACCAGACGCCTTGGCTGCTGGCGGACGTCGACCGGCGGATTTTCGGTGAGGAGCAGCCGTCTCGGTCGCGCCGGGAGGTAGTGGAGGCCATGGCCGACTACTGCGATGCGCATGTCGGTCGTGGCGGCCGGGCGAACAACGTGGCGCGCCACATGCTCGGGCTCTATCACGGGGTGCCCGGGGCGCGCGCTTTCCGTCGATACCTGTCCGAACGTGCTCCTCGAGACGGCGTGACGGGCGCCGTCCTGCGGGAGGCCGCCGATCTCGTCGAAGCGGCCGCGGCGCGGGCGGCCTGACGGGGATCGGCGATGAGTGAGATGGCTCACCTGCTTCCGATGGCCGCCGCCTTGCTCGCGGGCGGGCTAGTGATGGGTTTCCTTTCCGGTCTGTTCGGGATCGGCGGCGGGGCGATCATCGTGCCGATCCTGTTCGAGTTGTTCCGCTTGAGCGGCGTGCCGGAAGACGTTCGCTTGCAATTGGCGACCGGCACGTCCCTGGCCGTGATGCTGCCGACGACGTACCGCTCGTTCCGGGGACATTCGACGAGAGGCGCGGTGGATTTCACCGTCGTCCGCCGGCTCGCCCTGCCGCTGGTGGCGGGCGTCGCCGTTGGCGTGCTGGTCGCCAGCGCCGCGCCCGCGACCCTCTTCAAGTCGGTCTGGATCGTGTTCGGCATCGTGATGGGCACGAACATGCTGCTCGGCGATCGCGGCTGGCGGCTCGGCAATGACCTTCCGTCCAGTCGCTGGCTCGAGGCCTACGGCGGATTGGTCGGGGCAGTCTCAACGCTGCTTTCGATCGGCGGCGGCGCCTTCATCACCGTGATGATGCGGCTGTTCGGGCGGCCGATCACCGAAGCCGTGGGAACCGCCTCGGCATTCGGTCCGCTGATCACCATTCCTGGCGCGCTCGGGTTCATGTGGGCCGGGTGGGGGGCGTCGGGTCTTCCGCCCCTGTCGATCGGCTATGTGAGCCTGCTCGGCGTGCTCTTCGCTGCTCCAGCCAGCGTTGCCGCCGCGCCGCTCGGGGTCAGGGTCGCACACGGGATTCCCCGGCGGCGGCTTGAGATTGCCTTTGCCTTGTTCCTCTACTGCCTTTCCGGCCGGTTTCTCGTTGCCGGGTTCATCTGATAGGATCGTCACGAATTCCGGAGGCTTGCCATGCTTCTGCGCCTGCCATCCGTCCTTCTCGGTTTACTGCTTTTCTCGGCAGTCGCCGGCGCCAGCGAGCCTCTGCCTCCCGCTGCCGGCCCGACGGAACCGCGCGTTCAGGCGCGACTGGGCGACGACGGCCTCTATCATCAGAGCTGGTTCGTCTCGTCGTTCCTAGACTTGAAGGAGGATTTCAACGAGGCCAAGGTGGCGGGCAAGCGCTTCGCCGTGGTCTTCGAGCAGCGCGGCTGCATCTACTGCACCAAGATGCATACCGAAGTGCTCTGTCTGCGCTACATCAACGACTACCTGCGGGAAAACTACGCGATCGTTCAGATCGACCTGTGGGGATCGCGGGAGGTCACGGATTTCGACGGCACCAAGATGAGCGAGAAAAAACTCGCGGAGCGCTGGGGCATCGCGTTCACGCCGACGATCGTCTTCTTTAAAGATGACCTTGCCGGTCTTGAGGGTAAGTGGGGGCGACCGCTCGAGGCGGTGGAGCGGTTGCCGCTCGCATTCGGGCCGCCGACGTTCTACGACCTGTTCGTTTTCGTAAAGGCGAAAATCTACCAGAGTGAGCCGAGTTTCCAGCGCTTCCACATCGCGCGCATGGCGGAGCGGGAGAAGACGAAGGGCCAGTGATGTGCGGCCGCCGCCTGGTGACGGCCGTCACGAAACGCCCTTGCGCAACAGTCGCACGAAGGCGCGGGAAATCCGGCGCGGGCTCTCGCCGCCACGCTTGTACCAGACCGGGGTCCAGTTGAGTGCGCCGAGCAGCATCATGCGCGCGGTGCGCTCGTCCGAGCCTGCGGGGATGCCGATGGCGCCGACCACGGCGGCAAACCGGGTTTCGTAGCGGTCCCTCTCCGCGACGAGCTTGCTGCGAAGCTCGGGTGGCAAGGGGCGCAGATCCAGGGACAGCAACCGGGCCAGCGGGTCGTCGGCGAGGAGGCTCTGAAGATGGGCCTCGCATGCAGCTTCCAGGCGGTTCCATGCGTCGCTCTGGCCCGCGATGGCGGCGTCGTGGGCGCAGATCACGCGCTCGACCCCGGCGCGATAAGCATCGTGCAATAGCACTTCCTTCGAGGGGAAGTGATGATAGATCGAGCCGGCAAGGAGCCCGGCGTCGCCAGCGATGTCTCTCATCGACGTGGCCGCAAAGCCGTGGACGGCAAAGTGCTGGGCAGCGGCCAGCAGGATCTCGATCCGTCGATCCGGAGTTGCGGCAGGCCGCGATTTTCTGCGTGCGAGAGACATGATGCCGATTAGCAAACAAACACTTGTTTGTCTATTCGGGCATTGATAGCGTGTCGCGCGATTGACCGGGAGAGTCTGCCGATGCTCAGGATCGACTTCGCCGATGCGGCCACTAACGCCGATCCGTTTCCGATCTTCAGCCGGTTGCGCGCGCAGGAGCCGGTTCACTGGTCGGAGCCGATGAAGGCTTGGGTCCTGACCCGATACGACGACGTCAAGATGGTGGCACTGAACAACGAGGAAGTGTCCGCCAACCGGCTGGCGCCGTTTTTTGCGGCTGCGCCTCAAGTCCGCAAGTCCACTTACGCCAACCTGATGACCTACCTCGGGAACTGGATGGTGTTCCGCGATCCGCCCGATCATACGCGACTGAGGCGCCTGTTCTCGAAGGCTTTCACATCGCGTTCGATCGATCTGTTGAAGCCGAACATCGTCGATATCGTCGATTACCTGCTCGACGACATGGCCGCCAAGGAGCGCACTGGGCAGACCGTCGATTGGATCGGCGATTTCGCATATCCGCTGCCGGCATCGGTGATCATGGATCTGCTCGGTGTGCCGCGCGAGGACCTGCGTCGGGTGAAGGTCTGGTCCGACGAGATAGCGCTCTTCATCGGCACGGCCAGAACGACCGCCGACAAGTATGATCGGGCCGAGCAAGGCGCGCGTGCAATGGCCGACTATTTCCGGGAGATCGTGGCGGAGCGGACTGCCGTGCCGCGCGACGACATCATCAGCCAGATGGTGGTTGCGCGCGACGAGAAAGAGGCCATGACCCAGGACGAGGTCATCGCGACGTGTATCCTGCTTCTCTTCGCTGGTCACGAGACGACGACCAACCTGATTGGCAACGGGCTCTACTACTCGATGAAGTTCCGCGATCAATGGGAGAGGCTGGTAGCGGACCTCGGTCTGATCGAACCGGCAATCGAGGAATGGCTTCGCTACGACGGGCCGAGCGGGGCCTTGGCGCGGGTGGTCGTCGAGGACGTCGCCATGGGAGGAAAGCACCTGCGTAAGGGGCAACGGGTCTTTGCCTTCACCAACTCGGCGAACAGGGACGGTGCGCAGTTCTCCGATCCTGATCGCTTCGACATCGCGCGCACGCACAATCCGCATCTGACTTTCGGCCATGGAATCCACTTCTGCCTCGGGGCGCCGCTCGCCCGCATCGAAAGTCAAATCGCGATCAAGCGGCTTGCCGAGCGGTTCCCGGGAATCCGGCTCGCAACCGAGCAGGCTCCGGAGTGGGGCGACAGCCTCATCCTGCGGGGCATCAAGTCACTGCCCGTCAGACTTGCCTGAAGAGACATGAGGGAAAAGCCATGACTGACATCGCGCTGGCTGCCGGCATTCGCACTCCATTCGGAGACTTCGGGAAATCGCTCCGCGAAGTGCCGCTGACCGACCTTGCGGCTCATGCCGCGCGCGCGTCGATCTCGCGTTCGGGCCTTGCGCATCGGGACATCGATCATTTCGTGTTCGGCAGTACCTTGTTTCCGGATCGCGATACCCTTTTCGGAGGGCGGGTCGTCGGGATCAAGGCCGGGTTGCCCGAAGAGGTGCCGGCGCTCAACGTCATCCGCGCCTGTGGCACGGGCTTGCAGGCGCTGGTTTCTGCGAGCCAGCAGATCAAGGAAGGACAGAGCAGCATCGCGCTTGCCGGCGGAGGAGAGAACTACAGCCGGATGCCGCATGTCGTTACCACGGCCCGATACGGACAGCAGCGCGGTCCGCAGATGCTGGAGGACCAGTTGGACTGGGCCTATCGCTGCCCGTTCAGCCGCGAGTACATGGGCGAGACGGCGGAGAATCTCGCCGAAGACTATCAGTACGAGCGCGAGGCGATGGACGAGTGGGGCTTGATGAGCCAGCAGCGGGCCGGCGCGGCGATCAAGTCCGGTTTCCTCGCGCGGCAGATTGCGCCGATCGACGTTCCTGCGGGCAAGGGCGCGCGCCGGTTCGAGGTGGACGAGTTTCCGCGTCCGGGCGTGACCCTGGATAAGCTAAAGTCTCTTCGGCCGGCGTTCCGCGAAGGGGGGCGCGTGACGGCCGGCTCTTCATCGGGCGTGACAGACGGCGCAGCGTTCATGATCGTCGCCGAACGTAAGGCGCTCGACACGAAGGGCGTCGCCGCGGAAGCCCTCTTGAAGGACTGGACCGCCGTCGGCGTTCCTCCGCGGATCATGGGTGCGGGACCTGTCCCCGCAATCGCCAAGCTGCTCGAGCGCAACACGCTCAAGGTCTCCGATATAGACTACTTCGAGATCAACGAGGCCTTCGCCGTCGTCAACCTGCACGCGGAACGTCAACTGGGCATTCCGCGCGACCGAACCAACCTGTACGGTGGAGGCATCTCGATCGGTCATCCCCCGGGCGCGACGGGCGTGCGCATGACGATTACCGCGATGCATCATCTTGCGGATGTGAGAGGCCGCTACGGCGTCGTCTCGATGTGCCTCGGCGGCGGCCAGGGCATGGCGATGTTGATCGAAAACCTTAAGCGATGAGCGTGGCATGTCGAATGTCTATGTGATCGGGGCCAGTTGCACGCCGTTCGCGAAGCTACCCGATACGAGTTTCAAGGAACTGACCCGGCAAGCGTATGTGGCCGCTCTTGCCGATGCCGGCCTCGACGACGGTGGCGCCGTCGAGATGGCATGGTTCGGAAACTGTGGGATGGGCGCTTTCGGGCAGTCCAACATCCGCGGTCAGGTCTGTTTCACACCGTTGGTCCGCGAGGGCTTGTTTCCCGAGCGCGTCGCGATGATGAACGTCGAGGGCGGGTGCGCCACCGCATCCTTGGCGTTCCACGGGGCCTGGAAGGACATCGCCTCCGGTGACGCACAGCTTTCACTGGCCATCGGGGTTGAAAAGACGTTCGTGCCGGGCGATGCGGCGGCGACGGCCCGATTGTTCAGCGGTGGCATAGATCAGATCGACCCCGCCGAATGGCAGGACTACTACGCTAGAGCCGGTGAGCAGTGCGGGAAGCCTTTCCATCCAGGAGGACGGGGCGGCACGATCTTCATGGATACTTACGCCATGCAGGCCGCCTATCACATGAAGCGCTACGGCACGACGCAAAGGCAGATCGCGGCCGGCGCAGCCAAAAATCACAATCAAGGCAGCCTCAATCCCCTCGCGCAGTATCGCTTCAGGATGACGGTCGACGAGGTGCTGGCCGATCGCGAGGTGAGCTACCCGCTGACGCGCAGCATGTGCGCGCCGATCGGCGACGGAGCAGCAGCAGCGCTGCTTTGCTCCGAGAGCAAACTCGCATCCTTGCCAAAGCGCGTCCAGGAACGTGCCGTTCGCGTGCTCACCAGCACGCTGAGCGGTGGAAAGTATCGGTCGCTCGACGAGCCGGGCCTCTCCCGGATCGCTGCCGACAAGGCCTACCGTGCGACGGGATTGCGTCCGCAGGATATCGACATCGCCGAGGTGCACGACGCGACATCGTTCTGCGAGATCTACCAAATCGAGATGTTGCGATTATGCCCGGAGGGGGCGGGTGGCGCATTCGTGGAGTCCGGTGCGACGAGTGCGGGGGGAAAGATTCCGGTCAACCTGTCTGGAGGCTTGGTCTCCAAGGGGCACCCGGTCGGAGCGACGGGGCTGTCCATGATCCACGAGCTCGTCGTTCAACTTCGCGGCGAGGCAGGAGCCCGCCAGGCTGACGGGCCGCGGATCGGACTTGCAGAAAACGGCGGCGGCGTCGTCGGCTTCGACGAAGCCGCCTGCGCGATCACGATTCTCGAGGGGCCCCGCTGATCGCGCGGGCAATGTCGTCCTCTCGCGAGGCCGGCCGCTCGAAAGCCGGGTCGTCGTGCAAACGGTCGCTTTCGGCCGCGCTCACCGGGATGAGGGAGCGCGGCCGAAGCGTTTCGTGTCGGATCAGGCCAGGTCGAAGCGATCGAGGTTCATCACTTTCGACCACGCGGCAACGAAGTCGCGGACGAAAGCCTCCTGCGCATCGTCCTGGGCGTAGACCTCCGCAATCGCGCGCAACTGCGAATTCGAGCCGAACACGAGATCGAAGCGTGTGGCCGTCCACTTGACGGCTCCGCTCTTGCGGTCGCGGCCTTCGAACACGATGGCATCGTCGTTCGTGGCCTTCCACGTCGTACCCATATCGAGCAGGTTCACGAAGAAGTCGTTCGTGAGCGTGCCCTGCCGCTGGGTGAATGCGCCGTGCTTGGTCTGCGCGAAGTTCGCACCGAGCACTCGCAGACCACCGACGACGACCGTCATCTCCGGAGCGGTGAGGGTGAGCAACTGCGCCTTGTCGATCAACGCTTCCTCGAGCGCACCTTTGACACCGGGGCGCCAATAGTTGCGGAAACCGTCGGTGACTGGCTCGAGCACTTCGAAGGAGGCAGCGTCCGTTTGCTTGGCCGTGGCGTCCATGCGGCCGGGAGTGAACGGCACCTTCACGGTATGGCCAGCCTTCTTGGCCGCAGCCTCGATTGCTGCACAGCCGCCCAGAACGATCAGGTCGGCGAGCGAGACTTTCTTGCCGCCGGTCTGAGCCCCGTTGAAGCTCTTCTGAATGGCCGCGAGCTTGTCGATGACCTTGGTCAACTCCGCGGGCTGGTTCGCCTCCCAATCCTTCTGCGGAGCGAGGCGGATGCGAGCACCGTTGGCGCCGCCGCGCTTGTCCGAGTTGCGGAAGGTCGACGCGGAGGCCCAGGCCGTCGAGACGAGCTGCGCGTTCGTCAGTCCCGATGCGAGGATCTGCGCCTTGAGCGCCGCTACGTCGGTCTCCTCGATCAGCTTGTGATCGACCGCCGGTATGGGATCCTGCCAGATCAGGTCTTCCTTGGGGACCTCAGGTCCGAGGTAACGAACCTTCGGGCCCATGTCACGGTGCAGGAGCTTGAACCAGGCGCGAGCGAAGGCATCCGCGAACAAAGCCGGGTTCTTGTGGTAGCGGCGCGAGATGGGCTCGTAGATTGGATCAAAGCGAAGAGCCAAATCGGCCGTCGTCATCATGGGGCGATGCTTTTTCGACGGGTCATGGGCGTCGGGGATCATGTGCTCGGGCTTGACGTCCTTGGCGAGCCACTGGTTCGCCCCGCCCGGCCCCTTCACGAGTTCCCAATCGTAGCCGAACAGCATGTCGAAGTAGCCCATGTCCCACTTGGTGGGATTGGGCTTCCAGGCGCCCTCGATGCCGCTGGTGATGGTGTGAACGCCGCTGCCGCTGCCGTGCGTGTTGCGCCACCCGAGTCCCTGCTCGTCGATGCCCGCGCCTTCGGGCTCACGTCCGACGTACTTGCCGGCATCACCGGCTCCGTGAGCCTTGCCGAACGTGTGTCCTCCGGCAACGAGGGCGACTGTCTCCTCGTCGTTCATGGCCATGCGACCGAAGGTTTCGCGGATGTCGCGCCCGGACGCGACAGGATCGGGCTTCCCGTTGGGGCCTTCCGGATTGACGTAGATGAGACCCATCTGCACCGCGGCGAGAGGGCCGGCAAGTTGGCGGTCACCCGAGTATCGATTGTCACCGAGCCAAGTGGTTTCGTTGCCCCAGTAGATATCCTCGGATGGTTCCCAGGTGTCGGCGCGCCCGCCGCCGAAGCCGAAGGTCTTGCCGCCCATCGACTCGATCGCGCAGTTGCCCGCGAGCAGCATGAGATCCGCCCAGGAGATCTTGTTGCCGTACTTCTTCTTGATCGGCCAAAGGAGGCGGCGGGCCTTGTCGAGGTTCGCATTGTCAGGCCAGCTGTTCAGCGGTGCGAAGCGCTGTCCGCCTGTCGAGCCGCCGCCGCGGCCGTCGGACGTCCGGTAAGTGCCGGCGCTGTGCC
>CAYMEB010000080.1:0-18368 GCA_964389095.1 uncultured Hyphomicrobiaceae bacterium
GTCAGCAAGGCCGCCTGAATACCGGGCCACCTGCGGCGCTCACCGGATGGTTACTCTGAAGGAGCTGGGTTATAGGGCGTAAAGCCTCGCACGGCGCCATCACGAGGCGCAATTTTTGTGCTCCCGATGTGCTCCCGAAGACTTTTGGAGTTTTGGAGACTTACCTAAGTTCCTGATTTAATTGGTCGGAGCGGCGGGATTTGAACCCACGACCCCCAGTCCCCCAGAATGAAATTGAAACTGCATAAGATATTGATTTATAGAGGAAAAATGGCAATTTTGTTTTACATACTTTCTCTCTTTGTTCCCATTTGTTGGGCCTTCTTGGACATAGTATGTAAAACATCAGCGTCGAGATCATCGTGCTCGTCCCGCGGCCAAGTATCCGGGGCGCCGGAGGATCTGGATCAGGCCATGTCCGCGAGCTTCTGAGTGAGCGTAGCAAGCCCGATCGCCTCGACATCATGCGGCAGCGGCACACGCTCGCTGCCCGCATAGACCACCAGCCGGCGCTCCGGCTTCACATCATCACAGGCACTGTGGAAGCCGCGCTCGACCTTTGGCGACAGACTGCGCTTGACCTCGATAGCCCATAGCCTCGAGCCCGGCAATTCGAGCAGCAGATCAATCTCGGCGCCGGCCGAGGTTCGATAGTAGAAAGCCGACGTCCAAGGCGGCGCGCAGGAGATGAGCGTCTCGATCACGTACCCCTCCCAGCTCGACCCCACGATCGGGTGATCGAGCAACTGAGACTTCGTCGGGATGGCCAGCAAGGCATGCAGAACACCGCTGTCGCGCACGTAAGTCTTCGGCGCCTTGACAAGTCTCTTGCCGAGGTTGGCATGGAACGGTATCAGCCGGCGCACCAGCAGGAGATCGACAAGTAGATCGATGTAGCGCGCGACTGTGGGCGCACTGACGCTGAGGCTCGTTGCCAGCCGGGAAGCATTGAGTGGCGTGCCCTGATTGTGTGCCAGCATGGTCCAGAGCCGTCGCAACGTCTCCGCCGGGATGCGAGGCTCGAGCAATGGGATATCCCGCGTCAGATAGGTCCGCAGGAAATCCCGCCGCCAATCGAGGCTTCGCGCGTCACCGCGTGCGAGGAAGCTCTGCGGGAACCCGCCGCGCAACCACAAGGCGTCCAGTTTGTCCGGCCCGACCTCGGTGACGTTCAGCGGATGCAGTTCGCGATAAGCGATGCGACCGGCGAGGCTCTCCGAGGATTGCCGTAGAAGCTCGATCGACGCTGATCCAAGCAGCAGGAAGCGACCCGTCTTGCGGCCCTTGCGGCGCCCTTTGTCGATCAACCCTCGCAACGTGCTGAAAAGCTCGGGCGCATTCTGGATCTCGTCGATGATGACGAGCTTGTCCTCGTGTGCGGAGAGATAGAGCGCCGGATCTGCCAGCTTGTCTCTATCAGCAGGATCCTCAAGGTCGAGGTAGACCGATGGGCCGGCCTCGGCAATCGCCAGAGCCAGCGTCGTCTTCCCGACCTGGCGCGGACCGAGCAGCGCGACGGCCGCTTGGTCTTCGAGGTCGGCACGGATCTGGGCTTCGATGCGGCGATTCAGCATCCTCGCAAATTAAACGCACCACGTTAAATCTGCAAGGATATACTGTGGGCTCAAGCGACCTCGTTGCCACGCCCCCTCACCGCATTCCCTCCAGCACGGCCTGAGCTTGTGCCTCAGACGGTGTCGGTCGATCAGCCGGTCAACGCTGGATCGAGCGTCCCGGCCGGTCAATGCGGTCGATCTCGGCGATAGCGGCAGCGAGACACCGTCTAGCGTCAGCCAGTCGAACGGAGGCCAGGGCATCATTCCGCCCGGCCAATCGAAGTCGTTCGGCGTCATCGATCCGAGGCAGGTGCGTATCGCGCTGGTGATCCTGTTCGCCCTGATGATCGAGACCGGAGCCAGCATCGGCCTCTTCGCCGCGCTTTCGCATGTCATACCGAAGCCGGATGCTCCCGCGCCGCGGCGGCGCTGGACACCCAATTCGGCCTAGCTGCGACGCCCGCCCGGTTGTGCGAGCCAATGGTTCTCGCATACGCACGAAAAATCTTTCGCGCGCGTTGATCATCACGCGATCGTGATCTTGCTCCACCTCGCGCCATGCCGCTCTCGTCAGCGCCCGGTCGCTGCATTTCGCGCATCTGGCACGTCTGGCACGCCCGCCCATCTCGATGGGCATGGACAAATTCCTCATCACGCGCCGATCCGAAAATCCGATCACCGGACCTATCATGGTGACGACGAGCCCGCGCGTCACCTGCCCACTCGCCTGCCCCTTCCGCAAGGGTTGTGACGATCCCTTGTCCGGTCTCTGCTATGCCGAGCACGGCGCACTCGGCGGCTATGTGTGGACGCTGCTCGATCGCACGCCTGCCGGCGGCGCGTTCCAGAACGGCAACATCCGCGTCTACGGTTTCGACGAGCTGCTCTATCTGATCCGCAGCCTGCCGCCGGGATCGATGTGGCGGCACAACGTCGCCGGCGACCTGCCGTCCAACAACAAGACCACCATCGACGCCAGCGCGCTTCGCGCCATCGTCGAGGCCAACAGCGGTCGGCGCGGCTTCACCTTCACGCACTACGACGTGCTCGACAATCTCGCAAATCGGCAGGTCATCGCCGAGGCCAACAGCAACGGCTTCACCGTCAACCTCAGCGCCAACTCGCTCGGGCACGCAGATGCGCTGGCCGATCTCAGGATCGCGCCCGTCACGGTGGTCGTGCCGGCCGGCGCAATCGAGAACGTGCGCACACCGAAAGGCCGCACCGTCGTCATCTGCCCGATCAACACCCATCCGGGCATCACCTGCGCCAGCTGCGGACTGTGCTCCCGCCAGCGCTCCACCATCGTCGGTTTCCCGGCCTCCGGTGGACTGAAGCACAAGGTCACCTGACAGGAGAACCAGCATGGACGACTACGTCAACCTGCCCTTCGATCAGCTGCGCACGCTGCATCGCGAGATCGGCGCGCTCATCGCCAAGCGCCGGCACGAGGCGCTCGAGGAGTTGAAGCAGAAGGTCGCCGTTCTCGGCTTCACCTCCGACGATCTGGTGCCGAAGAAGAAGCGCGCGGCCGCCGTCGCCGCGGTCAAATATCGGGATCCCGAGATGCCCGAGAATGTCTGGTCGGGTCGCGGCAAGCAGCCGCCGTGGTTGCGCGACAAGCTCGAGCGGGGCCGCTCGCTCGACGAGTTCCTGATTGGCACTTGAGATGATCATCACCGGAGTCGTCGTCATGAAATCTCGTCTCGATCGCACGCTCGATATCCTGCTCATTGTCATCCTTGCGGCCCTGCTCACCGGCCATATTCTGAATTGGGGTCGATCTCGTTCCTTGGAAGAGCCCATCTTCGACTACGCCCCGATCGCGCCCGGGAGGCATGAGGCCTGAGCGATCAAATTGAACAGCTCGACGGCACGAGCCCCGGCATCGCCCGGGGCTCTTTTCATGTGCGGGCTCTTGATGACACGGCCGGTCATGGCGCGCAGGAGCTCGACACGGCGGGCTCGACCGCGACGGCCGCCGTCACGCCATGACATGGACGGTCATGGACCAGGGTTCTCATTCGAGAAGGCACGATCGAACCGCATCTCATCCGAGCGCTTTGAGAACCCGGGCGATCTCGACCATGGCGAACGTGTCGAGCTTGCAGTAGGCGCGCAACGCCGCGGCGGTCTCGGCCGCCCTCGCACCATCGTAGGCGCCGGTGACGATCTTGTTCCATTCGATCTGGGCGACGGCGCCATCGCGGATCGCGAGGCGATCATAGGAAAGTTCCGGCACCAGCACCGGCAGCACAGCCTTCACGGAATAGCTGCCGCAAAAATCCGGATGCGCGTAGAGCTGATGCGCGAAGATCTCGGCGAGATCGACCAGCCGGGACGCCACGTCATCGACAAACGAATGGTACTCGGGATGGCGAGCCGCAATCTCGGCAAGGCGGGATCGCTCGAACGTCTTGTTCCAGACGATCACCGCGCCGTTCCTCGGCATCGTCTTCCGCAGAGCATCCATGAACAGGTGATCGGGCTCGCTGTCCGACAGGTGCAGGAATTCATGGTGAGTCGGCTCAGCGCCCCACTGCTCCATCACATGCAGCGAGAACTGGAACGGGATCTGCTGATAGGGCCGATAGCCGTCGAAGCGCGGCAGCGCCGGATTGTGCGTCTCGAAATCGAGGAACGCCGCGGGCAGCATAATGTCGTCCATGAACGCCGATATGCCAGCGCGATCGATCTCTGACATGCCGGTCTTGGCGAGCCGCACCTGCGTCACCTGCTTGTCGGAGAGCGCGAAGTCGTCGGGCACGTCTTCGACGCGGAGAATGCCGGCGTCGATCAGTGCCTCCAATTTCTTCCCGTTGATGCGGGCGATGTCGTGCACGCTGCAGTCCGGGACGCCCGGATTGATGTGCGCGAACATCTCGCAATGGTTTCCGCGCGAGCGCCGCGGGCACGGGCACGGTCCTTTCGGCGGCGCCTTGATATTGATCCACCGCCAGGCCGCGTCGACCAGCAACGGAATGTCCGCTCGCACGGTGGCGACAGCATCACCGAAATCGGTGCGCGCAAACAGTTGCTCGATGTCGATCGGGCCGCGCCGCACGTAGTCCGAATTGAGCCGCATCAGGTAGGTGCCGGCAATCGGCACGCCGCAGGCCTTCAGCACATGCTCCTGGAAGGCAAGATCGCATGCATATTCCTCGTCGCGCCGCCTCGAGGATGACGTCGACGATTTGACCTCGATCAGGTCATAGGCCTCGGCTTGCGCGTTCCAGACGAGGATGTCGCAGAGCACGACGAGCCGGTCGGTGACGAATTCGGCCTGGAAGATCACGGGCTCGCGCCGCGCTATCGCCGCCCGGGTAGCTGGGGCCTGCCCCCGCCCGAGCAGCAGGCAGCCCGCAAACGCCTGCCGGGCCAGCTCATCGATCTCGTTGCCGACGGCGAGCAGCACCTTGGTGCCGGGATCGACGAAGGTGTCGAACAGCGCGCGGTCGTTGACCCGATACCACGCGCTGTGCGGGCACTGCTGCCAGGCCATGAACGTCGATTTGGAAAGCCGCATGCCCCCACCATCCACCATGCCCGACAGTATAGCCGATCACGGTTTGCATCGTCGGGACCAGCGAAGCCGCCCGCGGATGTGAGCAAGCCCGTCATGGGGATAACCAACGGCAAGGACGCGTTCGACTTGCTACACTGCGACCATGTCCGACACAGCCGGCCACACCATGCCGCAGCCCGACGCCGACGAGGTCCGCCATACGCTTGCCATCGACGAGGTCGAGCGCGCCCTTGTCGCCGCCGGGGTTCCTCGTTCCCGCCGCCAGGTCGTGCGCTACTGCGAGACCGGCATGCTCGATGCCGTCAAGGTGCCGGGCCCCTCCGGGCCGCAGTGGTTCGTGGCGCCCGCCTCATTACCGAAAGCGATCGGCGATCTCAGGCAATGGCAAGCGCAACGGGCCAGTCGCGGCGCGCCACAGCCCGCCTTGACGCGGTCCGAAACGCCCGGCAATCCCAGCATTGAAGCCGATGACGCAGCGCGCCATGGCCTGCCGTTGCCGGCCGTGTCCGAGGCGAGAACCATGAAAGAAACCCTCGAGACACGGTCCGACACGGCCGGCTTTGTCTCCCAGCTCGAAAAACGCATCGAGGAGAAGGACGACGTCATCGTCCTGCTCAAGGGCCAGCTCGCCGCCAAGGACGAGCAGATCAAGGAGCTGTCGACCCGCTACCGCGAGACCCACACGCTGCTCGGTGCCATGCAGCGCATGCTGGCGCCGCTGCTCGGCCAGAGCGATCCGTTCAAGGCCGCACAGGATGAGGCTGCCCATTCCGATCATCCGCCGGCATCGTGAGGCCCTGTGCATAACGAGCCGGGTAGGGAACTCCGGCACGCTATACTGCTGCCATGGAGCACATCGGCGCCAAGCTCGAGGCGATCGAGCGCAACATGCGCATCAACAGCGCCGATCCCATCGCGCTGCACGGCTTCACCCAGGTCCCGAACTTCATCCTGCGCGATGCCCGCCTGTCGGTCGGCGCCAAGACCGCCTATGCGCTCCTGTTGAGCTACGCGTGGCACAACGATCTCTGTTTTCCGGGCCAGGGGCGGCTGGCCGCCGACATGGGCATGGGCGTCGCCAGCGTGAATCGGTTCATCAAGGAGCTCGAGGAGGCCTCGCTCATCGAGATCACGCGGCGCGGGCAGGGCAAGACCAACTTCTACACCATCAACTTCGTCGTCAGGAGGAAGGTGAGGAAATCCTGATTTCCACCGGCGGAAATCAAGAATTCCATCGGCGGAAGGCTGGAATTCCACGGGCGGAATTCACTCCATATATGAATACACAGATGAAAATATGCATTGAAGAACACTCAGATAGAGATGCGATTGGAAAAAGAGGAGGGCAAATCCAGAATGCACCAGGAGGGGAGGCGGCCTTGACATTCGAGGGTTCTGTGGCGTGATGCGATGCGAATGGCATGACTGCTGCGCGGGCGCACACGCTGCCGGCTTCGTGCTGGCGACATCCGTTGCGACCTGCCGCTAGAGCTTGCGGCTGTCGTAGGCCCAATGCAGTAGGGCCTGCCGCTGGCGCCGCCGGCACCACATGTCGCCCGGCGTGCAGTTCATCTCGATCTGCCGCACGTGGCGCCGCATCGCCTTCCAGCGCTTGATCTGCCGCTGATCCTCTTGCTCCAACCGCCGGCCCATGGTGTAGCGGCAGTACCACTGGAACCATCCGCGCGGATCATCCGGGTGGATCCAGCCTTTGCGGCGCCATTCCGACAGCGGCTGGCTGGCATCGACGCCGAACCAGTTGAGCGCCGGATCGGATCCGCCCGCCGACAGCTTGGCGCCACGGAACCAGCTCGCGGGGAACTCGCCGGTGCAGTCCGTCATATACTTGCCGCCGAACACGCCGAGCCGCAGCATCTCCGCAGGTGTCAGCTCCGGACGGAACTCGCGATCGAAGTTCCGTCCGATCGGCGCCGTGCGCTGGTAGCGGTAGTTCCGCTGCATGCGATCGTTGACTGTCACGGTCGTCGTCGGCACCGCGGCGTTCCTCCTCGTCGTGGTCGAACCGGCGGGGAATGGCTCAACAGAGCCGTTCGGCAAGTGTCGCACAATCGCCGTTTCGCGACCTATCGGGGCTCGACCGGAGAGGGGAGCCGGCGCTCACGCCGTCCGGCCATGGGTGCGCTCGATCGACTGCACCGTGCGAATGACTTCCTCGTCGTCGAGCGGCGGCCGGCAGCGCACGCGGTTCCAGGCGAGCATCAGCTCGATCACCACGTCGGGATCGACACCATGCCACAAGAGATGCCCGGCGAACGAGGCGATCGTCGAATTGCGCTGGCCTTCCTTCACGCCCTCATGCACGAGCTCACGCCAGTAGGCGGTGGAATGTCCCTTCGGCCCGTCACCGGAGAAGCGCGGCTGCTCGAGCCACACCGGCAGTGCCGCGAGGTCGACCTGTCCCGGGGCATGGCCCGCCTTCCAGCGATAGCGCTTTCCGGAAGGATGCACCGACGGCGGCACGATGATGCAGCCGCCGTCGCCGCGGAGATCGATGCCGGGCGCGAGGCCAACACGGTTGCGGACCTCGCGGCCCGGATGCGCGAAATAGACGTGTCGGCCGCCGCCCCCGGTGAGCGACTCGATCGTCGCCGGCAGGGCCCCGTGCCGCGCCTCGAGCTCGGCCAGCGACCGGTCACCGCCGTTCTTCGGATCGACGTCGACCACGACGATCCCCGAGACGGCCCCGGTGATGACGGCAAGATTGGCCCTCGGCCAGCGCTCGAACCAGGCCGTCACCTCGGCCTCGCCCGGCATCCGGTGCTGGTAGGCCTGCCACGGCACGATCGGACGCTTGGTTCTCTCCCCTGCCGCCACCACCGCCCAGCCGCGCTTCAGGTAGCCGAGCGCAGCTTCGAGATGGGCACCGTCATCGGCCTCGGCTTTGTCGTGCTGACTCATGGGTCAACCGTCATTCGCGCGGTTTTCATCGCAGGCGATGCCTCTGCATACCGTGAGCGTGCGTTGTCTCATCCGTAGTCACGCCGCCATCAGCGACCAGAACCCGGACTTGCGCGGATGCTCTCGCTTCAGCCGCGCCATGAAGTCGGCGTGGCTCTCGTGCCGACCATAGTCGGTGATGTCGGACTGCTGGCTCTGGATCTCGCGCACGTGCCGGACGGCGTGGCGGTAGCGGGTCGACTTCGCCTTCTGCAGGGTGACATCGATCAGGCGCCGGCGCAGCAGCACCGACGCCAGCGGATGCTTGCCCTCGAGCACCGATGCCGCCGGATCGAGCAGCTCGTAGAGATCGCCGTCGATCTCGGCGACGCGGCTATCGACCAGGCGCGCCGTCCGATCGAGCGCCGGCCAGTTGATCAGGAAGGCCAGCGCGGCATGCACGTTGCCGGCGCGCTCCACCCGATCGAGGGCGGCGCTCTCGGCCTCGACATCGTCGAAGTCCTGGAGCTGCTTCAGGTAGGCCTTGAGATGGCGTGCGCTCAGGTGCCGCTCGAACAGCGACAGCCGCAGCGCCTGCGCCTCGTCCTTCCGGCCGAGGGCATCGAGGGCGGCGATGCGCGCGTCGCTCCACTCGATCTCCTTGAAGTTCCGGTTGCGCTCCGACGGTGCTCCGCGGTCGAGAAAGCCGAGCGCCTCCTTCGCCCGGCCGGCGCGCACCAGCCGCTGCGCGATCTCGGTCGCGTAGGCCGGGTTCGTGAGATCGAACCCCTCATAGGTCTCAAGGAACGCATCGGCATCGTTCTCGCAATCGGCGATGTCCCGCAGCGCCGTCAGCAGGCCGCTCAGCGTGTAGTCGAAGTGGCCGGGGCGCACCGCCGCCCTCTTCTCGGAGACCATGTGCTCCCCGCGCCGCTGCTCGAGCAGGGCGCGCAGCTCTTTTCGTCCCTCGCGTCCGAGCGCATCGCTGAGCCCGAACACCAGGCCGTCGTAGATGCCGTAGCCGTTGTCGGTGATCCGCCTCAGCACCAGGGGCGCCAGCTCGGCGGGCTTGGCCTTGGCGCGCTTGAGGAGGGCGCCGAGGTCCGTACAGGCGTCCCGGAACAGCGCGCCGACACGCCCGCTGCTGTCGTCGAGACGCTGGAATATCGAGGCATGAAGATCGAGGAATTGCCAGAGCAGCTCGGCCGCGAGCTTCGGGTTGCTGGCGCCGATCGTGTCGACGATGGCGACCTTCAGCTGCTCGAGCTCGGACCTCAGCTCTTTTGCCTTCTCCGAGTGCACGAACGCCTCCGAGCGGGCAAGCGTCGCGATTCGCTTGCGCACCTGGTGAGCCAGCTCGGAAGATCCGGTCTCAGCGGCGAGCGCCATGTGCACCGCCTGCTTGAGCTGGCGGCTGCGTCCGGCCTCGTAGATCAGGATCTCGGCCAGCCGCTTCGCCCCGAGCTTCGTCAGACTCTCGACCGTCAGTTTCGATCTTGCCGCCATGCTCCCCTACCCGACACTCTTTGGTCGCTCACTCTACCCTGCCCGCGGCTTCGGCTCACAGCTCTGCGATGCACAGGTTTTCCACAGGCTGGCTCGGTTTGAACTGGGTCAACCGCCTCGCCCGCTGCAGGCGCCAAGATAACCTTCAGTTGCGTAGCGTAAATGCGTAGTGAGGTGCTGCGTCAGTACGAGCGTCGCGTTTCGGGATCCCCCTCCCCCATCCCGAAGCGTCAGTACAGGTGCGTATCACCTTGGCAGCCCGGAGCCGATCCCTCGCTCCGGGCTTTGCTTTTGACGGGACACTTGCCTCGGCGTTGGAACCCGGTATGCAGTGGGACCGCATGTGGAGCGTAATGGAACCGCAAGTTAGAAGCGGCCGGTGAGGCCTCCGCTCGGCTAACCCATGACACTGCAACTCTGCGTCCTTGCCAGCGGATCTGCCGGAAACGCGTCTATCGTTCGCTCACCAAGCGGCGTCTTGCTGATCGACGCAGGCATCGGGCCGCGCACGCTCGCCAAACGGCTCGACGGCACGGGGGTGCGCCTTGGCGATATTTCCGCCCTCTGCCTCACGCACCTCGATGGGGACCACTTCTCGTCGAGCTGGATCGCCACGCTTCTGCGCCTGGGCTCCCCGATCTATTGTCACGAAAATCAGGTCGATTTCCTGGCGGCCAAGGCTCCCGGCGTCGTTTCTCTCGTTCGGCCATTCCGCGGCGATACGTTTTCGCCGATCGACGGTTTGGTTTGCGACCCCGTTCCCTTCGCCCATGATCGCTCGGGTTCGCACGGCTTCGTGATTGACGGCTTCGGCTGTCGCATCGGCTATGCGACGGACCTCGGTCACGTGCCGAACCACTTCTTCGAGCGATTTCGAGACTTGGACACCATTGCGTTGGAGAGCAACTACGACCGCCGGATGCAGGTCGAGAGCGGGCGCCCTTGGGTCTTGAAGCGGCGCATCATGAGCGGCCACGGCCACCTCTCCAATCTGCAGGCGCTGGCCGCGATCCGCAAACTCCTCGACCGGTCTCGTCGATTGCCGGATCACATCGTACTCTTGCATCGCAGTCAGGAATGTAACTGCCCGCACCTCGTCCGGCGGACCTTCAGCGTCGACCAGAGGATCGCGTCGCGGCTCACGTTGGCTGAGCATCACGAGCGCGCGCCGTGGCTGGGCCCCGTCAATCGCCCTTACCACGCTGGTGAGCAGTTGATGTTTGCGTTCTGACCAGCCTGCCCCGGTCGGGATGTTCATCGAGTGTGGACTTGGCGATCGATGTCGCGCCGAGTGGAGCGTCAGCCGTCGGACCGGCCTCGCTGGGCAGAGTATACCCGCGTCGATGTCACGCCAGGGCCGTGTGCATCAGCCCGCGACCGCCATTTTGAACTTTGGCCAGCGATTATACCCGATCGCGGGATCGTTGGCGCGAAACTCGAGGATCAGCTCGACCTCCTTTGCATTGATTTCTGCTCGGGTCGCGGTCGAAGACTGCCAGACGATCTCCTTCCGGATGGTGAAATCCAGCCGCTGTTCTGGCGTGAAGTCCTTGTCAATGAGTTCGCTATCAGCGCTGCCAAAGTAGTTGATGCTGTCGGTGCGGTCCTGCCCGATGTATATCTTCCCATTAGGATACGTGATTTTGTAGATCACCATGCGCGGTCAAGCTCGGAACAGGTTCTCGTTGTGCCATGAAAGCGCAGATTTATCTGGCAGCCTTTTTGGGTCATCTGGCTCACGCATCGGTTGCCCATGTAACGCGTAATAGTGCCGACCATTTTCGAACTCTTCCCGAATGCGCCGGCTAACCTCAAACTTGTAACCGGGTGTGATCGTGACGTAACCGGCATCGAACAGGCTGTGGATGTCGCGGCGCATCAAGATACCGTTGGACGCTTCATGCAAACCGCCATCTGCAAACGGCCTGATGTGAGCCGCATCGAGTGCTGGTAGCGTTTTTTCGCCCGATATGGCGCACCGTCGATGGTAGCTGTCGGTGACGAGAACGCGAAAGGCGCCTTGGCCGAGCCGCGGCCGAATAATCGTGGGCTCGCCATATCTCGCCTGCGCCTCCGCGGCGGCCATCATGGCACCACGCGTGGCTGCCTGGACCGCATCCCATAGTTGCCGTCCGTCCTGCTCGTCGGTTGAGTACCCCTTGAACCTCACGATGTTTGGCGACCAGCTGGCGGGAACCGGTATCCAGTCCTTCTCCACAAGGAAGAAGGGCTGGGTGAGGATGCGGCAGCCTATAACGAAGTCGCTACGGTCGCCAGGAGCTACGTCGCGATACCTGGCAATGCGGGTACGCATCTGCGCCAGAGAAGTTGCACCATTAGCTTGTCCAAAGGTTTCCCATGCGAGCGAACAAGGCAGCGCGTTGGAATGCGCGTAGATTCCCCCACCGACGATGACGTTTTTCGGGGCGTGCAGCTTGAAGAGGAATAGCTCGCCTGGCGCGAGGGCCTGAAAGGTTGCAGGCGAGGGTGACCAGAAGTTGACCTCAGTGAGGTCAGTTATCCGCCTCAGATGTTCGTACCAGTCGCCATCTGTGACGGCGACGACGAGGCGGACCGCCATTGCCTCTCTCCCTTGTCCACTTAGGACGATAGCTGTGCCAGCGTCAGTGGGTCAACCGTACGGGCGCAGCCTACCTCAATCAGCGGACGTGGCCGGCGATGGCATCCGCATCGCCGATCGCGGTTGAGGTGAGGACCGCTTCTGGGATCGACCAGCATCTGCGCAGTTTCACGTCAATCTCACGCCGACTGGAGGGCAAGTTCGGCATCTTCGCGCGTATCAATTGTCATCCGACATAATCACCTGCGCATCCTGCCATTCCTTCAAAGTGACCCCGGTGCCAGTAACCCGCCACGCTGTCCTACCGTTCGTATTGCGATTGAAGATTACTGCGGCCGCGGCGCTCGGACTATTGAATACGACATCTTCCGTGAACTCGTACCTGTCATGAGCTGGCGCCAACCGGAGGCGTCCTTCATCGATCAGCTGCTTCCTCAATACTGCGTACGTGTTGGCAACATAGTCCTCTTTCACCGTCGCGCCTGATCCCTTGAGTACGGTAATCTCCCCGTCGGCTTCAAAAGCGTGCGCCTCTATTCCATGAGCATCACTCTTGAGCTGCAGGCGGACCGGCCCCGCTGCTGCATTACTTGATGGCTGCCGAGACGACGGCGTGATTGGCGAGGGACTCTGTCGCAAGAAGTCCAGTCCAACTACTGGAAGAACGACCTGTACTTGCGCCAGGAAGAATTCCATGTCGGCGATATCGCTTTCCGGCAACGACTTCACAGCAGGTTCGTTCCCGTTCGCCAGGTTCGCGCGGTCTGCCGATCTCGCAAGCTCGATCACCCGGTACTCGATGTAGCGGGCGTGCGCTTTCGTCAGGTTCGTGTCCTTCGAGGTAATGAAGCACGCGCGGGTCCAGAAGTCCTTGCTTTCATCGCGGACATGCGCCCGAATGCGGTCGGCGACGCTGTCCGCTTCGCCGACATATACGAGCGACTTGCTCGGTTGTTCTGGATCATCACCGACAAGGCATTAGACACCGGTTCGCGACGCTTCTTCGCGCTTCAAGGCCTCGCCGATGCGCGAGCGTGGAGCGACCAATACGTGACCAGTCCAATTCATGATCTCGGCCGTGACGACGCCGGTGGGCGTCCCGTCTACGAGAAACAGTCTGACGGTGCGCCCGATCGATTCAACCACGTGCGTTTCCCCCGCTCTTCTTCATTCGGTCGGCCCCAACATCCTACATCCGGCTTTCTGTAAGACTTTGACAACATCGTCCGCCTCGGCTGGCGGACGCGTCGGATCATCGTGGCTGCCGGGCGGCACAAATATTACGACTCCCGCCCTCGCGCGTGTCAGCAGAACACGGTAGGCGTTCAGCCGGAACCGCTTCTTCTCTTCCTCACGGATGATCTGCCAGCGTGGCGCACGCATCATACGCGGTACCCATCCAACCTCGCGCCAGATGAGATCTCCGCCCCAACAGAGGCCGACGAAGTCAAGTTCGAGGCCCTGGCACCCGAACTCGCTCATCGGCACCTCGAGCGCCCCAGCACTGCGGAAGTCGATATAGGGCTTCAGAAACCAGTGTCCGATCGACGCCAGTTCGTTCGACCTGGGCGCCGGTGGAATGCCGTCGCCGACGAGTCGCACGGCGCCGGAGCTGGCAAGCAGTCCGACAGATCGGCCCCCGCTGCGATGTTTTCGGAGCCATGACTTCGCCTGTTTGAGGTCACGTGTCAGGTAGGCTGGAGGTTCGTCCACCTTCGATGCGAGTTGGCGAGCGGCATCGATGTCACCCCCAAGCAGCGCGGGCACCCATTGGCTTCGAAGTGGGTTGCGGAAGGCGCGGATCGAGTTGGCCAAATGGAGCCGAGGGTCGGGCCGGACTGACAAGTTGAGTACTTGGTCGCCGTCCTGCAGTCCAGGGCCTGTCACTTCCGGACCACCGATGATCGCTGGAGGGGCAGCGATAACTTCCCATCTGCGCCCGGACGCCGCAGCACGCGACAAGGCTTGTCCCCACAGCGGCAAGCCCCCTTCGCCACGATTGATTTCCTGACCAGGGCCGACGAGGCAGATCAGGCAGCTCCAATCCAAGCGGTCCAGTATGTTGAGAAAAAGCTCCGGCTCCGAGTTCGGCCGGCCCATCAGTTCCTGACCGACCTCCTCATCCCAGGCGCGCTGCGCCTCATCGAAGACGATCACATGTTCGGGTGGCGCGGCGCCATCGGTGTGCTCCTTCAGATAGCCGAGGAGGTTCTGGATGGCGGCGTCGGCCTGATACTTCGCGTCAGCTATGGACGCCGCCGTTCGACTCGCGTGGTCTGCTGCCAGCGCGGTAGTCAAGACGTGCACCAGGGGCCGATTCCCGGACAGGAGTGCTGCCGGCCTATCGCCGGATCTGCTCTTGAGTGCGAGGTCCAAGCCGAGGAGGGTCTTGCCTGCGCCGGGCGCTCCAGTGACAAAGCATATGACCTTCTTCCTCGCGCGCTCAGCCTCCTCGACAACCGCCTGGAGTGTTTCAGCCGCGGCTTGAAGCTCGGCATCGGTCGCGTCGCCACGGCCTATGTCCACGATCTGGTGGCCAGCATAGAGGGCCTGTGCCGCCTCGACGATCGTCGGCGTGGGACGATAAGGCGAAAGATCGAAAGAGATCGGGTCCAGCGGTACCTGTACGGTACCACCATCCCGTGCGATCGTGGCCAAGGCCTCGCCCAGCATTTGACCATTGCACAGGACCACGTCGGCGCTCGTCGCGGCCGACGGAGCGTTCTCTGCGCACAACATGGGGACAACGAGTCGCGACTGTGATGCCTCGTGAAAATCCCGGAGGCATTGAGCATAGCGCGACACCTGCTCCCTCGCCGCCGTGTCGTAAGCTTTGGCGCCGATCTTGAACTCGATAACGATCACCATCCCCGACGCCAGGATCACTGTATCGAGCCGCCGGCCAAGGCGAAGGAGCGGACACTCGAGGAGTATGGACCATCCGCTTGTGCCCTCGCCCACCGCGATAAGGGCCGTCCTGAGCAACTCGATTTGGCGTTCCCAGGCGCGAAGCTGTTCAGCCTCGGCGGCGGCATGGAAGGCGACGTGACGGCTGGCGAGCTGACCGACGATCGCGCTAGGGTTGTCAGAGAGGAAGTCGACCACGGTGGCAGAGTAGAACGACCTAATAGCCTTGTTCGGCGCAGCTTCAACGCATGCGCATGTGGTGCCCCCAGTCGAACCTGAGCTGCCGATCATCGTCCACTCCCCGTCGATTTCTCCATGAACTCGAAGGAACCCGGAAGTTGTCAAGCTGGCCTGCCAACAGGTGACATCTCGAAAGAGTGCAACAACTCAGACGGTGGCGGATGCGCGAGGAATTGCAGCGTGTCGCTGCTAGACCCTGAAGGGCGAGTGGGACCAACCGCCTTCGCTCCGAGTCTGATGCGCTACCTCCGATTCCGGACGTCGTCGGCGGCGCTTACGACGTCGCCGACTTCAGGGGCGCCGATGGCCGCTGTTGGGATGCAGCATAGTCGTCGCCGACGAAACAATAAGTCGGCGGCAGCCGATCCCCATGCCTCCTAGGTTCTCGGCTCACTTGGCGTGCGCTCCAATTTCCTGCGCTACGACCACAAGTGCAGCCCCGAGCAGTTCGCACGCCTTCTTCAGTTCATCGGCGCTCAGAGTCCGGCCCACCTCGCGTGGTCATTCGGCCAGAACGCACCGATCCGACGCGTCGGATTTCAGAGACTATTCTGAGACTAATTTCGGTCAAATCCGACATAAGCCTTTGATTTCATTGGTCGGAGCGGGGAGATTTGAACTCCCGACCCCCAGTCCCCCAGACTGGTGCGCTAACCAGGCTGCGCTACGCTCCGTACCGACGACGCGGGTCCATGCGGACTGCATTGAAATTGTCGCACACCAACGGTCCCGGCCACCTGTCGATATTCGGGCCGGAGAGGGAAGTTGGAACCGCGGGCGCACGGATCGTCTAGCAGAACCATCGGCTGGGCGGCAAACGAAAACCTTCGGCCGCTGGCCGTCTCCGCCGTGCGGGGGCGGCGGCCCGGGTTCGAGGCCTCTGGCGGAACCCGGCGAGGGCTGGTCCGGACGGTTCGTTCGGCGTGGCTGCGCGCCTCCGGCTGGTTCAAGGGAGGCCAGGGAATGGGTCTCGGGCGCGAGACGGTTCGGTCGGCTTGAAACCGGCCGTGCAGCGAACTCCGGCAATTTCGCGCTGTGGAACGCGATGAACAGGCACCCCTGTGTGGGGCACGCCTCAACCTGTCGGAGGCGCGCTTCAGGACGCCGCCCCGGATCGGGCCCGGGCGGGAAATGGATGGCGACGGGCTCGACACGAGCGCCCGGCGACGCAGGTGGGTGCGCGTCCATCATCGTCTCCGCGGGGATAGCCTCCGGCCGCACAGGCCGGGACCTCTCGGCAAGCCTTCTGCCCATGACAACCCTCGCGCTCGAACAAGCGGCATACCTGCCGGCGATCGGCCCCGCCGGGGGCGATTGCCTCGCGAAGCAGTGCCGCGCCGGAACGGGCGGTCGAGCAACGCAGCCGAAGCACGAGCCTGCGTTCGCGTCGGGGCCAAACACTTTCGACGTACGGTCGGGGTGGCGACGAGCCGCCGCACTGTCGCCCATGTCTCGATGTTCCAGGGCTTCGGCGCCGTGTAGCGCGGCCCCGGTGCGAGAACCTCGCCTGGCAATCGCCGACAGTGGCCGAGCGCGCGGCGCGCGCCAGCCCGCTGATGGCACAGGACCGCGCCGCAGCCGCGGTACGGCTGGAGCTGGCGTCTCAGACCGCCAGCCGCTGGACCTCCTCCAGGATTGCTGCGCCCATCTCGGAGGTTCCCACCTTGCGCATGTTGGGCTGCATGATGTCGCCCGTGCGCAGCCCGCGTGCGAGGGTCGCGGCAATCGCCTTGTCGATCAGGTCGGCTTCCTTCGGCATGTCGCAGGAGTAGCGCAGCGCCATCCCGTAGCTGGCGATGGCCGCGATCGGATTGGCGAGGCCCTTGCCGGCGATGTCGGGCGCCGAGCCGTGGACGGGCTCGTAAAGGGCCTTGCGCTTGCCGGTCTTGGGATCGGGGGCGCCGAGCGATGCCGACGGCAACATGCCGATCGACCCCGTCAACATTGCCGCTTCGTCTGAAAGTATGTCGCCGAAGAGGTTGTCGCAGACGATGACGTCGAACTGCTTGGGATTGCGCACGAGCTGCATGGCGCAGGCGTCGGCCAGGATGTGCTCGAGCTTGACGTCCTTCGCCTCGCGCTCGTGGACGGCCGAAACGACCTGGTTCCACAGCACGCCGGTCCGCATCACGTTGCGCTTCTCGGCCGAGTGAACGAGGTTGCGACGCTTGCGGGCGAGGTCGAAGGCGACACGGGCGATGCGCTCGATCTCGCCGGTCGTGTAGACCGTGGTATCGACGGCGCGCTTCTGGCCGTTCTCGAGCGTGACGATCTCCTTGGGTTCACCGAAGTAGGTTCCGCCGGTCAATTCACGCAGGATGAGGATGTCGAGGCCTTCAACCAGCTCGCGCTTCAGCGACGAGGCCTCCGCGAGCGCGGGGAAGCAGATCGCCGGACGCAGATTGGCGAAAAGGTCCAGATCCTTGCGCAGGCGCAGCAGGCCGCCCTCGGGCCGACGGTCGTAGGGGACCTTGTCCCACTTGGGGCCACCGACCGCGCCGAACAGGACCGCGTCGGCCTTCTGCGCCTTGGCGACCGTCTCGTCGGTCACGGGAAAGCCGTGTGCGTCGATCGCGGCGCCGCCGACGAGGGCGGTCTCGGTCTCGAACTTCACGCGGCCCTTCTTGTTGAAGAAGGCGACGATGCGCTCGACCTCGGTCATCACCTCGGGGCCGATGCCGTCGCCGGGCAGGAGCAGGAGCTTTTGCGTGGTCATTGGGCTGATCCGTGGGGTGGGTAAGTGGCGATGATGCCTGCATGAGACGAGGCCAGAGCGGCCGCGGCGCAGAAGGCGAGTGAAACCAAAGAAGAAACGCCGTGCGCGGAAAACCGAACGCACGGCGTTGTCCTGAGCGCAGCCGACGTGAAGGGCCGGATCGCCTTTCGGGATCCGGCCCTGGCCGGGTTACTCCACGATCTTGGTGACGACGCCGGCGCCGACGGTGCGGCCGCCTTCGCGGATGGCGAAGCGGACCTTCTCTTCCATCGCGATCGGCTGCACCAGCTCGATGTCGACCGACACGTTGTCGCCCGGCATCACCATCTCGGTGCCCTCCGGCAGCTTCACAGTGCCCGTCACGTCCGCCGTGCGGCAGTAGAACTGCGGACGCTAGTTCGTGAAGAACGGCGTGTGACGGCCGCCCTCTTCCTTCGT
>CAYMEB010000081.1:0-18266 GCA_964389095.1 uncultured Hyphomicrobiaceae bacterium
ATGCCGACGGCTATTTCAAGATTTCCGACCGCCTCAAGGACATCATCATCACCGCCGGCGGCAAGAACATCACGCCGTCCGAGATCGAGAACCAGCTCAAGTTCTCGCCCTACATCTCGGATGCCGTCGTCATCGGCGACAAGCGGCCGTTCCTGACCTGTCTGGTGATGATCGACCTCGAGAACGTCGAGAAGTTCGCGCAGGACCGCAATATCCCCTTCACGAACTACGTCTCACTGTGCCGCGCCCGCGAGGTGCAGGATCTCATCTGGTCGGAGATCGAAAAGGTCAACGCGAACTTCGCCCGCGTCGAGACGATCAAGAAATTCTACCTGATCGAGACGCAGCTCACGGCGGAGGACGAGGAGTTGACGCCGACGATGAAGCTGAAGCGTGCCTTCGTGAACAAGAAGTACGCCAAGGAAATCGAGGCGATGTACGGCGCCAAGCCGCAACAGGCGGCCGCCTGAGGCGGCGTATCCGGTCTGACCATTGCGTCAAGGGCGGGCCTGGGCGACAATCGCCCGGGCCCGCAGCATTTTCGGAGCTCGGGCGCGGGGAACGGAGTGACACGTGACGGCACGCAAGGGCTACGCTTCCATTTTCAGAGCCGGCAGTTTCGCCGGCAAGGTCGTCGTCGTGACTGGCGGTGGAAGTGGCATCGGGCGTTGCACGGCGCATGAGCTGGCCTCGCTCGGCGCCAAAGTCGCGCTGATCGGGCGCAAGCGTGAAAAGCTCGATGCCGTCAAGTCCGAGATCGCCGACGTGGGCGGCGAAGCGGACGGCTTCTCGTGTGATATCCGCGAGGAAGCCGCTGTCGCGGAGACTGTTCGCTCGGTGCTGGCCCGCTTCGGCCGGATCGATGGCCTGGTGAACAATGCTGGTGGCCAGTTCAATGCGCCGCTGGAGTCGATCAGCGCGAAAGGCTGGGATGCCGTGGTCAGGAACAACTTGACCGGCGGCTTTCTGATGGCGCGCGAGTGCTACACGCAATGGATGAAGGCGCACGGCGGCTCGATCGTGAACATTACGGCCGACAACTGGATGGGCATGCCGATGATGGGCCATTCCGGTGCGGCGCGCGCGGGCATGGTCAACTTCACCGAAACGGCTGCGTCCGAGTGGGCGATCTCGAACGTGCGTGTGAACGCGGTGGCGCCCGGCTGGATCGCGTCGTCGGGGATGGATCAGTATCCCGCGGAGATGCAGCCACGGATCCGTCTGCTCAAGCAGTTCAATCCGCTGGGGAGACTGGGCACCGAGGCCGAGGTGTCGTCGGTCATCGTCTTCCTGCTCTCGGAGGCCGCGGCCTTCATTTCTGGAACGACCGTGCGCGTGGACGGCGCGGCGCCGAATGCGAAGATCAGCCGCCCGCTCCCCAAGCGCGCAGAGGCTGCTCCCGAGTTCCAGGGATTTCATCTCTATCAGACACCGAAAGTGCTGCGCGAAACCTAGTGTGATGATCCTGAGGTCCCTTTCGTGTTCGCGCGGCACACTGGGCCGGACCGCCCGCTCTGATCAAAGCGAGGAGCATAGATTTCTCCAGTGTCGTTCAGAGCGCAGGCCCTGCAGCCCACAGCACGGATGAGAGAAGCGCATACCGCCGTCACGACATCAGCGCCCACTGCCAGCCCGAGTTGCCATGCCGGTCATCGAAAGCCACATCGACTCCAAGTCGGAAGCATTCCGCAAGAACCAGACGGACATGCTCCGCCTGGTGGAGGAGTTCCGCGCGCTGGAAGGCAAGGTCCGCGATCTGTCCAACGCCAAACGTGAGCAGTTCCGCAAGCGCGGGCAATTGCTCCCGCGCGAACGCGTAGCGCTGCTTCTCGATCGTGGTGCGCCCTGGCTGGAGTTGTCGACGTTGGCCGGCTTCAAGATGCATGACGACGACGGCGGCGACGGCATCCAGGGCGGCGGCGGCATCGCCGGCATCGGTTATGTGTCGGGCATCCGCTGTCTGGTGACGGCGAGCGACAGCGGCATCAAGGGCGGGACGACCGCGCCCATGGGGTTGCGCAAGAACCTTCGCGTCCAGCAGATCGCGATGGAGAACAAGCTGCCGGTCGTACGGCTCGTCGAGTCCGGCGGCGCGAACCTACTCTATCAGGCCGAGATCTTCGTCGAGGGTGGCCGCGGCTTCGCCAATCAGGCGCGGATGTCGGCTAAGGGCATTCCCCAGGTCACCGTGGTGCACGGTTCGTCGACGGCCGGCGGCGCTTATCTTCCGGGCTTGTCGGATTACTGCATCGTCGTGAAGGGCAAGGCCAAGGTCTTCCTGGCCGGCCCCCCGCTTCTGAGGGCCGCTACGGGCGAAATCGCCACCGACGAGGAACTGGGCGGCGCTGAGATGCACGCGACCGTTTCCGGCCTCGGCGAGTATCTCGCCGAGGACGACGCCGACGGCATCAGGCTCGCCCGGGAAGTCATGGCCAAGCTGCCATGGAATGCTCAGTTGCCCGCGCGCCAACGCCGCGCTTTCAAGGAGCCGCTGTATCCGGTCGAGGACATCCTCGGTGTCGTGCCGGCCGATTACCGCAAGCCTTACGACGTGAGGGAGGTGATCGCCCGCCTCGTCGACGGCAGCGATTTCCTGGATTTCAAGGCCCTCTATGGCGTTCACACCGTCTGTGGCCACGCAGATATCGAAGGCGAGGCGGTCGGCCTGATCGGCAACAACGGCCCCATCGATGCGCAGGGCGCCACCAAAGCGGCCCAGTTCATCCAGCTGTGCTGCCAGGCGAACATGCCGATCATTTATCTTCAGAACACCACCGGCTACATGGTCGGCCGCGAAGCGGAGCAGGCCGGCATCATCAAGCACGGCTCGAAGATGATCCAGGCCGTCGCAAACGCCACCGTGCCGCAGATCACCCTGCACATCGGTGCGAGCTTCGGCGCCGGCAACTACGGCATGTGCGGGCGCGCCTACGATCCCCGCTTCATCTTCGCCTGGCCCAACAACCGCGTCGCCGTGATGGGCGGCGAGCAGGCCGCCAAGGTGATGTCGATCGTCACCGAGGAGAAGTCCCGCCGCGAAGGCAAGCTGGTCGACCGCGCGCTCCTCGACAAGATGGAAGCTGGCATCATCAAGCGCATGGAAGGCGAGAGCCAGGCGCTCTATGCCACCGCGCGGCTGTGGGACGACGGCCTCATCGACCCGCGCGATACGCGCAAGGTCCTGGCCTTCTGCCTTTCGATCTGCCGCGAGGCCGAGGTCAGGCCATTGAAGCCGAGCACGTTCGGCGTCGGCCGCATGTAAGCGGTGGCGCGAAGCCCGCGCCGCGCGTGCCAAGTCGGCCGTCTCCAACTATGGGTTGATTCCGCGGCTGCGCGAACTTCTCGTTGGTTGTCGGTCCGATGCCCACATCCTATGGCTGAACTTGCGCGCACCATGGCGGTAAGCCGCCGATCTGTGCGTGTGCAGGCACATTGCTAGTCCACTGCGGCTTTGGCGACGAAAGCCCGAACCGGAGGCTTCATGCAGTTCACACCCGAGCACGACCAGCTTCGCCGCAGCCTGCAGAAATTCATCGCCGCCGAGATCAATCCCTACGTCGACCAATGGGAGAAGGACGGAATTTTCCCGGCCCACGAGCTCTTCAAGAAGATGGGCGATCAGGGCTTCCTCGGCCTGACCAAGCCCGAGAAATGGGGCGGTGCAGGCCTCGACTATTCCTATTCTGTCGTGATGGCGGAGGAACTCGGTCACGTCAATTGCGGTGGCGTGCCGATGGCGATCGGCGTGCAGACCGACATGGCGACACCGGCGCTCGCCCGCTTCGGCTCCGACGAGGTCTGCCGCGAGTTTCTCGCGCCCTCGATCAGCGGTGATTTCGTCGCCTGCCTCGGTGTCTCCGAGGTAGGTGCCGGCTCCGACGTGGCTTCGGTGAAGACCACCGCTCGCAAGGACGGCGCCGACTACGTCATCAACGGCGGCAAGATGTGGACCACCAACGGCACACAGGCCGACTGGATGTGCCTTCTCGCCAACACGTCGGACGCGGAGCCCCATCGCAACAAGACTCTGATCTGCGTGCCGATGAAGACCAAGGGCATCTCGATCGCCCGCAAGCTGGACAAGCTCGGCATGCATTCCTCGGACACCGCGCAGATTCATTTCGACGACGTGCGCGTGCCTCAGCGCTATCGCATCGGCGACGAGGGTAAGGGCTTCACCTATCAGATGCTGCAGTTTCAGGAAGAGCGGCTGTGGGCCGGCGCTCGCGGGCTCATCGGCTTTGAGCGCATCATCGAGGAAACGATCGAGTACACGCGCAACCGCATCGCCTTCGGCAAGCCGATCCTCGACAATCAGGTCGTTCACTTCCGCCTCGCGGAACTCGCGACCGAGGTCGAGATGCTGCGCGCCCTGGTCTATCGCGCCTGTGATCTCTACATCCGAGGCCAGGACGTGACCAAGCTGGCGTCCATGGTCAAGTTGAAGTCGGGCCGTCTGGGCCGGGAGGTCACCGACGGCTGCCTGCAGTATTGGGGTGGCATGGGCTTCATGAACGAGACCCGCGTCTCGCGGGCCTATCGGGACACCCGCCTCGGCTCCATCGGTGGTGGCGCCGACGAGATCATGCTGACGATCATTTCCAAGCTGATGGGCACCGCGCCCGGCTCCGGCAACAAGAAGGCGGGCGGCTGAGAGTGTATTCGGGTGGTCGCGCGCCCTCGCTGTGCGCGCGCTATCCCGCGCGTGTATAGACGTATCCGTAGGAAATCAGAGCCTTGGTCGGCTCCCGGCTCGCGTTCGTTCCGAGCCAGGTGCGGCCGTGGACTTCGCTGGCGCCGAAATCGGCCCCGCCGTCCATTCGCGCACCATCGAGCCAGAGACCGCCCAGGCATTCGACCTCGCGAAACGACAAGGTTCCGCCGAAACGCGAACCAGAGAGGGAGAGATTGCCCAGTATTCTGGCGCGATCGAAGCGCGCTGGCCCGGCGAAATGGCCGCGATCGAAGCAGCCGATGCCGCGCAACTCCGACCCGCCGATGTCGAGCTTGCCGGTGACCCGAGCGTCGTCGAGCCTCAGATCGTTCTCGAAGACGCAGTCGGCGAAACTGGCGTGCGCACGGAATTCGCAGCCGCGAAACCAGGCCAGACCTTCGAACGTCGCACCTGCGGCTTCCAGCGGCGCGAGGAATCGCGAGCCGGAGAAGTCGACGTTGCCGATGATGCGCCGCCTCAGATCGAGCGGCTCCCTGATTTCGAGCCCGGTCAGATCCACCGTTTCTCCCACCACCAGCGGCTGCGTCGCGGCGGCAACGATCGTCTTGGCGTCCAGCGTTCTCGACATCACGACGGTCCAGCGCTGCCGGTGACGGCCGCAGCCGCCCACGGATGTGGCTGGTTGGAAAGATCGACGTAGATGGCCTTCTGGTTCTGGTAGGCTCTGATGCCGTCGCGGCCCTTTTCGCGGCCGACCCCGCTGCTCTTCAGCCCACCGAACGGTGTTGCGATGGAGAACTGCTTGTAAGTGTTGATCCACACGGTGCCGGCTTCCAATGCGCGGGCGATCCGCCATGCCTTCGTGAAATCCCGGGTCCAAGGGCCTGCCGCCAGCCCATAGACGCTGCCGTTGGCCTGAGTCACGAGGTCGCTTTCGCCGTCGAACGGCAGGACGGCTAGCACCGGTCCGAACACCTCGTCCCGGCACAGGCGCGCCGAGTTCGCCAGCCCCTCCACGATGGTGGGCAGATAGTACGATCCCTTGTCGAACTCGGCGCCTGCGGGCCGGCATCCCCCCGTCAGTATGCGGCCTCCGTCGGAACGTGCCGTGTCGACGTGCGCCTCCACGGCATCGCGATGTGCCGCGCGAACGAGCGGCGCGATCTGCGTTTCGGGGTCGAGGGGATGGCCCACCACGAGGCCTTCCGTCGCCCGGCGAAGGCGGTCGACGAAGGTGGGATAGATCGCGCGTGCGACGAACAGTCGTGAGCCGGCGATGCACGACTGCCCGGTGGAGGAGAAGATTCCGAACAGAATGCCGACTATCGTCAGATCGATGTCGCAGTCCGCGAACACGATGGTCGGGGATTTGCCGCCCAGTTCGAGCGACACCGGCATCAGCTTGTCGGCAGCCAGGCGCGCGATGCCGCGGCCGACCTCGGTGCCGCCGGTGAATGCGACCTTGCCGACCTGTCGGTGGCGGACCAGAGTGTCTCCGACCAGGCTGCCGGCGCCCGGCACCACGGAGAAGAGGCCTTTCGGCAACCCTGCGGCCTCGATGATGCGTGCGAGCTCGAGCGCGACCAGCGGGCTCCACGACGCGGGCTTCAGAACGACGGCGTTTCCAGCCGCGAGCGCCGGAGCTACTTTCTGCGCGTCGCTGGCGATGGGAGAGTTCCATGGCGTGATCGCGCCGACCACGCCGATCGGCTCGTGGATGCTGAGCGTGAGATAATCGCCCCGCGAAGGCGTCAGCGCTTCCTCAAGTGTTTCGAGCGCAGCCGCAACGTAACGGAATGTACCTGCCGCGCTGAGCGCAAGCGCACGCGTCTCGGTCAGCGTCTTCCCGGTATCGCGCGTCTGGATATAGGCGATGCGGTCGACGCTGCCCGAGATGCCGGCTGATATGCGGTGCAGGACGCTCGCGCGCTCGTGCGGCTTCAGATTGCGCCAGGAAGAGCGGGACACCGCATCAGCCCCCGTTTCGACGGCGCGTTCGACATCCTCGCGTGAAGCGCCCTTGAAGACTCGATTGACGCTGCCGTCCGCCGGAAAGATCGAGGTGATCTCCGCGCCGCCGCCGTAGACCCACTCGCCGCCGATATACAGGCGGCCATCGGGAAGAGGAACTTCGCTCATGCGCCGTCCTCGCGCAAAGCGGCGTTCACTCCAGGCGGAGCGTCGGCCGGATGCGGAACTTCGTGGAACGCGCCGAGGCTCATCGCGCCCCTCCCGCTGCACCGGCTGGGGGACCGCCGAACGGCTGGGCAAATGTTCCGATCGCCGTCATATCGACCTCGACGATCGATGGCCCACGCTCTCCGATTGCGGCGTCGAGCGCATCGGCGAACTCCTCGACCCGCCCGATCCGCCTGTGGCGCATGCCGACCGCGCTTGCAACCGCTGCGAAGTCCGGCGTCAGCAGTTTGGAATAGTGCCGCCGCTGCTCGTACTGTGCGTCCTGAATGTTCTGGATGACCCCATAGGCGGCATCGTTCATCAGGACGAACACGACTTCGGCGTTCTCGTCCGCTGCGGTCGCCAGTTCACCGAGGCACAGCTGTGTCCCGCCGTCTCCAATCAGGGCGATCGCCTTGGCCCTTTCGCCGGCCAGCGCCGCTCCGATCGCCATCGGCACGCCTTGGCCGATGCCCCCGCCGAGCGCGTGAACGCCCAGGTGAGGGGCCGCGATATGGACGTAACGATTGCCGATCGTCGAATTCATGATGGTCACGTCGCGCACCCAGGGGTGTCTCCCTGGCCCTACCCGTTGCAGCAGGGCTTCCGCGATCACCTGATAGGGCCCGAGCGTCTGGCGCAGCGCGCCTTCGCTCTTCGCGCGGGCCACGGCGATGTCATACTGCCATTGCGGATCGATCCGCCATGTTGGCGGCAGTGCGGCCACGATCCCGTCGAGCACGCGGGCGGCATCGCCGTGAACGAAGAAATCGACGGTGTAGTTGCGGCATGACTGCGAGGCGTCGGCATCGACTTGGAAGAGCGGCCGTGGCAGCGGCATGGCGTTGTTCCGCGTCTCGTTGCCGCGCAGACGTGAGCCGACTACCAGCATGAAATCGGCCTGCGCGTAGAGCCGCGAAGCCTCGGGCGTCATGTTGAATGCTCCGAGGCTACCGGGATGCGATTCCGGAACGATCGCCCTGCCGTTCGTCGAGGTCACGATGCCGACGCCCCGGTCGGCGAGGGCCGTGGCCGCGCTGATCGCACCGCGTGCGCCGCCCCCAAGCCAGAGCAGCGGCCGCTTGGCCGATGCGAGCTTCCCAGCCAGAACGGCGATGTGGGCCGCGGCCGGTTCCACCCTGGCGATCGTCGGCGGCGCGAACGAGAGCATCGGCTGGCAGGGGTCGCGTTGCGCATCGACGGGTATCTCGAGTGCGACCGGCCCCGCCGGTGCCGAAAGCGCCGTGCGGATAGCGGCCTTGATCGTGCCCAGCGCACTGGCCCCGTCCCAGACCCTGAAATACGCCTTGGAGATTGCGCGCAGCATGTCCGGCTGGCGCGGCACATCGTGAATTGCAGCTCTGTCGCGGTCCGCGAACTTGCGGTCGACCGTCGACGTGATGTGCAGCACCGGAGAGCACGCGCTGAGTGCCTCGACCGAGGCGCCGGCGGCGTTGCCCGCGGCTGTACCGGTGCTCGTCACGACGACCCCGAGCGAGCGTGAAACCCGCGCATAGGCGTCGGCCATGTTGAACGCGCCGGCTTCGCCGCGTGCCGCCACGAAGCGGAGCCGGCCTTGGCGGGCTATCGCGTCGAGGATGGGCATGTTGTGGATCGAGATCACGCCGAAGACGGTCGTGACGCCCATTCCGGCAAGTCCGCCGACGAGGGCGTCGGCGACGGTGATCGATGGTGGGGAGCTGGACATGTGCATCTCAGATATGGCGCGACAGTCCGCCGGAAACGTCGAGGCTCGCGCCCGTGACATAGCTGGCGGCTCGCGAGCCGAGGAAAACAATCGTACGTGCGGCTTCGTCCGGCTTACCGAGACGGCCGAGCGGAATGCCTTTCTTTCGTGCGAGATCGCCGTACCAGCGATCGCGATCGACCGCCTTGTCCTCGCGGGCGTCGAAGCGCCGGCGCCACTGGCCGCTGTCCACGAGGCCCAGTAGGATTGCGTTGACGCGGATCGCGGGTGCGAACTCGCCGGCCAGAGACCGCACGAGGCTCTGCACGCCCGCACGCGCGGCCGAGGTCGCGACCATATGAGGCTCCGGTTGAACCGCCAGAAGGGAGTTTACGATCACGATGGCGGGTGCCGGGCTCGAAAGCAGCGCGGGCTTGAAGGCGCGGATCGGATAGATCTGCGAGAAGAACTTGAGTTCGAGTTCTTCCCGCCATGCGGCATCGTTCGTGCTCTCGAAGGTCGACTGCCGGCCTTGTCCGGCATTGTTGACGAGGAGGTCGATGCGCCCGCCGCCCCATGCCCGTACCTTGTCGGCAAACGTCGCGCACTGGGTCTGATCGAGCACATCGCATCGCACGGCGAGCAGGCGATCGGGGGAGGCCGCGAGTCCGGCGCGCGCGCTGGCGAGCCTCACTTCGTCGCGGCCGCAGATCGCGACGCGAGCGCCTTCTGCCAGCAGAATCTCAGCCGTGGCCAATCCAATTCCCGATGATGCGCCGGTCACGACCCCGACGGCGCCGTCGAGACCGAGATTCATGAAGTCCTCCGCGCTACTGCGGGCGTGCGGGCCGCCGCGGGCCGCCGAGTACTAAGGGCGTAAGACACCGGGATGCTCCTCATCGCGGGAAACCCGGGTCGGGACGCCCTTGCATCACCGTCCGCATCGCCGGTGTCGGCGGCCCGGCGGTCATCCACTGGTCCATCGCTTCGGGCACGTCGCGGGGCCACACTTTTGGCTCGTGCGTGGCTTCGTCGATCTGCTGCACCTCGGAAGTGAACTCGATCACGAAGCCGGACGGAGAGACGAAGTAGGCAAATGGATTGTTCCCCGGGCCATGGCGGCCAGGTCCCCAGGCCGGAGATTGTCCTTTGACGCGCATGCGCCCGATACCGCGCATGAAGCTGTCGATGGAAGGCATCTCGAAGGCCACGTGATTGACGCTCGGATACTGCGAGCGGTTAAGGGCGATCGCATGGTGATCCGATGCGCAGCGCAGGAACACCATCTGGTTCGCCGAATAATCCGAGGTCCGAAATCCGAGGTGCATCTCGAAGAACGCTTGCAGCCGTTCCATGTCGGCAGTGTTCAGGACCACATGCGATGCCTTGCGGGGTTTCCCCGTCTGGTCGCCGGTGTCGCGGTTCGCGGCGACGTCTGCGACGAAGCGGAGGCGCCGGTTGTCCGGGTCGAGCGCCATGAAACCATATCCGCCGCCGGGCGTCGCAACGCTGGCGGGTTCCGACAGAACGGCGACGCCGCCTGAACGCAACTTCGCGTGCAGCGCATCGACGCGGTCGCGGCTCGATACTCCGAAGTTGACGTAGTCGATCCCGTAGGTGGGATCTTCCCGCAGGCCATAGATGAAAGGTTCGGGTCCACTACCTCTGAAGTAGACGGTTCCGTTGCTCTCGGCCGCGATCGTCAATCCCCAGTTCTCGATGTAGAACTGCTTCGTCGCCTCGACTCCCGGCGCGCGCATGACGATGCCGCGCAGCGTGTCGACGCCCACATCGGCGTCGGTCGTTCTCATCGCTCCCTCCGTTGCTGTTCGTCGTTGGCAGAGCTGCCTGCTGATGTTGCCACATGGCCCAATCTCTGGGAGATGTCCGCTGCGGCTGCGGCCACGGCTGCGCCGATCCCTCGGCGGATTGCGGCGCCGCGCCGGAAGGCGGCGTTGGGGCCGGTGACGTTCAGGGCGCCCACCACCCGCCCCGTCAGGTCGAAAACCGGCGCAGCGACCGAGGAGATCCCGGCCTCGAAGTTGCTGTCGCTCCACGCGAGGCCTGCGGAGTGATCGGCCTCGATCTGCGCCATGAGTGCAGCGAGTGTCGTTGCCGTCTTCTCTGTGGCCGCTTTCAACTTTACGCCGCTGAAAAGCATCCGTACCTCGTCTCGCGGCATGAATGCGAGGATGATCCGGCCGATCGTGGTCGCGTGGGCAGGCAGACGGCTCCCGATCCCGACATTGCTGACGAGATGAACATTTGGCGTCCGCCGCGCGACGTACAACACGTCGCGACCGTAAAGTACGCCCAGGTGACTGGAAAGGCTCAATTCATCGGTGAGGGACTGGAGAACCGGATCGCCGGCGCGCACGATGTCCCTGGAGGCGAGCGTCTGACCCGCAAGGCCGGCAAGGCCGATACCGAGTTTGTAGCCCCCGGTATCACCCTCCCGCTCGATCATCTGTTCGGCTTCCAGCGTTGCCACGAGCCGGATGAGTGTCGTGCGGGAGATCCCGATGGCGCGAGCGGTCCTGCTCATGTTCGATACGCTGTCGCCGGCTGCGATATGCCGCAGCAACTTGAAGGCGCGAACGACCGGCGGAACGGAATAGTCGCTCATTCCGGTCCCTGCAGAAACGCGCGGAGATGGCCGGCGACGAGATCCGGGTGCTCGATTGAGACCGCGTGGCCCGCGTCCGCGATTACGATGCACAACGTGGGCGTCCGCGCTGAGAATGCCGCTGCGAGGCTCTCCGCGTTCGCGACGGGCGTCACGACGTCGTCCGCACCGTTGAGCACGAGTGCGCGGGCCTGGACATGTCGCGCCTCGTCGAGCAGATCACCGCTTGCAAGCATGCGACAGGCTTGGCCATAGCTGCCGGGTTCGAGCGCAGCCATGGCGCGCCTGACGATCGCCACCACAGGTTTGCGGTCCTCGGCGCGATGCACCAGTCGCGGCGCGCGTCGTTCCGCGAAGGCGGTGGGACCCAGGGCAACGATGTCGTCGATCCGTGCTTTCACGGCGTCCGGAAGCGGCGAGCCGAGCAGGACGCGGTTCCCGAGCGCCGGCGCCATGAGCGCGATCCGGCGCACATGTTGTGGCCAATGACGCGCATAGGCGCCTGCAATCAGGCAGCCGAGCGACTGACCAACCACGTCGATCACGGGTGCACCCAACGCGATGCGCAATGCGTTCAGGCGCGCGGCGTAGTCGCGGGCCGCCGGCCACGGCTCACTCAAGGAGGCTGTGCCGCCGTAACCCGGTGCGTCCCAAGCCACGAGACGCTGACCTCCCGTCCAGGCCTCGAATAGGGGCACGAACGTCGCCGCGTTGCCGCCGATCCCGTGGAGGAAGACGATCGCACGGCGTTCGTCACCGTCCTTCATCAGACCGGAGAAACCAGGAACAGTGAGGCTGCGGATGGAGCTCATGTGAACACGAACCCGTTGTCCGCCGGAAGCACCTGCCCCGTGAGCGTCAATGCGCCCGGCGAGAGCAGGAATGCCACCGTGTCGCAGATGTCTTCGGGCTGCTGCGGGCCTGGAACCGCGCGGCCAGTCTCATAGAGGGCATGACGCTCGCGGGGAACGTACTCCGTCGACCAGGTTTTCAGAATGCCCGGCGCGACACACGTGACGCCGACACCCTTGGGACCCAGCTCGCGCGCGAGCGAGCGGGTCATTGCGATCACGGCTCCTTTGCTCGCGGTATAGGCGAGCAGTCGCGGCGCGCCCCAGAGGGCGGTATCGGAGGCGATGTTGACGATGCGGCCGCGCCCGGAGACCCCGAGCATGGGCGCGAAGGCGCGTGTGACCAGCCACGTGCCGCGCACATTCACGTCCATCACGCGATCCCAGGTTTCGATGGTGATCTCGTCGAACGTCTTGCCGCCGATGCCTGTGGCGATGGCGGCGCAATTGACGAGGCCGTCGAGGCCCGCTTCCTCGCCATGAACCTCGCCCGCGAAGCGCTCGATTGCAGCGGGATCGGCGATGTCGCAGGTAGCGAAACGTGCTGAATGTCCAGCCGCGATTATCTCTGCGGCGAGTGCGCGGCCTTCAGCCTCGAGGATGTCGGACATGACGACGTGTGCCCCTGCGCCGGCAATCGCGCGCGAAAGCACTGCGCCCAGGCCCCGCGCCGCTCCGGTCACGACGATCTTGTGTCCGTCGAGGCGGATCACGCGCCTACTCCGCTGCCGGGGGAAGCCGGGCCGCATCTTCCGCGGCGAGCTGATCGCGCGCGGCCTGTTTCAGCATCGTGCGGATGCGGGAGACGCCGACATCATGTTGGTAGAGCATTTCGCGCTTGCGCGCGTCGTGCGGCATGTTCTCGAGCATTTCCCGGTCCTGTTCCAGGACGTTCCAATGCCGCGCCTCCAAATGTGCGCGGTAGAGGAACCGCCAAGCCTCCCGGGCGATCCCCTGGACCTTGCGCATGCGCCAGAAATAGACCTTGCACGTGGTTTCCGAAATCGGGGTCACGAAGCCGATGATACGGAACGGACCGCCGGGGCCGGCCGGGGCGGGGTATGGAATGTCGAGCCTGCAGTACATGGTATCGTTGCGGACGACCATGTCGGTCCAGTCGAAGTTCTCCCCGGCCTGCGCGACGCGGCTGACGAGAAAGCCTTCCTGTGTTTTGGAGAGCTTCATCAGATCCTGTTTTGACCCGAACGCCAGGGTGAAGGAGTTGGCGTGCAGGTAGCAGCCGTGCATCGGGTCGGCGAGGTTGTCGAGCGCGTAGCGGTAGTTGCAGTCCCACGCCGAAGCGCAGCAGAAGCCGGTCCATTCCTCGGAGACGAGTTCGGGCGGAAGCACGAGTGGCGGCGCGACCGGCTGTTCGGCGCTCGGCACGTAGACGAAAATCGCATCGGCGGCCTCGGTCACCGAATACGCGGCGACAGCACGACGGCCCTCGAGCGCGCACTCGGGCATGGCCGGGACGCGCAGGATCGTTCCTGTCCCGTCGAGGACGACCCCATGGTAGCGGCAAGCGATGTTCCCTTCGTGCACCTCGCCACGGCTGAGCGGGGCCCCTCGATGGGGACAGAAATCTTCCAGCGCGTGCGCCGTGCCGGACTTGTCGCGCCAAAGGACGATCCTGCGTCCGAGCAGGGTGGCGCCCAGCGGAGCGTTCGCTTTCAACTGAACCGACTTCGCAGCGATGTACCAGCGGCCGAGCAGGCCTTGATTGACCCGAGCCTCGATGCGTTCGGCCGCATCGTTTGCGGTAGCTGTGATGGCCATGGCGCAACCTCGTTGAACCTGCGAGGACCGGGACGGCGAACACCGCGCCGTCCCGTGGATTGTCTTACTTCTTGGGGCGCTTGATCTTCGCCAGCGGGTGGTCCGACGGATAAGTCGGTGTCACCGGCTTGGGATTGCCGATCATCACGCACATCAGAGCCTCTTCGATGCCCTCGTTGGTCAGACCGCGATAGACGCCCGGCGGAACCGAGATGCAGTCCCGTTCGGAGAGGACGGTTTCATGACGCTGGCCCAGATGCTCGATGAAGATCCGGATCTTGTTGCCCTTGAGGATGAAGAAGACCTCTTCGGCGTCCGTGTGGATGTGAGACGGGCCCTCGCAGCCCGCTGGCAGGATCATGGTCGTCAGCGTGAAGTGCTCGGCCGGAATGGCGTTGTCGTCGGCCGAGACGCCGGTCGCGCCGGTCCCGATGTACCGCAGTTGCGCGCGCCGGTACTTCGGGTCGTAGTCGGCTTGGAACTTCAGCGCGTCCCAATCCGGCTGTCGGGTGGCATAGCGTGCGACGCGGCTGTCGATCCACTGCCCGAGAGTCTGTCCCTCGGGAATCTTTACGTGCTCGGGGCGGATCTCGGGGATCTCGGTGTGGCCGTCATTCATGGCGATGTCCTTTCTCATGGTTCAGCGTTCGGCACGCGGGATGTAGTGCAGCACCCGCCGTTCGATTGCGGCGACAGCGGCATAGAGAAGAATTCCGATCACTGTGAGGAGCAGGATGGCGTTGAAGACCATCGTCGCCTTGGCCTGTCCTTCCCCGAAGATGATGAGATAGCCCAGGCCGGAGTTGCCCCCGACCATCTCGCCGACGGTGACGCCGATGACCGCGAGGGTCGCGCCGATCCGCAGTCCCGCCATCAGGGCCGGCATCGATGCGGGAAACTCGATCTTGCGGAAGATCTGCCAGCGCGACATCGAATAGGCGCGGGCGAGATTGATCTGGTCTCGGTCCACCGTACGCATCGCCTGCAGCACGTTGACCAGGATCGGGAAGAAGACGATCAGAACCGTGACGAGCAGCTTGGGCCAGAAATTGTAACCGAACCACATGATGAAGAGCGGTGCGAAGGCGACCTTCGGGGCGATCTGAAGTGCCAGCAGGTACGGCGAGAAGACGCGCTCCAGGCACGGCGACATGCCCAGAAGGTAACCGCCCGCCGCTCCCGCCATCGAGCCGATCATGAAGCCCAGTGCGGTCATCGACAGGGTCGAGCCGAAACGCGCGAAGAGATTGTCGCGCTGAACCATCGCGACCAGCTCCGACCAGGTCTGGGACGCTGTCGGAATGATGAACTTCGGGACGCCGAACAGTGGCGGAAGGAATTCCCACGCGAGCAGGAACAGTCCGAAGACCGCTATGCTCGCGAGGGTGGTGTTGATCTTCATGCCGTCGGCTCAGTCGACGAACTGGTTGGTGAAGGTGTCGGCGACGGGCACTGCGGTCTCCACGATCTTGTTGTCGACATAGAACTTCTGCACGGCGGCCATCCGCGCGGCATTGAATTGGCCGAGCTTGCTGTCGGTGGCCGGCGAATAGACCTGCTCCACGTAACGGCGCATGATCGCCTCCATGGCCTTTTCCTTGCCCGCGTGCTGCGGGACGGCGGCGCCATAGTCCTTGGACGCCTGCTCGGGGTTGGCCATGATCTCCGCAACGCCTTTCAGTGTGGCCCGTACGAAGCCTTTGACCGCCGCCGGCTTCTCTGCGATCGCCTTGTCGGAGGCCAGGATCGCCTGCGCCATGGCGGGGAACACGCTATCGACGGCATGGCGGTCCAATGCGATGCCGGCAGCCTCGATGGCCGCGGCCCACTCCGGGACACCCGAGATTGCGTCGAGCTGCTTGGCGATCATCAGCTGGACGATGCCGGCGGGGCCGACGGCTTGGATATCGGCGTCCTCTTTCTTCAGCCCCGCACTCGCGAGCATCGCGAGCAGGTTGTAGTAGGTGGTGTCCTGGAAGGCGAGAACGCCGATCTTCTTACCCTTGAGCGCCGCGACGTTCGCTGCGCCGGCATCCTTGCGTATATAGACGGCGGTCAGAGATTTCCCGCCCAGCAGTGCGACGCCTTTGACCGGCAGCCCGTTGGCACGCACGATCAGTGGCGTGTCGCCGATGCCACCGCCCATGTCCGCGTTGCCGACGGCAACCTGCTTGGCGACGTCTGCTCCGCCCTTGCCGACTTGAAACTCGACGTCAATGCCCTCGGCCTTGTAATAGCCCTTAGCCTTCGCGATCTGGAACGGCGAGAAGGCCGGCAGGAAATCCGGCGCCGGAAAGAGGTAGGTGATCTTCTGCTGCGCGTTCGCCGCTGTTGCGGCAAGCAGGGCGATTGCGCCGAACAGCGCACTGGTCACTCGCTTCATGGGCTTTTCCTCCTGGCGTGTATGTGGTTCAGGCGACGCGCTCGTCGAGCCGCATGAGCTCGAGCAGGCGGGCGATGTAAGGACCGGTACGCGGATGGGCGCGCCGGTGGATGGGATTGTCGCGCTCGGGGATGTCGACAGTGATCTCTTCGACGACGCGGCCGGGGCGCTCCGACAAAACGATGATGCGATCGGCCATCGCCACCGCCTCCGCCAGGTCGTGGGTGATCAGCACCGTGGTCGTCCCGGTAGCCGCGATGGTTTGACCGAAGCTCTTCTGCAGCAGCATTTTCGTCTGGGCGTCCAAGGCCGAGAACGGCTCGTCCAGGAGGATGAGGTCTGGCTCGATGGCCAGTGTTCGCGCCAGCGCCGCACGCTGCCTCATGCCGCCGGACAGTTGGTGAGGATAGTGATCGGCGAAGTCGGAGAGTTTGCAGCGCGCCAACTCATCGAGAGCCCGTTGGCGTCGCTCAGCCTTGGAGACGTCGCGCGCTTCCAAGCCGAACTCGACGTTGTGCACGATGGTGCGCCAGGGCAGCAGCAGGTCCTTCTGCAGCATGAAACCGACGTGATTGTTCGGGCCGACGACAGGTTCACCGGCGACGCAGACGCAACCCGCTGACGGCCGGTCGAGGCCGGCGGTGAGGTTCAGGATCGTACTCTTGCCACAGCCCGAGGGGCCGACGACGGCAACGAACTCTTTCGGCTTCACCGAAAAGGTGACATCGCGAATGGCCACGACCTCGCGTCCGCCATCCCCTGGAAAGGCGCGTGTTACGGCGGAGAACTCGAGGGCGGGCGTGGCGGCGTCGTTCATCGGAGCCTCAGACGCCGATTCCGCGGGCCGTGTAGGCTGCATCGAGCGAGGCATTGATCGCGACCAGCTCTGTCATCAGCACGTCGCGGGACCATTCACCGGCGCCGCCGCTGGGGCGAGCCACGCCACGGTCTTGCAATGCTGCGGCAACGGCGTCGAAATCATGTGTGCCAGTCGAAAATATCGCCTCCAATGCTGCCGCGAGCGCCTGTTCGGTGGCGCTCAGGTCGCGGCCCCGCGATTGAGTGGCGAGCCTCTGATCGAGCATGTTTTTACGCCTTCGCCAGATGTGTTCAAATCTGAACACAATGTCCACATTTGACCAGCCTAGGGGTTTGTGGTTGGCATGGCAAGAGATCGCGATTTGCGAACGGTGCTATTCGCGCAGTCGACGTGATCTGCAACCGGCCATGGCGGCCCGCTCGATTGCCGCCTGGCATGGGGTTCGAGGGAGGACGGCATGGGGATAACGCGTCGTGGCGTTCTGGCGCTCGGCGGCGTCGTCTGTGCGACGTCCGTTCGCGCGCAGACGGTATGGCCGTCGCGGCCGGTGCGAGTGGTCGTGCCCGTCGCGGCGGGAACCGCGACGGACCTCACCGCGCGCCTGTTTGCGGAGCGGCTGTCGCCGAAATGGGGGCAGCCGATCGTCGTCGAAAACAGACCGGGCGCGGACGGACTTCTCGCACTGGGCACCTTCGCTCAGAACCGTGATGATCACGCGCTGCTGTTTTCCTTTTCGACGGCCGTGAGCCTCAACCCGCTGGTTCACCCCAAGCTGCCCTATGACCCTGCCGTCGACCTCGTGCCTGTGACGACGACATCGGAGGTCCTGTTCGCGATCGCGGTTCACAAGGACATCGCCAGTTCGAGTATCGCCGAGTTGGCTGCCCTGGCGCGCGCACGCCCGGGCCAGCTCAACTGGGCTGCCGCGCCGGGTTTGCCCCGTTTCGTTTTCGAGCGGTTCCGCCGTGGCCAGGCGCTCGATATGGCGTACGTTCCTTACACGCAGACAGGAACCGCCGTTCAGGATCTGGGCGAAGGCCGCATCGAGGCGATGATCGCTTCGATCGGCACTCTGGTTCCGAGCCTCGAAGCCGGAAAGGCGCGGCTCTTGGTGGTTGCTTCCACCTCGCGCGCCGCGCTTGCCCCAAACATCCCTTCGGCGACCGAAGCGGGCCACCCGGAACTGGTCGTGCCTGCTGTCGGATGCGTCTATGCCTGGAAGGGCATCGAATCTGTGCTGCGCGATCGGATTGCTCGGGACATCGAT
>CAYMEB010000082.1:0-18109 GCA_964389095.1 uncultured Hyphomicrobiaceae bacterium
CGAGCATGTCCTGCCGCTCAATCCGCGCGCGCAGAGCGACTGGCTCAAGACCTTTGGGGCCGAGCACGGCAAGTTCGCGCGCTATCTCGGCAATCTCTTCGTCGTGCCGGAGAGCTTCAACACCGGGCAGGGCAATGCCGACTGGTCGGAGAAGCGCAAGGCGTTCATCGCCCATCAGGCCGAGGATGGCCTGCTGCTCCCCCTCGCCGACATGATCCCCACGGGACGGTTCAGCAAGTGGAACCAGAAGGCCATAGACGCCCGCCACGCCAAGCTCTGCGAGACGATCAAGCGGATCTGGGAAATTTGAGCTCACTGGTGATGGCGGTTCACCAGTTGAGGCCGATACCGACCTTCCCGAGGACTTGTCGCCGCGAGAAGGTAACGCCGGCATCGACGTCGTTCGCCCCGGCGACGAAGGCCGATCCATCCACGGCCAGCGCGTCCGTCTCGTGCCCGAGTGCGGTTGCGCGCTCGTCGAAGCGCATGAGCTGCTGGTTGACCATACGAGCCGGGCAACGGATCCGGGGCGCCAGAATGATTGCTGCCCGCCCTCGCATTCCTCCATTGTGCCCGGTGGCGGGCTCGGCGAGCTTCGGCAATGCTACCGTTTCGCGGTCGAACAATTGCAGCCACGCCGTCGCGTGGGGCGGGGGATATCTCAAAATGCGTCACACGATGGGTCGGCGGGCATGACACAGAACAAGCGTCTCGTTCTTTGCGTGAAGACCATGGCGAAGGCCGGCTGGGAGATGTTGGCTGCGCGGCCGGACGTCGAGGCGGTCGGGTTCGCGCCCGACACAAAGCCCGCCGAGTTCCAGGCGCTGCTGGCGGGACGGCCGCGCGTCGATGCGATGATCCTCGGCGTGACCCCGATCCGGCAGGCCGAGCTCGACGCTGCGCGGTCGCTCGCGGTCATCGCCCGCATCGGGGTCGGTTACGATGCGATCGATGTACCCGCCGTGACCCGCGCCGGAATCCCGCTGATGACCACGGGCACCGCCAATTCGCCGTCCGTCGCCGAGCAGGCGATGTTCTTCATGCTGATGCTGGCCAAGCGTGGCGCGGCGCTCGACCGTATGGTGCGGGAGAACCGGTGGTGGGATCGTTCGAGCGACCAGCCTGTCGATCTGACAGGCAAGCGCGTTCTGGTGATCGGGTTCGGGCGCATCGGTACGCGCCTCGTCAAGCGTGCTCTCGCGTTCGAGATGGAGGTCGACGTCTACGATCCCTATGTGGACGCCGAAGCCATCCGAGCGGCCGGCGCACGTCCGGTGAGCCGCCTCGAAGATGCGCTGTCGACGGCGGATTTCGTGACCGTCCATTGTCCCAAGACGTCGGAGACAACGAACCTGATCGATGCGGCGCGGCTCGCGCTGATGAAGCCCACCGCCTATCTCGTCAACACCGCGCGCGGGGGCATCGTCGACGAAGTCGCGCTGGAGGCTTCGCTGAGCGAAGGCCGATTGGCCGGCGCCGGCCTCGATGTTTTCGCGCAGGAGCCGCCGCCTTCCGATCATCCCTTGTTCAAGAGCCCCAGGGTCATCGTCGCGCCTCACATGGCCGGCGTTTCCCGCGAGGCATTCGATCGCATGGCGACGCAGGCGGTCGCCAATGTGCTCTCCGTCTTCGACGGCGCAATCAATCGCGACAATGTCGTGAACACCGAGGTTCTCTCACGGTTCAGCCGCTCGACTTGAGGTGTCGGCCGCCCCGGTATCGCCACGGAGATTGCGCTTTGTTGCGGAAAGAGTTGATCCGCGCGGCATGAAATGGCCCTTTCGCTGCCCTTTTTGAGACACGTTCGGGCGCAGAATTGTCACATCGACGACGGGATCGAGCACCCTGAGAGGCCTCCTTCCCGTCGCGGCAGCGACCTTCGGAACGGCGCTGGCGCATGGACCGCAGAGGCGGATCTCCAGCGCAGATTTGGGCACCCGAGTGGTGCAACGTGACGCCGATCGGGGCGTCACACTCGACAGGATCGAAAACGGGGCGTCGCGGCAACGCGCGCATCCGTGGGGACGGCGGTGACACCCCGCTGATCCGCCGTCCCAACTTTTTCGTCGCCCCCGGACAGGGGCGGCACAAGAACCCGTTGCCGGCAGGCGGATTCCCGCCGCACCGCCACACACCTCCCTCCCCGACGCGGTGGGGAGACGCCTGCCGGCAACGGGTTCGTTTCGTTTTGGGCAGCTCCCGGGATTTGGGACGATCCTACAAAATCCGGCTCTGTGCGCTCGTGGCCGATTGACCCCGGCCCGGCCGACAGGCATTCGGGCGCATCAAAGCTGCGCCGGGATTGCCGATGGCCAAGAACCCCACACTCGCCGAACCGTTTCCCTATTCGCTGCCCAAGAGCGACATCCGGATACTTCTGCTCGAGGGAATCTCCGAGCGCGCGGTCCAGACACTGGCATCTGCTGGATACAACTCGGTCGAGCGCGTCGCGACGGCGCTCGATGCGGACGAATTGCGAGGCCGCCTCAAAGGCGTGCGGATGCTCGGGATCAGGTCGAGAACCCAGATCACGGCCGATGTCATCGACGGAATTCGCTCACTGGTCGCGATCGGGTGCTTCTCGGTCGGAACCAACCAGGTCGATCTCGACGCCTGCAGCGCGATGGGTATTCCGGTCTTCAACGCACCCTTCTCCAATACCCGCAGCGTCGCCGAGCTGACGATCGCGGAAGTCGTCATGCTCTTGCGCAGGATCTTTCCGAAGTCGGTGGCCGCCCACGCCGGGGGATGGGACAAGTCGGCGACCGGCTCACACGAGGTTCGCGGCAAGACTCTCGGGATCGTGGGTTACGGCAACATCGGCACCCAGCTGGCGGTGCTCGCCGAGCACCTCGGGCTGCGCGTGATCTACTATGATCACACGGACAAACTGCGGCACGGCAACACCGAGCCGGTCGAGACGCTGGAGCAGCTGCTGGCCGAGTCCGATGTCGTCTCGCTCCACGTTCCCGAGACGACGGCCACGCAGAACATGATCGGCGCGCGCGAGATCGGCTTAATGAAGGCGGGGGCCTGCCTGATCAACAACGCGCGGGGAACCGTGGTCCATCTCGATGCTCTGGCTGCGGCGCTGAAGTCGCGGCGGCTCGGCGGGGCGGCGATCGACGTCTTCCCGTTGGAGCCGTCGTCGAACTCCGAGCGCTTCACCAGCCCGTTGCAGGGGCTCGACAACGTCATCCTCACGCCGCACATCGGCGGCTCGACGCTGGAGGCGCAGGAGCGGATCGGCACCGAGGTCGCGCGCAAGTTCGTCGAGTATTCGGACGTGGGCTCGACCACCGGCGCGGTGAATTTTCCTCAAGTGCAGTTGCCGCCGCGTCCCGCGGGGACCCGGTTCATCCAGGTTCAGCGCAACCTGCCCGGTGAACTCGGCCGCTTGAACGAGGTCTTCGCGCGGCACAAGGTCAACATCGCGGCCCAGCACTACCAGACGTCGGGCTCGCTCGGTTACGTGGTGCTCGACGCGGACGGATCGGTGGAGAACGCGGAGGCGATCGTCAAGGAGATCCGCGCGCTGCCGGGCACGATCCGCGCCCGGATGCTCTATCGCCGCTGACGGTCGTTGGTTTCAGCGCCTCGCCTTCAATGCGGCCAGCAAATCCGGGCAGGCCCGGGGTTCTTCCACGGAAACGGCGTTGCGATCCTTGCAACGCTTCCGCCACGATTCCAGGTCGCCGACGGTCGCCGGTGGGCGATCGGCGAAGGTGCGTTCTATGAGGATGGCGCCGCAGGTCTGGCAGACGACGGTGCGTTGTCCCATGGTTGGCTCCCGACAGATCGCGCAGGGTAGCGCGATCCGCGGGCTGACGAAATGGGCTCGCACGGCCCTGGAGATGCGCGATCAGGCCAGGTGGCGCATGGCCTGGTCGAGATCGCGGATGAGATCGGCCGGATCGTCCAGGCCCGCGTGGAAGCGAACGACGATCCCGCGCTTCGACCAGTCCGTGATCGTCCGCATGGCCGGGACGTTCGTGGTCATCACGAGGCTCTCGTAGCCGCCCCAGGACGCGCCGAGCCCGAACAGCTTGAGCGCGTCGATGAAGCGATCGACCTTTTCCTGCGGGGCCTTGAACTCGAGGGAAAACAGTCCGCAAGCGCCCTTGAAGTCGCGCTTCCAGATCTCGTGGCCGGGATGCTTCGGCCAGGCCGGCCAGAGCACGTTCGCCACTTCGGGCCGTCCCGAGGCCCACTCGCAGATCTTCCTCGTCGTCTCGGCATGAGCCGGCAGCCGCACCGCCATCGTCCGAACGCCGCGCAGCGCCAGATAGGCGTCGTCGCCGCCGATGCAGATGCCGAAGGCATCATGCGCGTCGTGCACGGCCGCCCAGGCTTCCTTCGTGGTCGTCACGGTGCCGAGCAGCACGTCCGAATGACCAACGATGTGCTTGGTTCCCGCGATCATCGAAACGTCGGCGCCGAGCTTGAGGGGCTGGTAGAGCAGACCCGAACCCCAGGTGTTGTCGACAGCGAGCGTGATGCCGCGCGGCTTGGTCAGACGCGCCAGCTTCGGCAGGTCGAGCATTTCGAACGTCTGCGAACCCGGGACCTCGGCGTAGACGAGCTTGGTGTTGGGCCGGAACCGGCCCTCGATGTCGCTGCCGTCGGCCTTGTAGACCTCGCACGTCACGCCCCAGGGTTCCAGGAACGCCTTGGCGAACTTTCTGACGGGCTCGTAGGCGGATTCGGTGATCAGGAAATGGTCTCCCGGCTTCACGAACGGCATGAGGCCGAAGGCGATCGCCGCGAGGCCGGAACCGGAGACGCGCGTGCGGTAGCCGCCTTCGAGGTCGGCGATCATGTCCTCGAGGGCGAAGATCGTCGGGGTGCCGTGGGTGCCGTAGCTGAAGGTGCGGGCGCGGTCGGTCCGGCGGGCGCGTTCCGCACGAAGGGCGCCGACGCTCTCATAGAGCACGGTCGAGGCGCGGTAGACGGGCATGTTGACCACCCGCCGGCTGCCCGCCTTCGGGCGTGAGCGCTGAACCAGCCGGGTGCGGATGGAAATGTCGTGACCTGCGGACTTGTCGTCGGCCATCGGAGGCGTGTCTCCCACGTCTGTCGTGTTTTTCGGTGCCGGCACATTGCCTCGCGCGTGGTGCCGGCGGCAAGGCGGGCGACGCATGGCCCGGGCGCGTCTGCTGCCGGTCGGTGGGGTCGCGCGAGCCTGTGGCCCCAGCGCGGCGTCGCAAGCAATGATGTCGTTAACTATTTCCGGATCTTGACGATTTCGGCGCCGGGCTGGTCCGATCCCGGCATCAACCGGGGTGAAAAAGATGTTCAAGCACGAGTTCGAACTTTTTCGCGGCCTCGATACAACGGCCTCGCAGCCGCTCTACAGGAGAGAGTAGATGCTCGAGTCCCAGTACCGGGTCCTCGAACACATCACGCTCCGACTGTACGAGATCGCCGAACGCGAACGTCATTTCGCGGCCAAGCTGGCGCCGGACGTCGGCGCCTACGAGAAGCATCAGTTCCTGCGTTGCCCGAGCCAGGTCACTGGATCTGACGGTGGCCACACTGAAGAATTTCGGCTTTGAAGTTGGAACACTCACATTGGGCAAGTCTCAGGAGGGGCGGAACGCGACACGCAGCGGCAGCGTTCGTGGCGGGTTCACGGTAGGGCATCCACTGGGAACCGCATTATGCCTGATCCTCGGGTCCGCAAGATTTACCGGGCGTTATACGGATTGGTCCTCGGAACGGTATGCCCATCATCTGCGCTACACCACGGAAACGCGCCCGGGTAACTCGGGTGGCCAATCTTCGACGACGAGTGGAGATGGCGGCCGCCGCTGGGTGATGTTTACGGAATTGTAGTCCTTGCCGCCGGCAAACCCGCATTCCTGACCAAGTCGTTGACGGTCGTCCCGGCCGGCTGACCGCAGAATGCAGAACAACAGCTTTTCGCGCTGGCGTTGCGAATGCTGGGCATCCGTTAGAAGAAAAATCACCAGGCCGCGCGAATGTGCACGTCGAGCGTGCGTGCACGGAGCGTATTGCCGTGTCTCACGACCCATGTTTTGCGTCGGCGCGACGGCACCTCGTCGCCCGGGTCATGTGTCGGAGTTGCAGTATGGCGTCCTCTCCTGTTCGCGGTGCGCCCGTTCAGTCTCAGTCCGGCATCGCGGGCAACGCATCGCCGGAGCCTCCCCGCGAGGCCCTCGTGGAGGGCACGGAGACGGCCGCTCGGCAGGCGATGGCCGCGCTTCGGCGCCTTGCCGGGGTCGATGCGGGCGAACTCGCGCAAGCCGTGACGGTTTCGGCAGAGAGCGTGCCCGCGGCTTCTCAGCCGGCGCCGCAGCAGGGTGCGGAGGCCGATGCGCCGGCGGGCGTGCCACAGATGGCGCCTCAGCCGGGTGATCAGGCGCTGGGCCTCTCGATCAGGCCCGCCGATCCGATCGGCTCATTGAATGCAGAGACCCGGCGCTGGGGGCGCGACGACCTCAAACGTGGCGAGATGGGTTCCCAGGGCGAGACGCTTGTCAACGGCGTCGGCACTGGTCTGGCTCACATGAAGGGCCTCGGTGACGAGGATGCCGGGCACCGCAACGGCGAGAAACTGGTGAGCAGCGACAATGCGCGCTTTCTCGGCGAGACGGTCGGGGTAGGGACGGGAGTCGAGCATCTCTGGCTGCTCGGTGACATCGAATACGCGCGTGCGTCGATGGACCCACTCGATCCGAGCCGGACGCACGAGGAAGCCGAGTATCCGCGCTCGAGCGACCGGATCGTCTATGGACCTCTGTCGGAGGAAGCGAACTTCTTCTACGCAGTCGAGGACACGGTGCTTCGTGGACGCCTGTTCGATGCGACGATTGCGGGTCTGCCCGTCAGCGATCGCTCGATCAAGATCGATCCACGCCTCGGGCGGGTCGAGTTCCGCCCGGACGGCATGTTCGAGCACACGCCGCCTCCCGGCTTTTCCGGCGTCGCAACGTTCCAGTTCTCCTTTACCGATCCCCGCACCGGGCGCATCGAGACGGGTGATGCCTCCATCACCGTGCGCGCGGTGGTCGATGCGCCCACGATCTCGGGCGGTGCGACGACACCGGAAGACACGATTGTTGCGACCCCCGTCACTGTCCGGCTCGGCGACACCGACGGCTCGGAGGTGATCGAGCGTGCGGTGATCACCGGGCTGCCGACCGGGGCCACTCTGCATTGGAATGGTGGGCTCCCGGGCGCAATCAGCCTGCGGCCGGACGGGTCCTATGTCGTGAGCGGGAGCACCAGTGAGATTCAAAGGCTGTTGGAATCGCTGCGCGTAACGCCGCCGGCCGACTTCTCGGGCCGCATCACCCTGAATGTCGCGGTGACGATCACCGAGGCCCAGGTCGCGCCGAGCCTGCCGGGTTACCGCGACACAACGACCGTGAACTATCGCCTGAATGTCGATGTCGTCGCGGTTGCGGACACTGTCACGGCAACGGGTGACGTCGACGAGGTGACGCCCGAGGACGTGGCGGTCAGGCTCGACGACCTCGCCGCCACATTCGGGGATCTCCTGGATGGTTCTGAAACGCATACGATCGAGATCCGCGGCGTCGATCCGGGCGCAAAACTGAGAGATGCCCTGGGCAACGAGTATCCGTTCGTCATCGCAGCCGGTGGGACCAAGACCTATACGGTGACGCAGGGGCAGTTGTCGGATGTGTGGTTCCTGCCGCCACAGGACGTTGCCGGTACATTCACCGGCATGTCGATCGTGGTCACAGCGCGTGAACCGAACGGAAGCACGCAGACTGCGTCCGCGCCGATCCAGGTCGTCGTGACACCCGTGGCCGATGCGGTGGATATCGCGGTCTCCGCGGTCGCGACCGACGAGGATACGGCCGTCCGCTTCGGTGACGACATCACGATCACGCTCAACGATCCGCTGACCGAGGTTCTCACGCGGGTCGTCGTGTCCGGCTTTCCGGTCGGTGCGCTGCTGACCTACACGGATGTCGACGGTACGCCGCGCTCCTTCACCACGGCCGCGGGCAGCACCAGTGTGACGTTACAAGGCGGTACCGAGGCGCAGATCCGCACGGCCTTGGCGACGCTGACCGTGATGCCGCCGCTGCATTCCGACCAGAACCTGAGCCTGACGGTCACCGCATCCATCACCGACAGCGGCGCGGTGAGCCGGTCCGACAGCGTCCCCATGACCATCCGCGTCAACGCGGTTGCGGATGCGCCGACGCTCTCGGGCACAGCCAGCGGGAACGAGGACGCGCCGATCGCGTTGCCGGTCACGACCGCGCTCGTGGATTCGGACGGCACGGAGAGTTTCGAGTTCGCCCGATTCACGATACCGGCAGGGGTCACGTTCCTCTATCCGTCGGTCCCACCCAACGGTATCACCGTGTCGGTCATCGGGAACGTCTACACGTTCGCTCCAGGTACAGGAACCACGAACGCCCAATTCGCAGCGTTCCTGGCGACCGGCCTGCAGGTTCAGGCGCCGCTCCATTCAAACAGCGATTTCAGCGTCCCGGTGACGGTCGGCACGATCGAGAGTGCGCCGAGCCAGACCGGCGAGGTCGCGGTGCTGCGCGCGCAGACGTCCCACACAATACCGGGCACTGTGCTGCCGGTGAACGACCTTCCCGCGATTTCGGGTTCCAGCAGCGTCGACGAAGACGGCATCGTGGGGGTCGGCGCGAACATCGTCATTCCCGCGCTCGCGGATGCCGACGGCTCGGAACGCATCAGCGCGATCCGCATCGGCAGCTTCCCTGCCGGTGTCACGCCGACGTGGACGGCGGCCGGCGGAACCTCGGTCGTACTCGCAGCGGGCATCTACACGATCTCGGGGCCGAGCGAGGCGGACATCAGAGCGACGCTGGCGAGTTTCCGGATCGATCTCTCGCAGGCGGCCTATCGCAATCGCGACGAAGACTTCACGCTAAAGATCTCCGTCACGACGACAGATCTCGACGACAACGGCAATCCGTCAGCCGTGCAGACGACGGCGCTCGCCAATCATCTGGTGGTGGTGAATGCGGTTGCGGATACGCCAGGCGCGGTCGGGGATACCAAGACCACCAACGAGGATACGCCGGTTCTTCTGTCGGCCTTGGCGGGCAATCTGACGGATCTGGACGGCTCGGAGACCAAGACGTTCGAGATCCGCGGCGTCGATCCGACCGTCCGCCTGATGAGCGGCTCGAACGCGGGTACCGCGACCGAGTATAGCTTCGTCGTGGCCGGCGATGGAACGCGCACATACTCGATCCCGGTCGGGTCGATCGGCAGCGTCTGGTTCCATCCGCCAGCTCATGTCAGCGGAACCTTCGCGGGCATGACGATCGCGGCTATCGCGACGGAGCACACGATCGCCGGCGAGCCGATCGCCGACGACGTCGCGGTCACGACGGCGCCGATCAGCGTCACCATCACCCCGGTCGCGGACCTGCCCACGATCTCGGGGGCGAGTGTCACGGACGAGGATACCGCCGTCACATTCGGCGCGAACATCGTGATCGGCGCGCTCGCCGATACGGACGGATCGGAGCGGATCTCGGCGGTCTCGATCACGGGCGTGCCTGCCGGTGTCGTTCCGACCTACACCCTCGTCGGAGGCGCCACGGTCGGCTTCGCTGCCGGCGTCTATACCGTCTCGAGTGGCAGCGAGGCCGACATCCGCGCGACGCTGGCCACGTTCGCGCTCATGCCGCCTGCAAACAGCGATGCCAACATCCCGCTCGCGATCCGCGTCACGACGACCGACAATGGGGTGGTCACGACGTCCGCGCCGGTGACGCACACGATCACGGTCAACGCCGTCGCCGATGCCCCGACCTTGTCGGGCGTGTCGGCTGGCCTTGAGGACACGAACTTCGGATTCCCGGTCACGACCGGGCTGGTGGATGCGGACGGCAGCGAGCGGTTCGATTTCGCCCGCGTCACGGTCCCTGCGGGGCTTTCGCTGATCTATCCGGGCGTGCTGCCCAACGGCATCACCGTGTCGGTCGCGAGCAATGTTCACACTTTCTCGCCCGGCGCGGTTACGACGACCGCGCAGTTCGCGAACTTCCTCGCTACCGGGCTTCAGGTCCGTGGCACGCCGACGCACAGCGACGCCGACTATTCCGTCCCGGTCACGGTGGGCACCATCGAGGCGACCCTGACGGACAGTGGTCTGACACTGCTTCGCAATTCCTCGTCCATCAACGTGCCCGTAACGATCACCGCGGTCGCCGACGGCGTGACGGCGGGGGGATCTTCAATCGTCGTGGAGGATGTCGCGCGGACCATCGGCACCGAGATCGGATGGAGCAGGATCGACACCGACGGCAGCGAGAGCGTGACGCGGGTCGAGGTGACGGGCTTCCCGACCGGAAGCACCTACAGCTACGTGCCGGTCGGCGGCGGCGCCCCCGTGGTGGTGAACGTAGCAGCCGGTGGGTCGACGCTCGTCCTCACCGGGGGCAGCGAAGCTCAGATCCGGTCGGCTCTGGACAGCCTCGCACTGACCGCGCCGTTGCATTCGGACACGAACTTTGCCCTGTCGGTCTCGATCACGACGACCGACAATGACGCCTCGACGAAGGTGGACAGCTACAGCCATGCGGTGACCGTTCAGGCAGTCGCCGATACGCCGAGCGTGTCGGTTGCGGCGATGAGCGGGAACGAGGACACGCTGATCCCGCTTTCGATCGATGCCGGCCGCTCGCCCGATGACGACGGGTCGGAGGTGCTCAGCGTCCGTATTACGCTGCCGATGGACGGCGGGTCCCTGATCGGCACGATCGTTGCCGTCACCACAGGTGGCTTCACAGTCTCGGGCCCCGTTGCCGGCGTCTACACCATCACTGGCGCACCGACGGGCACCGTGACGGTCACGGATCAGGGTGGTGGCGTTTATCTGGTGCACGGGCCAGGCGCCGGAACTCCGGCCGACCGTGAGGCAGCGATCGACGATGTCCTGCAGGGCAACGTCCTCAATCTCCAGCCGCGGGCGCAATGGTCGAATGTGTTGACCGGGGCGTCGGGCATCCGCGTGGATGCGATATCGACCGAAGCGGCGAGCGGTGGCGAGTTGGCGCCCGCGGGCTTCGGCGGCGCCGATGGGACATCGAAAACCGAGACGGTGACGACGTACATCGGAGTGACGGTGGCGCCGGTCGTCGATCTACCGGTGCTGGCGAACGCGAACACGATCGTGCAGGAGAACACCAACAGTTCTAATCCGTCCGATCCCGATCTCGTGATCCCGCTCGGCGCGCGCCTGGGACTGACGATCGCCGATACCGACGGCTCCCAGGGGCTGTCACTGTCTCTCACCGGATTTCCGACGAACCTGCAGGCCGCGAGCTTCGGTACGACGCTCGGCGGCGTGACGACGAACGTCGATCTGGCGACCGGCACGATCACGCTATCGGGAACGAACGCGAACAACGTCCTCAGCGTGCTCTCGTCTCTGTCGATCACGCTCGCCGACGACCGCGATCAGAATTTCACGGTATCGGTGAGCGGGACCGCGACCGACAGCAACGGCAGCTCGAATGCGAGTGCGCCGGTCTCGCTGACGCACTCCGTCGTAGTTCAGGCCGTGGCCGATACACCTGCCGTCGATGTCGGTGCTGCGACCAAGCCCGCTGTGAACGAGGACAGCGGTTTCGTCGGCTATCCGGTGACGGTGGCGTTGAACGACACCGACGGCTCGGAGACCTATCAGTCGGTCACCGTCGATTTCTCGACGCCGGGCGCCGGTGCGCGGCCCGTCGTCCAGTTTGGCACAACGGCCGGCGTCACGTTCGACACGACGACCCCGGGGCGTATCGTGCTGACCGGTGCCGCCAGCGACATCCAGGCCGCCATGGCCTCGCTGCAGATCCGGCCCGGTGCGGACAACGGCGAGAATATCACCGTGACCGTGACTGCGGTTGCGGTCGAAAGCGCCCCTGCGGAAGACAACAACGGCGCAGGCGCCGGCATGGGCGGCGGGGTCGTGGGACCGGAGATTTCCGTTCCCACCGCCACGTTCGCGCAGACGTTCGTCATTCCCATCACGCCGGTTCCCGAAGTGCCTGTGCTCTCGGCGCCGGCGACGGCGACCGGCCTCGAAGACACCAGGAACACGCTGGGCGCGTTCTCGATCAGCGGCACGGCGGACCCAGACGGGTCGGAGCAGCGCTTCCTCGAGATCGACACCACCAGCTTCCCTGCAGGGATGACGTTCTGGAACGGGGCCACGCAGTTGACCACCGTGGTCGGGGGCTGGCTGCGGATCCCGGAGAGCGCGCTGGGGACGTTCACGGCGCAGCCGCCGTCGAACTTCACCGGCACGGCCGATCTGTCGGTGCGCGTGACGGTCGTCGACACGACCACGACGACCACCGTGACTTCCAGCCAGGCCGCCCAGACGGTTGCGCTGACTGTGAACCCGGTCGCGGATCCAGTGACGCCGCCCTCGCGCTCGATCGGCTTCGAGGATCAGTCCGTGACGTTCGGCGCGACGCTGGCGAATGCCACTACCGGCATCCGGGTCACGGATACGGTCGTGGGGTCGCCGACCAACGGCGGCTCCGAGACGATTTCCCAGGTCGTGCTCACCGTTCCTGGTGACACGAATGCGCTCGTCTACGTGATGTCGGGAACCTATGTTCCTTCCGTCACCGGCACGATCGCTGGGTCGGGCACCGCCGAGGTCGCCTACAACTCGGCCACGCGGTCCTACACGATCACTTCGACCATCATAACCGACGCCGCCGATCCTTCATCGCTGTCCAATGCTCAGCGGGCACAGGCCGAGACTGACATCCGCGCCACGCTCGCGACATTCCAGGTGTTGATGGAGCAGGACCGGGACGGCAATTCGGTGCCGGACGGGCATCAGGATCAGAATGGCGGGATCGCCGTCTCTGTCACGACGCTCGACGTCAAGAACGGCGTCGCCGATACCGAGGTGACCAACTTCACTCACGACGTGGCGATCCTCGCGCGTGCCGATACGCCGAGTGTGACGGCCGGCTTCGTCGTCAGCGGTGCGGAAAGCGGGGCCACCGCAAATCCGATCGCGCTCGTTGGTCCGGGAGGCGAACGCATCAGCGTAAACCGCAGCGCGGACACCGACGGGGTCGCCGATGGCGCGGGCTGGGGGTCGGAACGCTTGTCGGTCCAGGTCAGCGGTCTGCCGCCGCTGGCCACGGTCGGCCCCTCGATCGTATTGCCCGCCGGAGCGACCATCACCGGCTCGCCGGGCGGAACCTACACGATCAATGCGTCGAACGAGAACGATCTCAATACTGTTCTCGCCGCACTAACCGTGACCTCGCCGAGCGCTTCCGGGCCTGCGACCCTCACGATCACGGCGATCACGAAGGAGCAGGGGCAGGCAGGCGATCCGGATACGGGCTCGGGTGCGGGCATCGACGTGCGCACAGCAACCGCGCTCGCGACGATCACGCTCAATGTGTCCCCCACCGTCGATACGCCCACGGTGAAAGGCAACGCGGTCGGATTGGAGGATACGCTCATCCCGATCCCCATGAGCGTGACGCTGGGCGACAAGGACGGCAGCGAGACCTACGTCAGCCGCATCATCGGCGGCGTGCCGCCGGGTGCGCGCATCTACGGCGCTGGCGGCGCTGAAATCCTGCCTGTCGCCGGCATCTATACACTGTCGCCGGACGACGTCGCGGCCCTGGCGATCCTTCCGCCGCTGCACTACTCGTCGCCGTTGTCTGGCGACATCGTCCTGTCGATCGAGACCACGGTGACCGACACGTCGAGTCTCGGCAATGCGTCGGCGATCTTCACCACCACCGTTCCCGTCGAGGTCACGGGCGTGGCGGACAAGCCGAACTTCTTCAACGTGCATATCGTGGGCAACGAAGACGAGCCGCTCGCGATCGGCGCCGCGATCGTCGCGGGGGCGGGCGGCAGCCTGGCCGGTGTTCTGGTGGATGCTGACACGTCGGAGCAGCTCTCGTTCGTCGTCTCCGGCCTGCCGATGGGTGTCGTCCCGGGAAGCGCGGTGCCGAGCGGCCTGATCTACCTCGGCGGAGGCGCCTGGCAGGTGACGGCGGCGGCCATCACGACACTGACACTACCTACTGTGCCTAACTGCTCGGGCGAGAACCCGTACGCGGGGATCACCGTCCGCGCGGTCGCACAGGAACTCGACGGCAGCCAGGCGAATTCGGATCCCTGGCCGGTGACCTTCTCGATCAATCCGGTCATCAACGCCGCGACGGTCGACGGCTTCTCGTCCTGGAACATGGGGGCGACCGTCCGTGAGCAGCAGAACGAGACGGGAGCGCTCGGCATCTCCCTCTCAAGCGTCGCCAGTCACGCCTATCGCGACAACGACGGTTCTGAGGCGGTTACCAGCTACACGTTCGATCTGAGCGGCCTGATCGCCGACGCGGGCCTCGCCGGTCGGCTGGCTGCGCTACCCGGTGCCGGCAGCGGATTGGACAAGCTCGTCGCCAACTACATCGACGGAACATTCACCTACAACGCGGGCGCGGGAACGATAACGATCCTGGCCGCCGATATCGCGGGCGTCCGCCTGCGGCACGAGTTGTTCCTGGACTCCAACGACGACTTCTCGATCCCTGTCTCCGCGGTGGTACGCGACACCGCCATCATCGGCGGCATGCCGGTGACGACGGACAAGACGGAGAACGGCACGTTCTCCGTCAACCTGATCGGGACCGCCGATACGCCCACCGTGTTCGCCTCGAGTGTCAGTGGTTCCTCCGGAACGTCTCTGGCGCTCTCGCTGGGCGGCGTCTCCACCGACACCGACGTCGGCCTGGGCCGGGCCCTTTCGGAGGACATCTACTATGTCGTCACGCTCACCAATCCCGGTACTGCACCGGCGCTGGGATTCGTCGACGGCAGCGGCGCGATCGTCGGTCTCGACAACGGCGACGGTACCTGGATCCTGACGCCGGCCGATCTGGCCGGCCTGCGCGTGATCACGCCGGCCGGGTCGACCGGGACGGCCAATCTGCGCCTGACCTCGATCGCGGTCGAAAACGACGGGGATACCGCCTCGAACAGCACGAACTTCACCGTGACGGTGTCCTCCACGCCAGGCGGCGGGGGGACGCCACCGCTGCCACCTTCGGTGACCATCGGCACCAACGCCGGCGACGAGGACGGCTCGATCACCTTGAACGTGACGGCGACGCCGGCCCCTGGCGACACCAGCAATCCATCGGTCGCGGTGATGATCTCGGGACTGCTGCCGGGCACCGAGGTCATCGGCGCGCGCTTCAATCCCGAAACCAACCGCTGGGTGGCCAGCGCTGCTGCCGTCAATGCCGGCAACGTCCGCATTGTTCCGCCGCTCGACTACTCGGGCACGATGCCGATCACCATCGAGGCAGTGGCCACGAACGCGGCCCTGCTCAAGGCGAGCACGGGCGCCCAGACCGTGCCGATCGCGGTCGATCCCGTCGCCGACGGCGTAGCGATCACTTCATCGCCAGCCGCCGGTCTGGAGGACAGCGCGACCGCCCTCAACATCTCGCTCGCAGAGCGGGATACGGACGGCAACGAAACGATCGGTACGAACACCTACGTGCGCCTGGACAACGGCGCCACGCTGGTCGGCGGGTTCGCAATCGTTGGTGCCGGCGATGCCGACGCGACGATCGACGGTACCAGCCTGGTCGGATACTACCGCGTGCCCACGTCCAGCGTTTCCAGCCTTCGGATGCTGCCGGCCAACGATTGGCAAGGCACCGTGACGGTGAGCGTGGCGGCCTACAGCGTCGAGCCGCTCGACGACAACGACGGCGACAACATCGCTCTCGACACGACGAGCTTTACCGTCGCGGTCGCGGCGGTGGCCGACGTGCCGACCATCGGCGCACCGGCGGTGGTCAGCGGCGTCGAGGACACGGCCATCACGATCACCGACGGCACCACGTCGCTATCGGCCGTGCTCGAGGATCTCGTGACGACCAACGGCGCGGAGGTCCTGTCGGTTACGATCGCTGGCGTGCCCGACGGCACGATCTTCTCGGCCGGCTCCAACAACGGCGACGGCAGCTGGGCGTTCCAGCCGTCCCAGCTGGTCGGGCTGAAGATCACGCCTCCGCTGCACTATTCCGGTACCATGTCGCTGACCATGACGGCGATCTCGCTCGAACTGGCCAACGGCAACGAAGCCTCGAGTTCGGTCGGGTTCTCGGTGGTGGTGGCACCGCGGGCCGACACGGTTGAGATCCTTGCGCAGAACGTCTCCGTCGGTGCAGCGGGCGAGGCGGTAATCCCGCTCAATGTCCGCATGGCCGACGATAGTGGCTCGACGGTGGGTGAGACCGCGCCGGAGTTGATCCGGATCACGTTCACCAGCGTGCCTACGGGGATGCTGCTGACGGCCGGGCTCGGTGGAACGTTGGGCCAGGCTGGCAACACATGGACTTTCACGGGCACCGAAGCGCAGTCGAACGCGATCGGCATCCTGACCGGACCGGGGGCCGGCGCGGGCATCTACCAGGTCAACCTTTCCGCGGTGACGCTCGACGGCTCCGATACGCTCGCCACAGCGGTGACCGATACCTTCCAGCTCACGGTATCGGCGCCGACGAATGCCGGTCAGACGCTCACCGGGACCGGGATCGGGAACACTCTCACGGGTGGGGCGGGCAACGACGTGATCTCAGGCCTCGGCGGCAACGATACCTTGTCGGGGGGCAACGGCAGCGACTTGATCGCGGGCGGTCTGGGAGCAGACACGATGACCGGCGGCGGCGGGCGCGATCGCTTCGTGTACGCTACGGGCGACCATGTCGGCAGCCTCGATACGATCACCGACTTCGCGCTGGGATCGGGCGGTGACCAGATCGACCTGTCTGTACTCTTGTCCGGGTTCAACCCCCAGTCGTCCACTTTGTCGCAGTTCGTCCGCGCCAGCGCGAACACCATCCAAGTCGACGTCGACGGTGCGGCCGGCGGTGCGGCATTCATGAACGTGGTGACTTTGACGGGGGCGGGTGCGCTCGACATCGACGCCATGCGGGCCAACGGCAACCTGATCGTCTGAGGAGAAGGGGGCAGCGGGGCTCTTCTCCTCGCTGTCCCGCCCCTCGACTGTCGGCGGTCTTGCTTTGGCACCGGCGCCGGACTACTGCGCTGTAGCCAGCCACAGCAGCCAGGACAGTCGAGGCCGCCCATGACCAAGACCCGTACCGAGACGGACACCTTCGGCCCGATCGAGGTGCCCGAGGATCGCTATTGGGGGGCGCAGGCTCAGCGCAGCCTCGGCAACTTCAAAATCGGCTGGGAACGCCAGCCCAAGCCCATCATCCGGGCGCTCGGGATCGTCAAGCGGGCTGCGGCGGAGACCAATCAGGCGCTGGGCAAGCTCGAACCTCGCGTCGCGGCGGCCGTGATCCAGGCGGCCCAGGAGGTCATCGACGGCAAGCTCGACGATCATTTCCCGCTGGTCGTCTGGCAGACCGGCTCGGGAACGCAATCGAACATGAATGCGAACGAGGTGGTGTCGAACCGGGCGATCGAGCTGCTCGGCGGGGTACGCGGCTCCAAGAAGCCGGTGCACCCCAACGACCACGTCAACATGAGCCAGTCGTCGAACGACACCTATCCGACCGCGATGCACATCGCGTGCGCCGAACAGATCCACCATGACCTGCTGCCGGCGCTGCGCCATCTGCACAAGGCCCTGGACGACAAGGCGAAGGCCTGGGCGGGTATCATCAAGATCGGACGTACGCACACCCAGGACGCGACCCCGATCACGCTCGGGCAGGAGTTCTCCGGCTATGCGATGCAGATCGCCGGCGGCATCAAGCGAATCGAGATGACGCTGCCGATGCTGATGGAGCTCGCCCAAGGCGGCACCGCGGTCGGCACGGGGCTGGCTTCACCTGCCGGCTTTGCCGAGAAAGTGGCGCAACGCATCGCCGCGATCACGGGTCTCGGCTTCACCACGGCGCCCAACAAGTTCGAGGCCCTGGCCGCGCACGACGCCATGGTCATGACCCACGGCGCGATCACAACGGTGGCCATGAGCTGCTTCAAGATCGCCAACGACATCCGTTTCCTCGGCTCGGGTCCTCGGGCGGGGCTCGGCGAGCTGTCGCTGCCGGAGAATGAGCCGGGTTCCTCGATCATGCCGGGC
>CAYMEB010000083.1:0-18027 GCA_964389095.1 uncultured Hyphomicrobiaceae bacterium
TCGGCCGGGCACACATAACGTGCAACAAGAACGGGGTCCCGTTCGACACCCGCTCGCCGTTCGTCACCTCCGGAGTGCGCCTCGGCACGCCAGCGGGCACGACGCGGGGGTTCGGCGAGGCCGAATTCAACGAGATCGGCAAGATGATCGTGGCTGTGCTCGACGGCTTGGCCAAGAACGGTGATGCGGGCGACGGGCAGATCGAGGCTCGGGTTCGCGAGCAGGCCGTCGAACTCTGCCGGCGCTTCCCGATCTACTGAGGTCGGGCTGCTCGTAGGTAGGTCTGTGGCCTATGCGGCCTGCCGGGCTCAGAAGCGGTAGCCGTATCGCACGCCGAGGGTGTCGAGACCTTCGTTGTACGAGGCCGTATACCCGTTCGACATGTGGTCGAAGTAGACCGACAGGCTGTGATGCCGGTCGATGCGGTAGCCGACCTCGAACGGAAAGTGGAACAGATAGCGCGCGCCCAGAGCTTTCCGATCGGGCTCATCGGGGCCGAGAATGCCGTTGTGGACGGCCGCGCCGATCCCGACGCCGAAGAAAATGCCGGCAGTGGTCTCGTACTCCCACTTCAAGGCCGCATAGGCCTTGGAGGTGTCGCCGGCCGCGCTCCAGGTTCCCCCGATCACCGGACGGATGTGGCCACCGAATGCGGCGAGCGAGGCGTTGAACACGACCTCTCCGTTGATGGCGCCCCCGCGCTCCAGGCGAAAGCCGCTCCAGATGTCAGGCATGTCATGGACGAGCGCGCCGAGCTTCACTTCGTGCACGACGCCGTTCTGTGCCGCCGCCGGCGCAGCCGTCAGTGCAAGGAGCCCAAGAAGGACGAGCAGGGACCGCAGGCACTTGTTCGCGCTGTTTGCCATGGCTCGCTTTTGCCGGACCGCGACACGGCGGTCCAGACTATTCATCGTTCAAACCGATCGGGCCCATGGGCTGTTGCCGAACTGCCGCGCTCGTGCCGATCAGCCACCCAGGGCCTTGAGGGGATCGCTCGCGGGCAGCGACAATGCATCGGCGACGGCGGCGTAAGTGATCCGCCCCTTGTGAACGTTCAGTCCGGCGAGAAGGTGGGGATCCTCCTTCATCGCTCGAGCCGGCCCCTTGTCGGCAAGCGCCAGGATGAACGGCAAGGTGGCGTTACCGAGTGCAAAGGTCGAGGTCCGGGCCACCGCGCCCGGCATGTTGGCGACGCAGTAGTGAACCACCTCGTGCTTCACATAGGTCGGCTCGGCATGGGTCGTGGCATGGGATGTCTCCGCGCAGCCACCCTGGTCGATCGAGATATCGACGATCACGGAGCCGCGCTTCATCGCCTTCACCATCGCTCCGGAGATCAGCTTCGGCGCCGCAGCACCGGGAACGAGCACGGCGCCGATGACCAGATCCGCCGCCAGGACCTGCTCTTCGACAGCAGCGCGGCTGGAAAACAGCGTGGTGACCGTGGCGCCGAACTGTTGCTTGATCTGGTACAGGCGGTCGACGTTGATATCGAGGAGGGTGACGTCGGCTTCGAGGCCGACCGCCATTTTCGCCGCGTTCACGCCCGAAACGCCGCCGCCGAGCACGACCACCTTCGCCGGCGCCACGCCGGCGACGCCGCCAAGCAGTGCCCCACGCCCCCCTTGGGCGATTTCGAGGCAATGGGCGCCGGCCTGAATCGACATGCGGCCGGCGACCTCGCTCATCGGCGCCAGCAGAGGCAGTCCGCCCTTCGAGTTAGTGACCGTCTCGTAGGCGATGGCCGTGCAACCCGATGCCATCAGTGCTTTCGCCTGATCCGGGTCGGGGGCGAGATGGAGATAGGTGAAGAGCGTCTGGCCCTCACGCAACATCTTGCACTCGCTGAGCTGCGGCTCCTTCACTTTCACGACCATGTCGGCCTTGGCGAAGACTTCAGCCGCAGTCTTCAGGATCTTAGCGCCGGCCTTTTTGTAGTCGTCATCGCTGATGCCATGGCGCTCGGCGGCACCGGCCTGGACGAAGACTTCGTGACCGTGAGCAGTGGCCTCGCGGACCGCCACGGGCGTCATGCCGACGCGGTACTCGTGGACCTTGATCTCCTTGGGGACGCCGATCTTCATGTGTCTTGCTCCTGCCCGCGGGTTGAACGCGACCGCAAACTAGGACGCGCGAGGTGGGATAAGCCACCGCACTTGACCTCTGGCACAGCCTATGGCGCAATAATTTTGCACATCTGGAAGAGTTTTCGAGAGGATATTCGATGCCGACCGATCCGGTCGATCGCCGCCTCCTGTCCGAGCTGCAAGCCGACAGCCGTCTGACCGTGGCCGAGCTCGGCGAGCGGGTCGGGTTGTCGCCATCGGCCTGTCATAGGCGCATCAAGCAACTCGAGGCGTCCGGTGTCATCGCAGGCTATGGGGCGCGCCTCGACCCGCGGGCGCTAGGCTACGGCATGGAGTTCTTCATCGAGGTCGCCTTGCGTTCGCAGGCGGAGAAGGCGCTCGACGCGTTCGAGGCGGCGGTGCGGGCTGCCCCCGAGATCCTGGAGTGTCACCTGATGGCGGGAGGCACGGACTACCACCTTCGGATCGTTGCCCGCGACGCAGCCGACTTCGAGCGGATCCACCGTGAGCGGCTGACCAAGCTTCCCAACGTGGCGCGGCTGGAGAGCAAGCTTGCGATCCGCACGGTTAGGCAGTGGCGGGGATATCCTGCCCACTGAGGAGGCAGACGTGCTCATCGAAGAGGTCATGCTCGCCGACGACGGCATCGTGCCCAACAATCGTCTGCTGCCGTTGAGGCTGTATCGCGGTGCGCTTGCGAGCGAGGTGGGGCGGCCGCAAGCCGCTCTGGCGCGGTTCTCGCGCCATGGCTGGGGCGCTGGCTGGGTGAACGGAATCTACCCGTTCCATCACTATCACGCCCGGGCACACGAGGTGCTCGGCATCGTCGGCGGCCGGGCCGAAGTGCAGTTCGGCGGAACCTGCGGCCCATTGCTCGGACTCGCAGCCGGCGACGCGGTGCTGATCCCTGCTGGCGTGGGGCACTGCCTCGTAAACGGTGCGAGCGATCTGGTCGTCGTCGGTTCGTACCCGCCGGGCCAGCATGACTACGATCTCAAGCGCGCGACACGGCAGAATTATCGCGTGGCGATCGAAGAGATCCCGCTTGCACAGACGCCGGCGCGCGACCCCTTGACAGGCGGGCAGCTTGTTTGGCCGGTGATGGCTCGCTGAGGCGTCGCGAGCCCGCGACGTGACGTCGTGACTTCGCCGCGTTCGCCGCCGTGGCGACATCGCCCGACTGCTCTGCAGGCGCTGAAAACGAGATGCATCGAGCGCATCCCGGGCTGTTGCCGGTCCTCTGCTGAATTTTGTGCGCTGCACATTCTGCTGCCGCTTATCCTGGCAGCGCACGCGATGCCGAAGAAATGCGACCCCAGAAAACATAAGCAAAAACAGACTATTAAAAAGATTCACGGAACTGGCACGGCTCTTGCTGACGTTAACCATTGGGCAAACCAAAGGAGAAGTCTCATGCTGGTCAGTCGTCGTGCAGTGATGGGAATGGCGGCAAGTGCCGCAATGCTGGCTGCGAGCGGGGCGGCATTCGCTCAAGAAACGATCAAGGTGGGCATTCTGCACTCGCTGTCGGGCACCATGGCGATCAGCGAGACGACGCTGAAGGACGTCATGCTGATGCTGATCGAGGAGCAGAACAAGAAGGGCGGTCTGCTCGGCAAGAAGCTCGAGGCGGTCGTCGTCGATCCGGCGTCGAACTGGCCGCTGTTCGCGGAAAAGGCGCGCGAGCTCATCACCAAGCACAAAGTCGCCGCCACGTTCGGCTGCTGGACATCGGTGTCGCGCAAATCCGTGCTCCCGGTTTTCAAGGAGCTGAACAACATCCTCTTCTACCCGGTGCAGTACGAGGGTGAGGAGAGCGAGCGCAACGTGTTCTACACGGGCGCGGCCCCGAACCAGCAGGCGATCCCGGCCGTCGACTACCTGATGTCGAAGGAAGGCGGCGAAGCCAAGCGCTGGGTCCTCGCAGGTACCGACTACGTCTATCCGCGCACCACGAACAAGATCCTCGAGGCGTATCTGCTTTCGAAGGGCGTGGCTAAAGACGACATCATGATCAACTACACGCCGTTCGGACACTCGGATTGGCAGACGATCGTCGCCGATATCAAGAAATTCGGTTCCGCCGGCAAGAAGACGGCCGTCGTATCGACGATCAACGGCGACGCCAACGTGCCCTTCTACAAGGAACTCGCCAACGCCGGCATCAAGGCGACCGACATTCCGGTCGTCGCGTTCTCGGTCGGTGAGGAAGAGCTGGCCGGCGTCGATACGACGAACCTCGTCGGCCATCTGGCCGCCTGGAACTACTTCCAGAGCGTGAAATCGCCGGTCAACGACAAGTTCATCAGCGACTGGAAGGCCTTCACGAAGAATCCGAAGCGCGTCACCAACGATCCGATGGAAGCGCACGTGATCGGCTTCAACATGTGGGTCAAGGCCGTGGAGAAGGCCGGCACGATCGACCCCGACAAGGTCATCGACGCCATCGTCGGCGTCGAGGTGCCGAACCTGACTGGCGGTGTCTCGAAGATGCTGGCGAACCATCACATCACGAAGCCGGTTCTGATTGGGGAAATCCGCGCCGACGGACAGTTCGACGTGGTCTGGAAGACGAAGGACCTCGTACCGGGCGACGCGTGGTCGGATCATCTGGAGGGCTCGAAGGATCTCGAGGCCGATTGGGTGGGCAAGAAGTGCGGCAACTTCAACACCAAGACCGGCAAGTGCGGAAGCTGACGGTCTGAAGGACGCTTGAGCCTGCAGGAGCTGTGTCGCCTCGCGCGAGGCGATGCAGCTCCTGTCCGCCAACTGGCAGGGTGGAATGAAGAGTGTTTCGAACTACATCGTCGCAGTCCTCTTGAGCGCGCTGGTCGCATGCGCGCCCCTTGCCGTCGCACGAGCCGATGCGGTGACCGATGCGGCTGCATTGTTCGCCGCGGACGATTTCTCCGATACCGCGACCGCGATCGGGAAGCTCGCCGCGTCCGGTCACCCACAAGCGCAATCGATCCTGGAGGCGCTGGCGGCCCGCCGGCTGATTGTGGATCCCGCAACCAAGACACTCGCCTACCGGCTCGACGACAAGGTTTACGATGCGGCCACGGGTAAGCCGGCGATAGCCTTCCCAATGGATGCACTGATCATACGCACGAACAATCGGTTGAGGGGGATGATCGAGGCGGCAGTCGGCACTCTGGCGTTGCAGTCTCCCGACCCTGTCAAGCGCGTTCAGGCCGTCGAGAGCATGGCCAAGTCGCGCGACAGCGCGTCGCTGCAGCGCCTCACGGAGGCCCTCGCCCGGGAGAAAGATGCCCGAGTGATCGCCGCGATAGGATTTGCACGCGGTGTTATCGCCCTGTCCGACCCCAAGACGCCGGTCAACGAGCAGCTCGCGGCGATCGCCGCGCTGGCGGCCCGCTCAGACGCCGAATCCGCGAATGCGCTGCGCTCCGCCGCCAAGTCGAACATCGACGCCGTGAGGGTTGCCGCCGAGGCCGCGGTGAAGGGGTTGGAGCAGCGCCAGAGGCTCACTGCGTACGTCCAGAACGTCTGGTACGGCCTTTCTCTCGGATCGGTACTGCTCCTCGCGTCGGCTGGTCTCGCCATCACATTCGGCGTCATGGGCGTCATCAACATGGCGCACGGCGAAATGGTGATGATCGGAGCCTATACGACATACGTCGTCCAGAAGCTGTTGTTCGCGTTCGCGCCGGGCTGGGGCGATCTGGGGTTGATACTGTCGGTCCCTGCCGCATTCGCCGCTTCCGGCCTGGTCGGGATTGCGATCGAGCGAGGTATCATCCGTCACCTCTACGGCCGCCCGCTGGAGACACTTTTGGCGACGTGGGGTGTCAGTCTTATCCTGCAGCAGGCGATCCGCGGTTGGTTCGGTGCATCCAACGTTCAGGTGCAGGCGCCGTCCTACATGAGCGGCGCTTTCGACATGATGGGCCTCCAAATCGCCTACGGACGCTTCTGGATCATCGTCTTCACCTTGATCGCATTCGTCATTCTTCAGCTTTTCATTCGCAAGTCTGCGCTGGGACTTCAGATGCGGGCGGTCACGCAGAACCGTCGCATGGCGAGCGCGATGGGAATACGCACCGGCCGGGTCGATGCGCTGACGTTCGGACTGGGCTGCGGCATCGCGGGAATCGCGGGTGTTGCGCTCTCCCAGATCGACAATGTCGCACCGAACCTCGGTCAGTCCTACATCGTCGACTGCTTCATGGTGGTGGTGTTCGGGGGTGTCGGCAGCCTGTGGGGGACCCTTGTTTCAGCATTCTCGCTCGGCATCGCAAACAAGCTGCTCGAGCCGCTCGCGGGCGCGGTGCTCGCGAAGATCGCGATCCTCCTGCTCCTCATCCTCTTCATCCAGAAGCGTCCCCGCGGGCTGTTCGCTCTCAAGGGTCGGGCGGTGGAAGCATGATCACGATGTCCCTCTTGAACCGGCTCGGCAGCGGAGGACAGGTCTTTATTGCGGCCATCGCTGCGCTCGCGATCGTGGTCCCGATGCTCAATCTCCTGTTGCCACCCTCCTCGCCGTTCCACGTCCCGACCTATGTCGTCGCACTCCTGGGCAAGTACTTCTGTTACGCGATCCTGGCCGTCGCGCTCGACTTGGCCTGGGGCTATTGCGGCATTCTCTCTCTTGGCCACGGCGCGTTCTTCGCGCTCGGCGGATATGCCATGGGCATGTATCTCATGCGCCAGATCGGTACCCGGGGCGTCTATGCCCATCCCGTCCTGCCGGACTTCATGGTCTTCCTCAACTGGAAAGAGCTGCCGTGGTTCTGGTACGGGTTCCAGTCCTTTCCGTTCGCGGCGGTGATGGTCGTTCTGGTGCCGGGGCTGCTGGCATTTGTCTTCGGCTGGTTCGCGTTCCGCAGCCGCGTGACCGGCGTCTACCTTTCTATCATCACTCAGGCGCTCACCTACGCTCTGTTGCTGGCCTTCTTCCGCAACGACATGGGCTTCGGTGGCAACAATGGCCTGACCGACTTCAAGGATGTCCTCGGCTTTCCGGTCCAGGCGCAGGGAACGCGCGTGACGCTCTACGTGCTGACGCTGGCGACGCTGGCCGCGACGTTCCTGCTCTGCCGCTACCTCGTGACCTCGACCTTCGGAAAGGTGTTGATCTCGATCCGTGACGCGGAGAGTCGCACGCGCTTCCTGGGATATCGGGTGGAGGATTACAAGATCTTCGTGTTCACGCTTTCGGCCTGCCTCGCGGGGATTGCCGGTGCGCTCTATGTGCCGCAAGTCGGGATCATCAACCCGTCGGAGTTCGCGCCGGCAAACTCGATCGAAGCGGTGATCTGGGTGGCGGTCGGCGGACGCGGTACGCTCACGGGCGCAGCCGTGGGGGCCGTGTTCGTGAATTTCCTCAAGACGTCTTTCACCAGCGGGTTCTTGGCGCCGTACTGGCTCTTCGCCCTTGGCGGACTTTTCATCCTCGTCACACTCGCATTGCCGAAGGGGATCGTCGGCACGGTGGGGGAATGGATGGAGCGGCGTCGCGCGACCCGCGAAGCCGAGATGCCCGGGAATGTGCCGCGTGAGATGGGGAGGCTCTGATGCTCGATGCTCAAGACCACCTGTCAACGCCTGATGACACCGCCGGACAGATCGTTACCAACGCCTTGCTTTATCTCGACGGCGTTCATGTGGCGTTCGACGGGTTCAAGGCGATCAATGGTCTTTCCCTGTTCATCAAGCCGGGTGAGATGCGAGCCATCATCGGGCCGAACGGTGCCGGCAAGACCACGATGATGGATATCATCACCGGGAAGACGCGGCCGGATGCCGGTGAAGTCCTGTTCGATGGCGGAAGGATCGACCTTACGCGCCTCGACGAGGCGTCGATCGCCAATCTCGGTATCGGTCGCAAGTTCCAGAAGCCCACCGTGTTCGAGAGCCACACGGTTTATGACAACATCATGCTTGCCTTGTCCGGCCCACGCGGTCCGGCCGCAGCTATCGCGGGCGCGCGAAGTCGCATGCCGCGTGAACGGGTCGAGGCCGTGCTCGAGACGGTGCGCATGCAGCACGTCTCGGCGCGGACAGCGGGGGGGCTCAGTCACGGCCAGAAGCAGTGGCTCGAGATCGGCATGCTGCTCGCTCAAGACCCCAAGTTGCTCCTGGTGGACGAACCCGTCGCCGGCATGACGGACGCCGAGACGGAGGTCACCGCGACTCTCCTGAAGAGCATATCGCGCGATCACACCGTCATCGTCGTCGAGCACGATATGGCATTCGTGCGCGCTCTGGGCGTCAGAGTGACTTGCCTGCACGAGGGCGCCGTCCTCGCCGAAGGCAGTATCGATGCGGTATCCGAGAATCCGCGGGTCATCGAAGTTTATCTCGGTCGTTGAAGGAGGGAGCATGTTGCCGCCACGCCTGCCGCGCGCACGTCCGCAGACGGAAAAGGGGCCGACAAAGCCGTCCAAGGTTCCGCCGAAGGCGGGCTCGGCGAGTACTGTCATGCGTGTGATCGGTCGTCCGGCCAAATCCCGTCCGATGCCGCAATTGCGCGTGCTCGAGCCATGTTGAGCGTCGAAAAGATCGATTTGCATTACGGCGCGGCACAAGCGCTTCGCGGCGTCTCCCTGGAGGCACGCAAGGGCGAAGTGGCGACTGTCCTGGGCCGCAACGGCGTGGGCAAGACGAGCCTTCTGCGGGCAATCGTCGGACATCACCCGGTGAGCGGCGGGCGCATCGCATGGCAGGGGGAGGACCTGGGACGTTCGGCACCGTTCGAACGGGCGCGGCGAGGCATCGCCATCGTGCCGCAGGGACGGGAGATCTTTCCGTTGCTGACCGTCGAGGAGAACCTGCGAACCGGCTTCGCCGTGCTCGAACGCCGGGATCAGCACATCAGCGAAGAGATCTTCGAACTGTTCCCCGTGCTCAAGTCGATGCTGCGTCGTCGCGGTGGAGATCTGTCGGGAGGCCAACAGCAACAGCTTGCGATCGCCCGCGCGCTCGTGATGAAGCCCAGTCTGCTCGTTCTCGACGAGCCGACCGAGGGGATACAGCCGTCGATCATAAAGGACATCGGACGGGCAATCGCCTACTTGCGGGCGAAAGGGGAGATGGCCATTGTTCTCGTCGAGCAGTACTTTGAGTTTGCGCGGGATCTTGCCGACCGCTTCGCCGTGATGGATCGCGGTCAGGTCGTGCTCGCTGGAACTCGTGCCGAAATGGATGAAACGGATGTCAGACGCCGCTTGTCCGTCTGAGAGTGTGCGGCCGTCCCCGCCCGACCCGCTCCGTCAGGTGCGGGCCCTCGCAGGCGTTCGTGTGGCAGTCCGGCACGACGGGGCAACCACCGGCTTGGACGTCCTGCATGAAACGGGTGGGTACCGGCTGAAGTTTCCGGAGCGGTCTGGCGATACGCTGGAGGCGGTGATCGTCAATACAGGCGGGGGCGTCGCCGGGGGCGATCGTGTTTCGATCGTCGCGCAGGCAGGCGCCGGCGCGCGGATATCGCTGACCACTGCGACGGCGGAACGCTTTTACCGTTCGTCCGCCGCACCGTCTGTGGTCGAGGTCCATCTCGAAGCAGGTGAGGGCGCTCTGGTCGCCTGCCTGCCACAGGCGAGCGTCCTGTTTTCCGGCTGTAACGTGCAGCGCTCGATCGTCGCCGATCTTGCCGCTGATGCAACCCTGATTGTTGCCGAGACGGTCGTATTCGGTCGCGCCGCGAGCGGCGAACAGATGACCCAGGGGCGCTTCCGCGACCAGTGGCGGGTTCATCGCGCGGGCCGCTTGGTCTTCGCCGATGCCACATGCGTCGAGGGCGACATCAGAGGACAGCTGTCCCGGCCGGCAGTCAGCGCCGGTGCAGCCATTGCGACATTGCTGGTTTGCGTTGCGCCGGATGCCGAAAGCCGCCGAGACCCTGTGCGCTCGGCTCTGGCTGCGCGACCGATGACGGCTGGCGTCAGCGCATGGAATGGTATGCTCGTCGCAAGGATGCTGAGTGATCGTCTCGACGTCGCTGCTTCTGGATTGCGAGGCGCGGTTGCGGCGTTGAACCTTTGCCCCCTACCCAAGGCATGGACCCACTGACGTCATGAACCTGACCCCGCGTGAAAAGGACAAACTTCTCGTTTCGCTGGCCGCAATGGTTGCCCGCAACCGGCTGGCACGCGGAGTGAAGCTGAACCATCCAGAGGCTGTCGCGCTGATTACGGATTTCGTCGTGGAGGGAGCCCGCGACGGCAGATCCGTGGCCGACCTGATGCGTGACGGTGCAGCCGTGGTGTCCAAGGCGCAGGTGATGCCCGGCATCGCGGAGATGATACACGACGTCCAGGTAGAGGCGACATTCCCGGACGGAACGAAACTCGTCACGGTGCACAATCCCATCCGGTGATCGCGCCCGAACTTGCGAACAGAAAGAGGTCTCCAGTGTCACGCAGTATGCTCTTCATCCTCGCGGTGGTTTTCTCAGCATCGTTGGCGTTCGCGCATCCCGGCCACGATGTGGCGACCTCCGCATGGTCCGGCTTGATTCATCCATTGACGGGGTTGGATCACGTCGCGGCTATGATTGCGATCGGCATCTGGGCCGCGCTCGCGGGGGGGCGGCAGGTCTGGCTCTGGCCGGCGACTTTTGTGGCCGCCACGCTGGCGGGTGGATTCGCCGGATACAATTCGGAGCCGCTGCCGTGGGGCGAGCAACTGATCGCGCTGTCCGTCGTCGCGCTCGGTGTGCTCGTCGCGTTCGGGGTACGCACGCCGCTGCTCTTTGGAGCCGCGCTGATCGCGGTTTTCGGTGTACTGCATGGATATGCCCATGGCGTCGAGGCCGACGAGGCAAGGCTCACCGCATATGCGGGAGGCTTCGTCGCGTCGACGGCGCTCTTGCACCTGACGGGTATCGCTCTTGGAACCGCGCTATCGAAGGCACCGCATTTGTGGTCGCCGCGCGCGACGGGCTTGGCGACCGCAGTTCTCGGCGCAGTCCTCATCGTCAGGTGAACACCATGATCCCCGGCGAAATCATCACCCAGCACGGCGACATCACGCTCAATGAAGGCCGCAAGGCCATCACGATCGACGTCGCGAATACCGGAGACCGTCCGATCCAGGTCGGCAGTCACTATCATTTTTTCGAGACCAACCCCGCACTCGAGTTCGACCGCGCCCTGGCCAAGGGGATGCGCCTGGACATCGCCGCGGGCACGGCAGTCCGCTTCGAATCGGGGCAAGTGCGTTCGGTGCAGCTCATCCCGGTCACCGGCAAGCGAGCGATCTACGGCTTCCGGCAGGAAATCATGGGGAAGCTGAAGTGATCGCGTCTACCGCCGGGGTTTTCGCCGCGGCCGACCGTGGTGACCTGGCCGCGAAGCTGCGGAGCGGTCGGCCGGTGAGGCCACTGCCGAATGCGGTGTCGACGGACGTCATGAAATCAACTCGCGAGAGCCGGTAGAGAGCTGACATGCCCATCAAGATATCGCGTTCGGCCTATGCGGGCATGTACGGCCCGACAGTGGGCGACAAGGTTCGTCTGGCGGACACCGACCTCATCATCGAGGTGGAAAAGGATTTCACGACGTATGGCGAGGAAGTGAAATTCGGCGGAGGGAAGGTGATCCGCGACGGCATGGGCCAGTCCCAGGTCACAAACAAGCGCGGCGCCGTCGACACCGTCATCACGAACGCGCTCATTCTGGATCACTGGGGGATCGTCAAGGCGGACATCGGCATCAAGGCCGGCCGCATCGTCAAGATCGGCAAGGCAGGCAACCCCGATATCCAGCCCAATGTCGACATCGTCGTGGGGCCTGGCACCGACGTGATTGCGGGTGAAGGGAAAATCATCACCGCGGGGGGATTCGACAGCCACATCCATTTCATCTGCCCCCAGCAGTGCGAGGACGCGCTGATGGCCGGCATGACGACCCTTTTGGGCGGTGGCACGGGACCCTCGCACGGTACGTTCGCCACCACCTGTACCCCCGGTCCGTGGCATATCCAGATGATGCTCCGCGCGATCGACGGCATCCCGCTGAACATCGGGATTTCCGGGAAGGGAAATGCGGCGCTGCCAGCTCCCCTCGAAGAGATGATCGAGGCTGGAGCCTGTGCCATGAAGCTTCATGAAGACTGGGGGACGACTCCGGCCTCCATCGACAACTGCCTGTCCGTCGCCGATGAGCACGACATCCAAGTGATGCTGCATTCGGACACGTTGAACGAATCCGGTTTCGTCGAGGATACGATCAAGGCGTTCAAGGGGCGGACGATTCATGCCTTCCACACGGAAGGCGCCGGCGGTGGGCACGCTCCCGACATCATGAAGGTCGCCGGCCTCGAAAACGTATTGCCTTCGTCGACCAACCCGACGCGCCCCTTCACGGTCAATACGATCGATGAGCACCTCGACATGCTGATGGTCTGCCATCATCTGTCGCCGAAGATACCTGAGGATCTGGCCTTCGCGGAGAGCCGCATCCGCAAGGAAACGATTGCGGCGGAGGACATCCTGCACGACATGGGCGCTCTCTCCATGATGTCGTCGGACAGTCAGGCCATGGGGCGAATCGGAGAGGTCATTACGCGAACCTGGCAGACGGCACACAAGATGAAGGTGCAGCGTGGCGCGCTGTCTCACGACAGGGGGAAGGGAAACGACAATTTTCGCGCAAAGCGATATGTCGCCAAGTACACGATCAATCCCGCGATAGCGCACGGCGTTTCGGCGCACCTGGGCTCCGTGGAAGTCGGCAAGCTTGCCGATCTCGTGGTCTGGTCTCCCGCCTTCTTCGGCGTAAAGCCGGATTGCATCATCAAAGGCGGCATGATCGTTGCCGCGCCGATGGGGGATCCCAACGCCTCGATCCCCACGCCGCAGCCTGTGCACTATCGGCCAATGTGGGGCGCCTACGGAAGCGCGACGGCGCAGACGTCGCTGACGTTCGTCTCGAAGGCGGCCGTCGAGGGTGGCGTCGGCAAGCGGCTCGGGCTCCGAAAGGAGCTGGTGGCGGTGGAGAATACGCGCAGTGGAATCTCGAAGCGAAGTATGATCCACAACGACGCGACACCGAAGATCGAGATCGACGCCGAGACTTATGAGGTGCGGGCAGACGGTGAGCTGCTGGTCTGCGAACCCGCCAAGGAGTTGCCGATGGCGCAGCGCTACTTCATGTATTGAGGCCCGCAGATGAGGATCGTTCCGGGAGATCTCGATGATCCGCGAGTCGTTGATCTTCTTCGCCTCCACCTCGCCGGAATGCGCGCCAACTCGCCCGCGGGGCACGTCTTTGCCCTCGATCTGTCCGGGCTGAAGCAGCCCGGTATCTCGTTCTTTACAGCCTGGCAGGGCGAGACCTTGGTGGGTATGGGAGCGCTCAAGGAGTTGGATTCCCGATTGGGTGAGATCAAATCGATGCGTACCCACCCGGCTCATCTGCGCAGAGGGATAGCGGCGCAGATCCTCGAGCATCTGATCGGCATCAGTCGGTTGCGCGGCTACGGCCGCCTCAGCCTGGAGACCGGCTCCGGAGCCTCGTTCGAGCCGGCGCTTGCCCTTTATCGCAGGCGGGGCTTTGTCAACGGTCCAGCGTTCGGTGACTACGTCGCGAGCGCGTTCAATCAGTTTCTACATCTGGAGCTGTCATGACGCGCGCCACGTCCGTCGTTCGAAAAACAGAGCGTGGGGACCAGCCGGCCGGCGATACGATCACGCTGGCGAGAGCAGATCGCTTCAAGCGGCGAATCGCGCTGCGCACGGATCATGGCCGGGAGTTTCTTCTCGACCTGCCGGAGGCGACGTATCTGGCGCACGGGGACGCGCTCGCTCTGACGGACGGGACTTTGGTCGAGGTGCGGTCGGCGGCCGAGCCCCTGCTCGAAATCCATGTTCACGATGCCACCGCCCTGGCACGCATCGCCTGGCATATCGGCAATCGGCACACGCCAGCGGAGGTCACGGCGAACGCTATCTACATTCAACCCGATCATGTCCTGGCGGATATGGTGATCGGTCTTGGTGGTCATGTTCATCACGTCGTGCGGCCGTTCGAACCGGAAGGCGGCGCCTATGGCGGGAAAGGCCCTCTGAACAAGGGGCACAGTCATCATGGGCACGGCCATCACCATCACGATGATCACCATCATGGGAGTAGAGGGCACCACGACGGCGGTGCTCACGATCACGAGCATGGTCGGAGCGTCCATCGGCACGGCGCAATGGTAAAGGTGAAGCCCTCGGTCTGGCGTCCCTCCTGATGTCGTATCGGAGGCGATCGGTCGATCCTGTCACTGCGCGCCGCGCGCGGCTGCTGCTGCAGGTGTGGCTGTCGCCATCGTTTCCCGTCGGCGCCTATGCCTACAGCCATGGCTTGGAGAAGGCGGTCGAACTGGGCTGGGTTTTCGATAGGGCGACACTGGAGGGCTGGCTGGTCGACCTCTGTCGCTTCGGTAGCTTGCGCAATGATCTGATCCTGCTGGCCGCGGCCTATGGTCATGACACCAACCAGTCGCTGCAGGAGGTCGCTCAGCTGTCGGCAGCGTTGCAGCCGTCGGCGGAGCGGCATCTCGAGGCGACACAGCAGGGTTCCTCCTTCATGCACCAGGTCGATGCCGCGTGGCCGCTCCCGGGTCCGACGCTGGCCGAGCGCTTCGACGGTGCGTCGCCGTCCTTGCCGGTGGTTCTGGCTGTTGCGGCACATGGACATGGCGCAGCGCTGGAGGATACGCTGACGGCCTATGCGGTCGCGTTCGCATCCAATCTGGTATCGGCCACGATCCGGCTCGGGGTGATTGGGCAGTCGGATGGGCAGCGGGTGGTCGCTGCAGCATCCCTGGTCCTCACCGACGCTGCCGAACGGGCGGCCCGCTCGACGCTGGATGATCTGGGCGGCGCGGCGTTCCGGTCAGACGTCGCAAGCATGCAGCACGAAACGCAATACACGAGGTTGTTTCGCTCATGACCGCATCACCCCATGGTCCCCTGCGCGTCGGCATCGGCGGTCCCGTCGGCTCTGGCAAGACGACGCTCACCGAAAAGCTGTGCCGCCATTTCCACCCTGCACACGACATTTGTGCGATCACGAACGACATCTACACGAAGGAGGATGCCGAGATCCTGATGCGCGCGCAGGCCTTGCCGCTGGAGCGGATCATGGGTGTCGAGACGGGAGGATGCCCGCACACGGCGATCCGCGAGGATTGCTCGATCAACCTCGCCGCCATTGAGACGATGCGGCAGAAGTTCCCGGATCTCGAGCTGATCCTGCTCGAGTCCGGCGGCGACAACCTCGCCGCGACGTTTTCACCCGAGTTGGCCGACCTGACGATTTATGTGATCGACGTCGCCCAAGGCGAGAAGATCCCGCGCAAGGGCGGCCCAGGCATCACGCGCTCGGACTTGCTCGTGATCAATAAGACCGACCTGGCACCTCACGTCGGCGCGGATCTGGCGATCATGGAACGCGACGCCAAGCGCATGCGCGGCGACAAGCCGTTTCTGTTTACGAGAATTCGCGACAACCACGGCGTCGCGGAGATAGCGGGCTTCATCAAGCGAGCCGGAGGGCTCTGAGCGGCAGGCCCTGAATGAACGGCCGAGCGGGGAGAACAGTCGGTCGCCTCAGGCGCGGAGATCGGACCTCGCACTGCCCACGGACAGCGACAGCCCGGGATCCAATCGATCGCCTCCGTTGATCGAGTGCGGCAAACGGGTTCCATGTGCAGAGTTGAGATGCGTGTGTGTGGCAGTGCGAAATCGCGCCTTCATCCGCGGGGTCATCGCCTGCGCGAACCAGTGGCCCGCATTTCGCGGGCCATTTCCGCTTGGAGGCAACTCGGGAACAATGTCTGCGTTGCGCGGGAGCGGTTCTGCGCGCGGCGGGGCGTTCGTTAAACTCGAAGCGGAGCATCCGGTTCTGATGACGCATGGTCGCCCGGCCAATCGCTGATCCACCTGCCCGGCGAGCCGCGGATGACGACGGTGCACCCCGGTCGCCCGACGCGCCAATGCCCGGCACTGGGTCTGCCGTCATCGGCGCGGACTGGAAGCGGTTGTCCCCGCCGAAAACTTGAGCGCCGGCCGAGGTGGGGCGGTACCAGTGCGAGCCGGCCGACGTGCTGCAATGACGTGGACCCGCCCAGAACGCCAACGGCGGACCCAAATCAGCTCTACGTACCCGAGTTGCGATCGGGTACGAGCCTGCCGCCCCAATTCGGTCGACAGCCAGCCCTTCCGCAGCCACGCGCAGCTTGACCTGCCGAAGCCGACATGGAACAAGTAAAGCATACGCGAACAAGAGTTCGCGATCCGAACTTCGCTCCGTCACGCACGCATGACCCGCACGACCAAATCCCGCCCGCCGGGTCAGATGCCGTCCGAGGGCGCCGATCGCGCTGCCGCGAAGAACACTGTCCAATCCCTCGCCAAGGGTTTCCGTGTTCTTGAAGCCTTTTCCGCGGAGCGCCCCGAACTCGCCCTCGCCGAGATCGCCCGTTTGGCGAGCGTCGACAACGCCACCGCCTTCCGATTTCTCAATACGCTGGTGCAACTCGGCTATGTGCAGAAGTCGGAAGGAAAGCGGTTCCGCCTGACGCTCAAGTGCCTCGATCTTGGCTTCCGCGCCATCGGCCGTTCCGACCTGCGCGAACTCGCGCGGCCACTGCTGCGCGATCTGATCGGCCCCGAGATCGAGGCTGCCTCCGTCGCGATCCTCGACGGCGCCGAGATCGTCTATGTCGAGCGTGTGCAGGCCGGTATCGCACGCCTCGGCGTGGATGTGCGCATCGGCAGCCGCGCTCCCGCTTACTCGACCGCGGCCGGGCAGGCCATGCTCGCTTACTTGCCTCCTGACCTCCAGCGCGCATTGCTCGCCGAAAGGCCGTTGCAGCGCCTGACCGCGACCACGTTGACGAGCGTGGCGAAACTGATGACGCGGCTCGGAGAGATCCGACGCCGCGGATACGCGGTTTCCGACCAGGAGAACGTTACCGGCCTGCGCGTACTTGCTGCCGCCGTTCTGGACGTCGACGGCACTCCCGCCGCTGCCGTTTCGGTCGCGACACCCGCCTTTTCTTCGCCCCTTGCCGCTTTCGAGAAATCCATCCGCGGTCCGGTCACCGAAACCGCCCGCACGCTTTCCAAGGCTCTGCAGGCCGCGGGGGGTGTTGCCGCCCCCTTTAAATCCGTCACCTGATCCATAAGGCTTCGCCATGTCCGTAATGACAAATTTTCACGGCCTCATCCCTGCGATGGCGCTTCCCTTTCGTCGCGATCATTCGATCGACGAAGCGGAACTCGTTAAGTTCGCACGCTGGCTTTCAGTCCAACCGGGCGTCGTCGGCATGATGACCAATGGGCATACCGGCGAGGTCTTCTCGCTGACACCGCGCGAGCGCGCAGAAGTGACCGGCATTGTCGCCAAAGCCGTCGCCGGCAAGATGCCCGTCGTCTCGTCGATCGTCTGCGAAGGGATACGCGATGCCGTCGAGCAATCCGGCTGGGCGCGTGATGCCGGCGCCAACGCTCTCGACATCATGCCGCCGCACCATTGGCTCCGTTTCGGCTTCCGACAGAGCCATGTCATGGAGTACTTCGACGCGATCGCAGCCGCTGCGAAGCTCCCACTCATCGTCCATGTGTATCCCGCCTGGACGAAAGCGAGCTTCTCGTCGGAACTGCTCGCTGATCTAGCCAAGCTGCCATACGTAAAGGCGTTCAAGATCGGCACGCGCGAGATGAACAAGTACAAGCGCGATCTGCAGTTGATCCGCGCGGCGGCGCCGGAGAAGGCTCTGCTGACCTGCCATGACGAATATCTGCTGGCCTCGATAGTGCAGGGAATCGACGGAGCGCTCGTCGGATTCGCGTCGGTGATCGGGGCGGTTTCAGCCATGGTCCTGGGTGCTCGAGGAATCCGGGGTCCCGGGGGGATCATCCTCCAGGTTGCGCGGCCTGCGCGCGCGCCGCACGGCCGCTGTGGAACCCGGAGCGCTCGGG
>CAYMEB010000084.1:0-17906 GCA_964389095.1 uncultured Hyphomicrobiaceae bacterium
ATATGCCGCCTTCACCGATTCACGCCGTCACCAACTTCCGCGCATAGCTCCCGGCCTCATCCGGCGGCCTTCTCCCGCGTTGACATCTCGGCCTGCGTGCCCCTCTATGGAATTGCGCGATGGTTTCCGTAGCGGCAAAGCCGGCACGGAATGTAAAAGGGAACGCAGTGCGGCGAATTCGTTCGCCAAGCCTGCGGCTGCCCCCGCAACTGTCAGCGGCGAGTCTGGTCCGAATGCCACTGCCGGCACCACCGGTGGGAAGGTGGATCGAGACGATCGAGCCGCGAGCCAGGAGACCTGCCACCGCGCGTCGCCCATCGACCGTGCGGGGCGCGCGGCCGAGCGGACACCCGTAGCGGCGACGACGAACAGAGTGGTGAGTATCGTCGTGGTGTGCGCGGACTTGTGTTCCAGACACGATGCGCGATCCCTGCTCCAGCGGATGCTGGATGCATCGGGTTGCGCATTCCAGTGTGCGTTGCAGCGGCCCTTCCACTCTCCAAACCGTGGAGAGTCCCGCCGTGACCAGATCCTCTAGACCGCTTCGACATCTGACCTACCTCCTCGCAGCCTCAGCCCTGCACGCCGGACCCGTTTCAGCCCAGCAAGGCACCGTCCTGCCTCCCATTGTCGTCCAGGGAGGCGCGATCGAGCGTCCGCGGGTATCTCAGCCGAAGCCTGCCGCCGCTCCGGCGGCTGCGACGGACAACACCCCGTCGGCCGATGTCGCCGGGGTGACGGTCGACGGCGCCGACGGGCTCGCCGCCGGCATCCCGTTGCGCGAAATCGGAACGTCCGTGACGGTAGTGCAGGGCAAGGACCTCGAGCGCCAGCAGGTTCGCAAGGCAGCCGACGCTTTCCGAGGTCTGCCAGGCGTTTCTGTCGCTGGAACGGGAAGCGCAGGCGCGCTCACTCAGATCCGCATTCGTGGTGCCGAGGGCAAGCACACCCGCGTGGTTGTCGACGGCATCGAGATGAACACGACCAAGGATGCCGAGTTCGACTTCTCGAACCTCACGACCGAAGATATCGAGCGCATCGAAATCATTCGAGGCCCCATGAGCGGGCTCTACGGCTCCGGCGCGCTGGGCGGCGTCATCAACATCGTGACGAAGCAACCACAAGGACCGCTGGCCCTGTCGGTCCGCACCGAAGCAGGCTCTTACGGGACGCGCGAGGTGGCCACCAGGCTCGCGGGCGGGAACGACCGCGCCTATATCTCGCTGACGCACCAATGGCGGGACATCGGCGGCTTCAACATCGCGCCGAAAGGCAGCGAGATCGACGGGACTTGGCTGCGCAGCTTCGCATTCAAGGCCGGCGCCCGTATCACCGAGACGGCGCGCCTGGACCTCAATCTCCGCCATGTCCAGAAAACCGCGCAATACGACGGCTTCGGCGATGTCACGCGTCCACTGAGCACCGCCGACGACTCCGACAACGTTCTTCGCGAGCGCATCGTGACCGGCGGCGGCAAGCTGTCCTGGGACAGCTTCGACGGCCAACTCACGCAGGAAATCAAGGCAAACCGTAACGAAAATGTCACCGAGAACCTGACCAAGCCGTTCTTCGGCTACAACGTCGGGACGACGACCCGCTCCCTCGATACCGGCACCAGAACGGTCATCGGCTACGCCGCCACATGGCGACCCGCAATCTCGCCGCTGTACGGCCGCCACGCCTTCACGGGGCTGACCGAGCGCACCGATGAGACGTTCCGCCCGAAATCGACCGACACGTCCTATGGTGGGGACGGCATTCTGCGCGAAAAGGCGCAGCAGTCTTTCGCCGGTGAATGGCGTGGCGTCTTCGCCGATCGGCTGTCTCTGGTTGCGGGCGCGCGCGCCGACAACAACGACAGCTTCCAGGACTTCGCCACATGGCGCGCGGCGGCCTCATTCGACTGGCGGGAGACCGGATTGAGACCCCATGCCAGCATCGGCACCGGGGTCAAACTGCCGGGCATGTACGATCAGTACGGGCCCAACGCGACCAACTACCGATCCAACCCGAACCTGCGGCCGGAAACCAGCACCGGCGGCGACATCGGACTGGAGTGGCGCGTCCTCGGCGGCCTCGCGCTGTTCGACGTCACCTATTTCAAGAGCGACCTCGTCGACAAGATCTCCCTGGAGGGCAACGACGGTGGCAAGTATTTCCCGATCAACAAGACCGGCACCAGCACGCGCGAGGGCGTCGAAGTTTCATCGCGCTTCGCGCTCGGCCCGATGATTTCGCTCGGCCTCGCCTATACCTACACCGACGCGCGCCAGCCCAACGGCGAAGCCGAATTCCGCCGTGCGCCGCATGGAGGTCGGGCCGATTTGCGCTTCGCTTCCCTCGACGGCCGCGCCACGTTCAACATGGCGGCGGTCTACAACGGACGCACACCCGATGTAGCCTTCGACTCCGCCTTCAAGCAGCAGACAGTCCTCCTCGATCCCTACGTTCTCCTGACCCTGGCCGGCTCCTACAAGGTGCAGCCCAACGTCGAGTTGTTCGCCCGTGTCGAAAATGCTCTCGACCAGCGTTATCAGGAGGTCTTCGGCTACAGCACGGCCGGCGTCGCAGCCTACGCGGGCGTCAAGGTCACCTTCGACGACCTGCTGGGCACCGGAAGGACCAGTCGTTGACCTCATGAGGAAGAACGTTCCGGTGTTCGTGCGCACACTTGCCATGACTGTACTGGTGACGATGGTGGCCGCCACGGCAGGCAGCGCCGGAACGCCGGGACGTATCGTGTCTCTGAACGTCTGCGTCGACCAGATCCTGGTGGATCTGGTGGCGAGGGAGCGCATTGCGGCACTCTCCTATCTCGCCACCGATCCGCTGACGGCGGTACATCCCGAACAGGCCACCGGTTCGAAGACCATCAAGGGTAGCGCCGAGGAAGTCGTCGCCTTGGCGCCGGATCTGGTGATCGCCGGGCAATACTCGACCCCGGCCACGGTCGACATCCTACGGCGGCTGGGGTTGCGCATCGAGGTCGTGCCGATGCCGGCCACGGTGGCCGACGTCGCACGTCTCATCCGCACGTTGGCGGGACTGGTCGGCGAGCCCGCGCGCGGGGAGGCTCTCGTCATCGAGATGGAGGGGCGCATCTCGGCCGCCGTGTCCACATTGAGGCCGGACGCTGCTGCGCTCCGGCCGAGCGCCATCGTCTACCAGGTGAACGACTTCGTATCGACCGGTGGAGACCTCGCAGCCGACGCCCTCGCGCTCGCCGGCTTCCGCAACATCGCAATCGACCTCGTCCATGGGCGCGGCCGAAAGGTGTCCGTAGAGGCTCTCGTCGCCGCTCCGCCAGACCTGCTCGTCCTGGCTGGTGCTCCAACGACCTATCGCACCGCTGTCGCCGACAACCTGCGCCACCCGGCACTCGCGAGGATCGCTGCTTCTCGACCGCGGATCGTCATCGACTGGCCGCTTCTGCTGTGCGGCACCCATCACATCGCTGAAGCTGTCGAACGCCTCGTCCGAGCGCGGTCCGATTTGGCGGCGGTTCGACGATGACCGGTACCGACCCATCGGCTCGGGATGGCCGGCGCCTGGGCGCGCTTCTCGCCGTGATGGTCGCGGCTGCCGGACTTTCCCTGCTCACGGGAAACGGACACATCGGCTTTCCCGGCGACAGCCAGGCCCGCTGGATCATCCTCACCGAGATCCGGCTGCCGCGTGCACTCCTTGGCCTGCTCGTGGGAGGCTCACTCGGCCTCGCCGGCGCCGTGCTCCAGGGCTACTTGCGTAATCCCCTCGCCGAACCCGGCTTGATCGGCGTGTCGAGCAGCGGCGCCCTCGGCGCGGTTCTCGCAATCCACCTAGGACTCGCGGCTCAATGGTCATGGTCCCTGCCCCTGGGTGGACTTGCCGGTGCCGCAGCCGCCACATGCGCCGTAATCGGATTGGCTGGCCTGCGCGCCGGACCGGTCGCGCTCGTGCTGGCGGGTGTCGCGGTCTCGAGCCTGGCGACTGCGGGGATCTCGCTCGCCCTGAACCTGTCGGCCAACCCCTTCGCGGCAGCCGAGAGCGTCTTCTGGATGATGGGCTCGCTGGCCGATCGTAGCATTCTGCAACTCACCATCGCGGCGCCCCTCATCCTCGCCGGGACACTTTTGCTCGCCAGGGTCGGACGCGCGTTGGACGCACTAGCGTTGGGCGACGATACGGCTGCGAGCCTGGGCGTGGACCTCGCTCGCAAACGGATCGAGATCGTCCTGGGCGTCGCCTTGGTGGTCGGCGCTTCGACCGCAGTGACCGGCATCATCGGTTTCGTCGGCCTGGTGGTGCCACATGTCCTTCGCAGCACCTTCGGCCACCAACCGAGCCGTTTGCTCGCGGCAAGTTTCCTCGCGGGAGCGGCGTTGCTCCTCGCCGCAGACGTGCTGCTAAGGATAGTGTCGCCCGTGGTCGAGTTGCGGATCGGCGTTCTCACCGCACTCATCGGCGCGCCGTTCTTCCTTTGGCTGGTTCTGCGCATGCAGAAGGATCTGGAACCGTGACCGCCGCGAATGGACACGCTCGGCTCGCGGCGCGGTCTGTCGGTTACCGGCGCGGCGGACGCACGCTGCTCGCAGAAGCGACGGTTGCTGCGAGCGCGGGCGAACTCTTGGCCGTGATCGGGCCCAACGGCGCCGGCAAGTCGACGCTATTGAGGGCCCTTGCAGGCCTGGTCGAGCCGACGTCCGGCACGGTCGATTGCGATGGTGAAAGCCTTCGCACCATCACGCCACAACGCCGCTCGAAGCTGATCGCCTATCTCGCTCAGGAACGTACGGTGCATTGGCCTATGGCGGCGCGCGCCATCGTGGCCTTGGGGCGCCTTCCGCATCTGCCGCCGGGGCGCGGGCTCGCTCCCCGTGACCACACCGCCGTCGATGCCGCGCTGGCAGCCATGGACGTGACGCATCTGGCGCAAAGGCCGATTCTGGAACTGTCGGGCGGAGAGCGCGCCCGGGTGCTGCTCGCGCGGTCCTTGGCCCAACAGCCCCAGATCCTGATTGCCGACGAGCCGACCGCCGGCATCGACCCCGCGCATCAGATCACGCTTCTGCGCCACTTGCGCACCCAGGCCATGGGCGGCATGGCCGTCCTGGTTGCCCTGCACGATCTCGCCCTCGCCTCTCAGTTCGCCGACCGCATCGTGCTCATGGCGGCAGGGCGAACAATCGCGACCGGCACGCCCGGCGAACTCCTCACCGACGACGTCGCGGGTGCGGCCTATGGTATCCGGCTCGCAACACTCGAGTTCAATGGTGTGCGGATAACGCTGCCTGGCGACATCCGGTCGTCGACCCGGCCTTGATTGCGCCTACATTCATGGGCGTTACCCGTGGCGATAAGGGGAGCAGCGGGTGGCGACGAGGACAGGACTGGGGCCGATCAACCTCGCTCTGCAGGGCGGCGGGGCCCATGGTGCATTTACCTGGGGTGTCCTGGACAGGCTCTTGGCCGAAGGATTCGAGCCTGTCTGGATCAGCGGAACGAGCGCCGGCGCCGTCAATGCCGTCGCTCTGGCGGCGGGGCTCGCTGCGGGCGGACCGGCCGCGGCCCGTGAGAAGCTGCGCGACGTCTGGACCGCCGTCGCAAAAGCCGCCGCCCCCGACCTGTTGCGGATGATCCCGTTACTGGCGGGGATGCAGCGCTCTGGCGCGCTTGCACGCATGACCGCCGTCTTCTCGCCCTACGACCTCAATCCCCTGGGCTTCGACCCGCTGCGCAAGGTGCTCGAGTCGCAGATCGATTTTTCGTTGCTGCGCACGACGCGTGGGCCCGAGTTGCTGATCGCAGCCACCGACATCGCCACCGGACGGGCCCGACTGTTCCGCCGCGCAGAAACGACGGTAGAGGCGGTGCTGGCCTCAGCCTGCCTGCCGACCATCCACCATGCGGTCGAGATCGAGGGACGCGCCTATTGGGACGGTGGCTATTCCGCCAATCCCGAGTTGATCACATTGGCGCTCGACAGTCCCGTCCACGACACGCTGATCGTTCAGCTCAGTCCGCTGCTGAAACCAGGGCTGCCGACCAGCGCCCGGGACATCACCGCTCACGTGGCCCACGTCACGTTCAACCAGCCTTACGTTCGCGACCTCGATCTGATCGTCGCCGCGCGAGAACGGGAGGCCGCGCGCTCGTCGTGGTGGCCGCGCGCCGAAACATCCGACTGCCGACTGGCGCGTCATCGCTTCCATCTCATCGACAGCGGCCGTTTCACATCTGCTTTGGCACCCGACAGCAAGGTCCGTCCGGAACTCGCGCTGCTGACGTACCTCTTCGACGCCGGCTCCGACGAAACCGCCAAATGGATCGAACGCAACCGTGCCAGCATCGGCCTCCGCGATACGGCCGAGATCGCACGACGGCTTGCCGACGCGCGATCGCGCGTCATCGGCGCGGCGCGAAACTGAACCCGCCGTCCCCACCGTGACGGCATTGCGCACTCCCGGGCGCGCGCCGCCCGGGAACACGCACCGCCTCACGTCTCCAAGGTCACGACCTCGCCGGGGCGGGCGGCCACGAAGCGCGTCGAATCAACGCCATGGCGGATGAGCGCCGCGGCGAGTGCCTCCCGCGGATGATCGATCCCCTCGTTCGTCAGCCTGAACGTGCCCCAGTGATGACCGATCGCGAGCGCCGCGCGAACGATACCGAAGGCTTGCACCGCCTCCTCGGGGTTCATGTGCTGATCACGCATGAACCAACGCGGCTCGTAAGCGCCGATCGGCAGCAAGGCCACGTCGATCTTGGGATGGCGTTCCGCGACGTAGCGGAATGTGCGCCCGTCGCCGAAGCCCGAGTCGCCGATGCAGTAGGCGACATGCGCCGGCGTCTCGACGACGAAACTGGCCCAGAGCGCGTGCTGGCGGTCGCGCGTGCCCCGGGCCGACCAATGCTGTGTCGGCACAGCATGCGCGCGGACGTGGTGGCCGATCTCCACGCTGTCCCCCCAGTCCACCGCGCGGACATCGATCCCCTCCGACACTTCGGCACGCAAGATCGTGTCGTTGCCGAGCGGAGTGACGAAGCGAGGGCGATCGCGGCGCCAGAGCTTGCCGAGAAAGGCTGTGTCCATGTGATCGTAGTGATTGTGCGTCACGAGAACCACGTCGATCCGCGGCAGGGAGTCGAACGCGATTCCGGGCGGATTGACGCGCTGGGGACCAACGAAGCTGACAGGGCTCGCCCGCTCGGCGAAGACCGGATCGATCAACACGTTGAGTTCGAAAGTCTGGAGCAGGAACGATGCATGCCCGATGTGCGTGATGCGCAGCCGTCCGGCGGTCACGCGGCCCGGCGGTCGATCTGTGAACGGGCTCTCGAATGCCGCCGGCCAGGCTTCCGCCCGCGTGCCGAAGGCCCACCGCGCCAACTGCCGATATCCCTTCGGACCCGGCCCGCCGGGATTGAAGAACCGGTAACCGTCGAAATGGTCGCTCACCGGGCCGCTGTAATACAGATTGCTTTGGGCCGGGGTCAGCGCGAACGCGCCACCCGCGGCCACGGCCCCGGAAGCTCCCAGCCATCTCAGCACCCGCCGCCGCCCGGGCCTGCGCACCTTTTTCATCCTCGCCCTCGTTGTCATCCGCATTCCCGCAAGCACTCCACTCGAAATGCTACTTCTGATTGCATTTCATGCAACCTGCGGTACGCTTTCGGTCGAACTCACCCTGGAGGCTCACATGAATGCGACATTTCAACAGCACTCCTTTTTATCACCCCGGCCCCGCCTCGGCAGAGCCGTGCCGGGTGCACGTCCCGACGACTGGATCAGTCAGGTCGAGATCGACCACGGTCCGCTCGAGTTGCTCGGACGCTTCTTCTTGACCGGCGACCTCGCCTGTAGACGCCTCGGCATCACACTCAAACTCGGAACTTTCGACGACATTCTGGCGGTGAACCGCGCCAACCGGGACAGCTGGAAACCGCTGATGCCGATTTACGACCCACGCTACCACGCCTTCGACGACACAAATTCAGCGGTCATCCTCGGCCTCAATTCGGCAGGCGACGTCGTCGCGACACACGCGCTGCGCCTCCTTCGCCTCACGGACATGAACCTCCACGACTATGCCGCCTCGCTAGCACTCAACTATTCCGATCCCGAGCGGATGAAGGCGCCGGATGAACGCTGCATACCGACCGCACCCGCGATGAAAAAAATCACCGGTCGCGTTCAATATGGCGGCGCCTTCTGGTTTCATCCCAGCGTCCGAAAAATCGGCCTCGCACCGGTCACGATGCGGATCATGCGGGCCCACGGCTACGCCAAATGGAAGTTCGACTATGCCACCGCTTTCATCGTGGAGGGCCCTTACAAGGGCGGCGTCGGGCAGAAGGGCGGGCATGCGAATTTCGAATGGGGCGTCGAATACGCGAACACGCCGATGGGAAGCTTTCAGACGGCTCTGAGCTGGATGACGGGTGAGAAGTGCCTCGCCGATATCAGAGAGTTTTCAGCCTCGCTCGCTTCTCAGGTCGATCCTGCTGTCCCCCACCACCGCGCTTAGGATTCGACTGACGCCGCCCTCTCCACGCATCGGGACGAGCAATCTGCGGTACGTGTGCCGCCGCGGCGTCAGCCGCGGCCAAGCCACGGTCGCATCGATCTCGTGGATGACAGGCTCTCCGGAGGCCAACGCCGCCGCGTATGCGTCTGCGGTCCAGCTGCCATACTCAACCGCCGGCAGATCGCGCATGCGATGACCGATCACGCGCTCGAGCCAATAGCCGATATGCCTCTCGTAACCGACGCCGACATGCTCGACGCGCGCCTGGGCAGGATCTCCCTCGGCGACGGAGACGGCATAACAGCCCCCCGTCAGCGGTACGGTCATCATGCCGAGAGAGGCGAAGTTTCGATCACGCAGCGCCATCCTGATCCCATCGGACAACGCTGCGAGGCGGCGCAAAGGGTCGTCGCTCGGCAGAGCGTGAGCGGCGACGAGGCGCGAGAGCAGTTCCCGCGAACTCGCAATCTGCGCCTTGGTGACGATGTCGGGCAGACGCTTGGCGGCCGTGGGCGCCGGCCCCAGCAGAATGTGCGTCGCCCCTCCGACGTCGTTGCACCTCAAGACGACCCGCGCCTGTGGCCTGTCGCCGAGCCAATAGAGGAGCGCACCCAGTGCTCTCGGCGCCACCCGCGACGGGCGCATGTAGACCAGCACGACCTCACCGCTGACCTCGGCAGAAACGAAGCCGAGGTTCCGTACGACATAGTCGATGAACCCTTCACCGAGCTGAAGAGCATCCAGACGATCCCTGAGTTCACGGGACTGGCTGCTGAAAACGCGGCCGTAGTCGTCGAAAAGGAGACAGGCTGACACTTCCATTGCGCAATCCAGCCGTTTCAAACTCGTCGCAATCACCGGCCAACCCGGCGATCTGTCCCTGAAACCGGTCAAACAGACACGATTGATGCATAGCCTGTTTTAATCCCACATGAAACGCATTGGTTGAAATGAACCCAACAGCCTCACATGGTTGCAGTCCCCTCGACGACTGGCGCCCATCCCCTTAGACTAAGGTGGGACTGCGTGACCACCGTGGAGCGCTCTCATGCCTCGCCGGAATGTCCCCACCCGCCGTGCGTTCGTCGGCCACACAGTTGGCCTTACCTTCCTGTCCCTGGCTGCTGGCCCCACGATCCGGGCGCGCGCGGACGTCGTGCCGGTCGACCTGTTGCTCGTCCTCGCAGCAGACGTTTCGCGCAGTCTCGACCAGACCAAGTTTCGTCTCCAGCGAGAGGGCTATGCCAAGGCGATTACCGATTCCAGGGTCCTGGGCCTGATAAAGGCAGGTCCACATGGCCGCATCGGCATCATGCTCGTCGAGTGGTCCGGCGCCGGTGCCGCCGCCGTGATGATCGAGTGGACGTTGATCGACGACGCAGCGTCGGCACGAACCTTTGCCGACAAGATCCTCGCGGCGCCGCGCCTCTTCATGGATCGGACCTCGATCAGCACGGCGATCGACTTCTCCCGGGGACAGTTCGAGCGCGCGCCGTTCACATCGGAGCGGCGGGTAATCGACATCTCGGGTGACGGAACACACAACTCCGGGCGCAACCTCGCCGACGCACGCAACGAAGCGCTCGGCGCCGGCATCGTGATCAATGGGTTGGCCATACTTTCCGCGGTACCACTCGCGTTCAATCCAGCCCATACTCATCCTCCGGGAGGGCTCTTGCACTACTATGAGGAAAACGTGATCGGCGGCCCGGGTTCCTTTGCGCTCGCTGCGGACGGGTTCGAGGATTTCGGACAGTTGATGGTCCAGAAGCTGATCAAGGAGATCGCCAGCATCGACGGGATCGGCCCTGGCCGGGACCGCGGCTGACAATTCCCGCCCTTCGACAGCGTTCGATACCGCTTTCGCCGTAATCCTCGAGCTGAACTCGCCCCGGCCCCCACAAGCGCCAATCCCAGCGACGCACCGACCCATGTCATCGAACGACGACATCCTCTTCGAGATCACGCCGCAGGTGCTGCTGAAGGCCTATGGTTGCGGGATCTTTCCGATGGCCGAGGCCGCCGACGATCCCGCTCTCTACTGGATCGAACCCCAGGAGCGGGGAATACTCCCGCTCGACCACGTCCATGTTCCGCGGCGGCTGGCGCGAACGATCCGGCAGGACCCGTATCAGGTTCGCGTCGACACTGACTACGACGGTGTCATCGCCGGCTGCAGCGCGGCACGCAATGGTCGCGAGTCGACCTGGATCAACGACCGCATACGCAAGCTCTACCGCGATCTGTTCGAACTGGGCCATTGCCACACCGTGGAATGCTGGCACGATGGGCAGCTCGTGGGCGGACTGTACGGGGTCGCGCTCGGCGGCGCCTTCTTCGGCGAGAGCATGTTCTCGCTGGAGCGGGACGCCAGCAAGATCGCACTCGTGCATCTTGCCGCACGTCTTCTGGCCGGCGGCTTCACGCTGCTCGATTGCCAGTTCCAGACCCCGCATCTCAGCCAGTTCGGAACCATCGAAATCGAACGCGACCGTTTCCACGTGCTGCTCGACGCCGCCATGAAGGTGCGCGGGGACTGGCTTGCGCTCGATCCAATCGTCCCGGGCGCCACTGCCCTCGAGATCGTGCGTGCGGCGTCACTGCTTCCAGTCGAGAGTGGCGCAAAGCCGGAGTGACAAAACCGCCGACACGACGCAATGGTTCTGGTCGACGCGACGAACGCCTGGACCGCCAGTTCACATGGCTCGCGGCCGAACCCGCCACGTGAAGCCTTCGTCTCCAAAGTCCGGCCGCGCCAGGAGTTCGAGCACCAGGAAGCGGTTGTGAACCGCCAACGCGCCCTGGAACAGACCATTCCAGCTTTCGACGACGCTCCCGCTAATCGGCGAGAGAGCACGCATCAGCCGCCATCCGCGCCGATGAACCAGCACGCCGTCGCCAGCGGTCTGCGTCGTCGCAGTATCACCCTCGAGTTCGGCGAAACGGCACAGAAACCGGCCGAATGCGGCCGCATCGTCAGCCGCGATCTCGAACGCGCGCGCCAGCGCTCGGTAGGATTGGGCACCGACGTGATGTGCGCTGACCCGTCCAAGATGTGATGCCTCAGCCGAGCCGAAGATCTCCACCAGCCTGGGCAACCCGGACCTCACATACTCCATCGCATAGTTCCGCGCCGTCCTGGCGCGCCGCTCCTGCGACCAGGAGTGATCCGGCCGGGGCGGTGCAGCGGACGGATCGAAGCGGGGCGGCAACTCCCCGGGCCGGAACTGCAACCGCTCGTCGGGATCGATGTCACGATCGTATTCGAGAAAGTAGCCGGCGAGCCCATGATCGCCATCCATCGTCTGCGCTGTACACACGAAACCCAGTCTCGGGTTCCCGAGAGAGACGCCGTTTTGGGCGTACCATCCTCGCAACATCGCTCGCGAGACCTCGCCCGGCACGCCGCAGATGGTCGCGCCCGGGTAGATCCATCGCGGAGGCACGAACCGGACCCAGGCCTTGCAATCGCTCTCGCGCACATACTCGACGTCGACCCCGCCGACGCTGTTCGACAGGTAGTGATACGCCGCACACGCCACCGCATCGGGCATCCCAGTGAGACCGAGCTTCTCCAATCCGGGCAGAAACTTCTCATGGTGTTGATGACGGAAGACGCGGAACATCCACTCCGCCGGATCTGTGGCATTCCGACGACTGACGAGCGTGAGGATCAATCCCGTGAAGAGCTGATGGTAGAGTTCTGTGAGAGCAGCCATCCCCACGGGGATGGCGCCGTCGAACACAGTTTCTGCGTCGCCATCCTCCGCCATAGCTCTTCAAGCCTTGGGATCGAACTTCGGATCACTCCACCCGAAGACCGTGCGCCTTTCGATTTCCGCGACGTTGTCCGGTCTGGGAAAAGGCTCGGGGCTCTTCTCGTTCGCCGAACGCGGACGCCCGATCTGCGCGAAGAAGCGATCCAATCCACCGGGCAGCATGAACCACAGAAAAGTCATCGGTTCCCGATGTGGATTGAGGAAATGGTGGCGGCGATTGCGTCCGATGTAGACCGTCGAGCCGCGCTCGATCGGATGCTCGACGCCGTCGATCCGAGCGACGCCACGCCCGTCGGTCACATGGATGATCTCCTCGTTGAGGGGATGCGTGTGCTCGCGGATGAAGCAACCGGGCGCAACCGTCTGCGTCCCCATCGACATGTTAGCCGCGCCCCCGGTGGTATCCTGGTCGAGGATGTTGCGGACGTGGCCGTTGGCAGGAACGGGCTGCCAGAACGCGGCACCGTCGGCCGGACCGACGACGATACAGCGTCCATCCCCGCTGCCGGGCTCCGCCTCGCTCTTCACGATAGCCATGAGATCCGCCTCCGCTTGCTCTTGCGAAGAAATCATTCCCTCGTGAAGGCGACAGAGGCAAGCCTGCTCGGCGTGCGACCGCTATTTCTGCTTGTCGGCCTCGAGATCTTCCAGAACGCGGAAGACGAACGTCTCATCGATCCGCTCTTTGGGCGCCAAGGCCATTCTACCCGGCGGGCTAGGCTCAGTTCTGCTCAGCAACAGCGGCAGGCGCTCCTCGTGTGCAACCCCCATGATCTCGTGCCACAGCTTGGCCGGCAGCGTGCCTCCCATCGTCCGGTTCATGGCTTTCCCACTGTCGTTGCCCAGCCATACTCCTGCAAGGAGGTGCCCCGTGTAGCCCACGAACCAGGCATCACGATAATCCTGGCTGGTTCCCGTCTTACCTGCCGAAGCATGCCGCGCAAGCGCCGCCCGCCGGCCGGTGCCCTGGGTGACGGCATGTACGAGCATATCCGTCATCTGTTCCGCGGTGCGAGGCGCCATCACTACCACCGGGCGGCGCTCGGGCCGTTGATAGAGAACCTGTCCTGTCCCGGTGCGAACCCGCCTGATCACGGTGGGCTCGATCAGAAGCCCGCGACTGGCGAATGCGCCATAGGCGGCCGTCAATTCGAGAAGAGAAACTTCCGAAGTCCCCAGTGCGAGGGATGGCTCCTCGCGCAGATTGGCGTGAATGCCCAGCCGCCGCGCCAAAGCCGACGTTCTTCGTGGACCGTTGTCGACGTGCAAGCGCACGGCGACAGTATTGATCGAATGCGCGAGCGCCGTACGCAGCGTCGTCGCGCCGCGGTTCGTGCCACCTTCGTTGCGCGGGCTCCATCCGTTGATGGTGACCGGCGCGTCGAGAACCGGACTGTCCGGCGTCGCTCCTGCCTCGAGTGCCGCCGCGAACACGAACGGCTTGAACGCAGACCCCGGTTGACGGCGTGCACGCGTCGCCCTGTTGAACTGACTTTCAGCGTGGCTCTTGCCGCCGACCAGCGCCAGAACCTCACCACCGTGATCGAGCATCACGACCGCAACCTGATCCACGCTCGAAGCTTCCCCCTCGACGCGAACAAGCGCCGTCGCTATCTGCTGAGCGTGTTTCTGGAGCGCCGCATCGATCGTCGTCTCGACGACGATCTCCCGCGCACCGCTACCGATTTGAGCCGGAAGACGCTCCAACACGTAATCCACCGCATACTCCGCGCCGCCTGCGCCGATCCCCGCCGCGGGATCCTGGAAGGCGACCGGAGCGTGCTTCGCCCTCGCTTCCGTAGCCTGGTCGATGGCGCCCGTCTGACGCATCTTGGCGAGAACGAGACGTGCGCGCGAGCGGGCCGATGCCGGATTCGCCGCAGGAGAAAGTTTCGACGGCGCCTTGAGCAAGCCCACAAGCACGACCGACTCCCCGAGCGTCAGATTGCGCGCACTCTTGCCGAAAAAACGCACCGCGGCCGCTTCGATTCCATAAGCGCCACCACCGAAATAGACACGATTGAGGTACAGCTCCGCGATGTCCTGCTTGGTCAATCGCACTTCGAGCCAAAGCGCCAGCAGCATTTCCTCGAACTTCCGAGTGAGCCTGCGTTCCGACGTGAGGAAGAGGTTCTTTGCGAGCTGCTGCGTGAGGGTTGAGCCGCCCTGCACGTATCGCCTCGCGCGAAGGTTCGCGATCGTCGCGCGTACGAGGCCACCGGTATCGATGCCGTAGTGATCGAAGAAGCGCCGGTCCTCGATTGCCACGAGAGCCTGGATCATGTGGGGCGGAATGAGGTCGTAGGGCACGTAGCTCGGCGGCTGGCCGCGCTCCAACAACACCGAACCGTCGCGCGCCAGAACGCGCACGACAGGCGTTGCATCCTGAGCCCGAAGCGCCATCGGATTGGGAATCGCCACGGTGTAGTAGACCAGCGCGATCGCGATCCCGACAGCCAGCGCCGCCACGCCCGCAAGGGGTAGCGCCACGAACAGCCGCCAGCGGCGCCTCACCCTCGCCAGCACCCCGATGGAAGAATTCGGTTCGCGGCCATCTCCCGGAACCACCGCTCCAAGATCACTCGCATGACGCGCATAGACGTCGTTCGGCACGTCCGACGAGTCGTGACGAGGCGGAAGCTTGAACAGGCTCATGTGGAGAAGACGTTTCCCGCGACTGCTTTTTCTTGCGCGCAGCGGAAATGCGCCGGCGCGTGACGATCACGGTACGGAGCGTCATCTAACGGGAAGTTAACCACGCCGTCGCGGCAACGGCGTCAGTTGCCTCGCACGAATGCAACCAGGAGCAGAAAAAGACCGATCACCGCCCTGGCCATCAGCGTGAAAAACATGAGCAGGATCGAACTCTCGTGCAGCACGAGCCGCGCGATGATTTCCATCTTCGGCCAATTCTTGAACGATACCAACCAGTCCCGAACCGCGGCCGCGCTCTTGAACAGACTGAGCAGGAGCTGCTCGTTGTAAATCGCGCACAACCCAAGCGCGATCACGCCGAGCAGCAGCGAGAACGCGACGCTCCCGATCGACAAAAAATATTTGAATGCGAACGAGTGCATCACGCCCCTCACGTCGCGCTGGAGACACTTGCCGCAGCCGCCGTAGCGTCTGCCGTGCTCCTTCTATAGCATCGCCAGATTGCGAGCGGAAAGCATCGCCACCGCCAATTGCCGTTCAGATCGGAGAAACTCCCCGATGCGCGCACCAGAAATCACGGTCGTAACCACCGGCCTGCGCTTTCCCGAGGGCCCCGTCTGGATGCCGGACGGATCTGTCGTGCTGGTCGAGATCGAAGGGCGCAGGATCACCCGCGTTCATGCCGACGGCCGGAAGACGACGATCGCGGAGACCGGTGGCGGACCCAACGGCGCAGCGCTGGGCCCCGACGGCAAGATCTACGTTACGAACAACGGCGGCTTCAACTGGCTCGACGACCCGGTCCATGGCCTGCGACCGACGGGGCAGGCGGACGACTACTCGGGCGGCCGGATCGAGCGCATCGACTTGTCCAGCGGCCGCGTCGAGACACTTTATACGCACTGCGATGGGACCGCCCTGCGCGGCCCCAACGATCTGGTCTTCGACGCCCAGGGCGGCTTCTATTTCACCGATCTGGGAAAGACCCGCCATCGCGAGATCGATCGCGGCGGAGTCTATTATGCCAAGGCCGACGGCTCGCTCATCCGGGAGATCGCCTTCCCGACCCTGACGGCGAACGGCTGCGCACTCTCCCCGGACGGCAAGGTGCTCTATTTCGCGGAAACCGAATCGGCCCGGATCTGGGCAGTCGACCTCGACGGCCCCGGCATCGCACGGAGAGCCCCATGGCCCAGTCCGCATGGCGGCCGCCTCGTAGCGCAGGTCGGCGGCACACTACAGCGTTTCGACTCCATGGCGGTGGATGCCGCCGGCAACATCTGTGTTGCAACACTCATCAACGGCGGGATCACCATCGTTTCACCCGACGGCAAGTCGATCCGCCACTTGCCCATGCCCGACGTCTACACCACCAACATATGCTTCGGTGGGCAGGACATGGCCACGGCCTTCGTCACCCTCTCCGGCGCAGGGCGGCTGGTGAGCTTCGATTGGCGACGGACGGTGGGGACGGTTGGCCTGCGTCTCAATTGCGCCTGAGCGGTCTGAGACCGTTCCGCATGGGAATCGCTCCGGGGAGAAGCAAGCATGAGAACGCATTTTGGAGTCCTGGTCGCCGCCGGCCTGATGTTCTCGACGCCGGGAGCGGCGGCTTACAATTGCACCATTCCCGGTATCGTGAACCCGGCCAAAAAGGCCGTCTGCGCCAACCCTCTGTTGGCGGCCGCCAACGCGACGGAGTTGTCCCTGCTGGAGGGCTTGCGGACCAATCTTCCGGCCGACGCCCGGCGGGCCCTGGTCCGTGACCGCCGCTCCTACCTGACCACCCGCGACCGCTGCGGCTCCGACGAGCGTTGTCTGGAAGCGACGATGCGGGCCCAGGTCCGGCTGTATCGCCGGGTGGAACCTTGTGCCCAAGCCGGCGCGCGCGCTCTCTTCTGCACAACGCGCGCAATCGAGCGGCACCGTCACGAACTGCATCGCTCGATGTGAGCCGGGCGCCGCTTTCGCGAACACGAGTGATCCAGCCCGATCGGCGGCGTCACAAGCCCCGATAAACACCCTTCGTCCCGGTGCGCCATTGCATGTCGCCCCCGGGTGGGCTTTCATGGGCCATCCGACACCTCGATGGAGTACTTCCCGTGGCAGATGCCGTCATCGTCTCGACCGCCCGTACCGGTCTCGCCAAATCGTGGCGTGGCGCTCTCAACAACACTCACGGCGCCACGCTCGGCGGACACGTCGTCAAGCACGCCATGAGCCGCGCCAAGGTCGAGGCCGGCGAGGTCGAGGACGTGATCATGGGCTGCGCCAATCCCGAGGGCGCCACCGGCGGCAACATCGCCCGCCAGATTGCCCTGATGGCCGACTGCCCGGTCGGCGTCTCCGGCATGACGGTCAATCGCTTCTGCTCGTCCGGTCTGCAGACCATCGCCCTGGCGGCGCAGCGCATCCGCGCCGGCGAGGGCGACATCTATGCCGCCGGGGGCGTCGAGAGCATCAGCCTCGTTCAGAACGAGATGAACCGGAAGAACGCCGTCGACAAGCTGCTGAAGGCCAAGAAGCCGGAGGTTTACTGGAACATGCTCCAGACCGCCGAGCAGGTGGCCAAGCGGTACGGCATCGCCCGCGAGGCCCAGGACCGTTACGGCGTCGAGAGCCAACTGCGTGCAGCCGCGGCCAAACAGGGCGGCAAATTCAATGACGAGATCGTTCCCATCACCGTCAAGATGATGAAGGCGGAGATGAACGAGAAGAAGGAAATCGTGCGCAGCTGGGAGGAGGAAGTCACCCTCCGCGACGACGAGGGCATCCGTGCCGACACCACCTACGAGGGCGTGGCGAAGATCAAGCCTGCCATCGAAGGCGGCGTGATCTCGGCAGGCAATGCGAGCCAGTTCTCCGACGGCGCCTCCGCGGCGATCGTCATGAGCGATACCCAGGCCGCAAAGCGCGGCCTCAAGCCGCTCGGCATCTTCAAGGGCTTCGCCGTTGCCGGTTGCGA
>CAYMEB010000085.1:0-17786 GCA_964389095.1 uncultured Hyphomicrobiaceae bacterium
CCACAGCAAACGGTTTCGCAAACGTCACGCGCCGCTGCGGGCCTTCGCTGGAGCCACGGCCTTGCTCGCTGACCGGCGAACCCATCATGAAGCTGCCAGCCGGCACCACCACCATCTCCGGGCAATCGGGGCAGTCGCGGAAGCTCTTGCCCGACCCCGGCGTCGCTGCAGCGGCGGCGTCGGCACTGGCGGTGGCCGCTGCAGCGCTGGCCGCCGGCATCACTGAAGCCGTCGCTGTCTCGAATGCGGCGCCGGCGACGAAGTAGTCGGTCAGCGTCGTGCAGTTCGACGGCTTCATACGGACGATAGCGCCGACCTTGATCGCAGCGAGTGCCGCTCCGCCGGTACACTCGTGCCGCAAGCCCTCCTGGCCGGCAAGGTTCACGTCCGTGACCTTGATTTCGAAAATCCCGCGATCGTCACGCACCAGAGTGCCGGTATATCCGGCATAGTCCCGACGAATGGTGCCACCGGTATAGGGTGGCGTCTCGAGTTTCCCGCCGGGCGCGAACGTCACAGCATAGAGCTTGGTTTTCTCCGGTCCTCGACCAACGGGCTGAGCCGATCCCGCCTCGGTTCGCTTGCGCTCCTCCTCCTGCTTCGCCAGCAACGCTACCCGCTGGCGCTCGGCATCGGCGCGGGCCTTCGCGTCCTCGTCCGCCTTGCGCTTCGCCGCATCGGCTCTCGCTTGCTCGTCTGCTTTGGCCGCGGCTTGTTTGTTTGCAGCCTCCGCCGCTTGCAGTTCCCCCATTCGCGCCGAGATGCAGTCGGCGACGGGCGTGCCCTTGTGCTGGCGCTCCAGCGCCGCGAGCGTTGCCGGGCTGGTGATGCCGGAGATCTCGCGGCACAGGCGCACGACCTCGGCCGCGCCCGATCCCTGCGGCTCGGAGGACTGCGCGGCGGCGAACTGAAAATCATGGTCCCGCTTGTCGAGATACTCAGGCGATTGCTGGCGGTTCGTGTCCTCGCGCACCTTGAGCCGCACGCGGCGGAACACGGCGCCCGCCTCCTGCCCCGGCCGCACCATCTCCTCCGACAGGGCGCGCGCGTAGAGGCTCTGGTCGACCGCGACGTTGCCGGGCTCGGTGGCGAAGGCGACCAGCAGGCCGCTCTGCTCGCGCACCGGCGCGAAGCCCTTGAACGGGCTCTTGTCGTCGCGCTGCAAGGGCACGTTGCGGCAGGCGTCGAAGACAACGAAGCTCATGCGCCCGGCCTTGGCCAGCGCCTCGGTGATCTTTTCGAGCTTCACCGCCAGCAGGGGAAGCTGGTTCACGTGGGTCAGCGGCGCGGAGGTCGGGATCAGGTAGTTCTCGCCGTTGGGCCGGTCGGCGGCACCGTGGCCCGAATAGTAGAGGAAGCCGACCGCGTCGGGGCCGGCCGCGCTGAGCCGCGCGACGTGCTCGGCGATCGCAGCCAGCAACGCGCCCTCGTTCGGCGTGTCGCGCACGACCGTGACGCGGAAGCCGACCTTCTCCAGCGCGGCCTTGATGATATCGCCGTCGCGGTGCGTGTTGGTCAGGCGCGCGCCGGGTTGAGTGTAGGCCTGGTTGGTGACGACGAGGGCGATGCGCGCAGGCTGCGGCTGCGCCAGCGCAGCACTGGCGGCCCACATCCAGGCCGCGGCGCAAACAGCAATGACGATCCGGTGAAACACGACATCGGTCCCCGGGCCAGATCGTATCCGAAGCGAAATCGTCCGTGAAGGCCGCTGCGGCCGGGGCTCCCGCCGTGTCCCTTACAGGTCGGCGGTATTGAACGTGTCACACTGGCGGATGTCGCCGGTCTCCATGCCGCGCCGGAACCAGCGGACGCGCTGCTGCGAAGAGCCGTGCGTGAAAGCGTCGGGAACCACGTGTCCCTGCGTCTGCTTCTGGATCATGTCGTCGCCGATCGCGGAGGCGGCGTTGAGCCCTTCCTCGACATCACCGGGCTCCAGGCGGTTCTTCACCTGGTGGGTCAGCGCGGCCCAGACACCGGCGAGGCAGTCGGCCTGCAGTTCCATGCGCACCTGGATGCGGTTTCCTTCGCGCTCGCTGACCCGCTCCTTCATCCGCTGGACCTTGTCGGCGATGCCGAGCAGCGTCTGAACGTGGTGGCCGACCTCGTGCGCGATCACGTAGGCCTGCGCGAAATCGCCCGGCGCGCGGAAGCGGGTGCGCAGCTCGTCGTAGAAGGCGAGGTCGATGTAGATCTTGCGGTCGAGCGGGCAGTAGAACGGCCCCATCGCCGCCATGCCCATGCCGCAGGCCGTCCGCGTACGCCCGGTGAACAGGACCAGCTGAGGCTCTTCGTAGCGCTTTCCGATCGATTGGAAGGCGCGGTTCCAGACGTCTTCGGTGTCCTTCAGCACGCGGCTGACGAATACGGCCATCTCGTCGTTGGATTTCTTGGTCGGTGCGCGCTGGGCGCCCGGCAATCCGGGGATGTTCGGCTCACCCGCCCGCCGCTCCATCTGCGGCATCTGCGGGATCTGTGGCGCCTGCCCGCCGCCGCCGCCCAGCAGGACCTCGAGCGGATTGATGCCGAACAGAAGCATCAGCGCGCCGAGAATGAGCATCGTGGTGAGCGAGAAGCCGCCCCGGCCGCCCCCCATGGGGATCGGGAAGGGCATGCCGCCCCGCGTCATGCCGCCGCCGCTGTCCTCGCCGCGACGGTCTTCGACGTTCGAGCTCTGTTGATCGTTCTGGTCGTAGCGCATCGTATCCACGCTGAGGATCGGCGCATTCGGTGTGCGCCATCAGGGTTCTTGTGCCCGAAGCGGCCCCCCGGAACAAGACCGCGACCGCCCGGGTAGCTCAGGCGATGCTCGGGCCTCGAAATCACCGCCTGGCCCGATAGAAGCACCAAGACTACCCCCGCGCGACGGCGAGGGGAATGGGAGCATCAGCGAAAAATCATGTTTGGCCAGCGGCTTGTCCAGACATTCCCGAGCGCGCCGCTCAGCGGCGCTGGCCGCATGCTCGCGCAACTTCGCAATGAATTGCGGAATGAACTTGGGCGGGTGCTGGAGATCGCCGTAAATCAGGATCACCGCATCGCCCCTTGGCGTAGCGATGACCGGCGCCGACCGCGTTAGCCTAATCGAAAATGCGCGTGAGGGAGAGGGTGGTGATCAGCGGCTCCGCGCGGCGCATTGAGTACAGGATTTCGCGGGGTCGGCCCCGTGTGCCGTCGTCAACGAAAAGGTCCGTACAAGTTAGCCCGGTCGCTTCCAGCACCGGCCGCTGGCGGCCGATGAGCATGCAGCCCCTTTTTTTCTCTTTGAGAACGGGGATCACCACTCAAAGTTTCGCAAGCAAGACGCTCAAGATTTCTTGCGGTGGTTGCAAGTTCACGCCGGAGTGCTGCGGGCCGTGTGCCGAGCTGCGCATGACGGCTGCTTCTCAAGTAGCCTTGACGACCGGAAACGATGGTGGTATCAGCAGGCAAATTGTGGAGGCTGCCCTGCATTAAGTGAAGCGCTAATCACAGAGCAATCATACGGCTCATCCGCAGAATCTGCGGCAATTTCGCGCATTTTAGTGCGTTGGATCCAGCTTTGCCAGCCACCTTCTTCAACTCGGGCGCGCCCAGTTCGCCACGAGCACGCACGGTGACGTGGGCAGTCGCTTATTTGGCAATAAGAACTCCCATCGATAGCTTTTTTTTTCCATGAGATTCGCTAGCTCGTTGGCTGGTAGGAGCGCGCAAGTGCACGAGCAGATCTCTCTGTCGATGTTGAAGGCTTTTGTCGCTGTCGCCAGCAACAAGAGCATGGTTCGCGCTGTCGATACGTTGCGAATCTCGCAACCGGCGATTTCCATGAAGCTGGCGAAACTAGCCAAGATTGTCGGCGGAGATCTGTTTATCGACACCCGAAGTTACGTGCTGACCAAGATAGGTGAGCGGTTGTTCAGCGAAAGTCGGATGATTCTCGACCTCCTGGACGCCTTGCCCAATATGGCCGCTCAGAAGGGGCTGCCGAGCGTGCGGATCGGATTTTCTGTGGAGGTCTACGACTTCGCACAGTCGGTCGTTGCAGAGCATTTCTCGTCCGATCACGCCATGAAAATTCACTGCATGTCGTCTAAGGAAACTCTCGATGCGGCGATGGCTTGCTGCGTCGATTTCTCCGTGGTCTTCTTGCCGCGCGGACATCGCGAGGGCGTAGTGGGCGAAATCCCCTGCCAATTGACTTGGGTGGGCAGCGGATCGAATGCCCTGCGCGGGGATGCGCCGGGCGGATATAGCGACTCCAGCATCGACGTAGCCACTTACGGTCCGACTTGCCCCTACCGCATAACGACCATTGACTACTTGAACGAGACCCGGGCCAGTTACCGGCACGATCACGAAGCGAGCTCGCCGAATGCGCTTAATGCGATCGTCGCCAGTGGTCCTCAGGTGGCGCCGGTTCCGTTGTTCCTGACAACTACGCGGTATCCGTCACTGAAAGTTCTGCATGGGATATTGCCTCAAGTTCGATTGGCCGTCCTTTCCAACTCGCCGACATTCCGGTCGCGCCACCTCAAACGCTTGATGCGCATCGTCCGGGACTTGAATGACCGGATCAGCGCCGCCGAAGCAGAACTCAGACAAGAATTCTCCCGCGCTGGCGAATGATCTCGGACGAGCCTGCGAACAATTCCGCCCGGATGCAGCAGGCGGTGTTTCGCGCCACCCCCGTGCTGCATCCGGACGACGCCCCCGGGTTACGCAAAACCTTCCGAGGGGAATCCTAGGCGTCACCAATCTCGCGCCAATTCGAAAACCGCCCACCAGAAGCCGATAGTCGCACACAGAAGGCAGACCACCACTGCACGGTCCATCAGTCTCGGCGCCCCGACATCAGGATCTGGGAGGCCATCGTACGGGTCGTCCGCGATGACATGGCGTGCGATGAATTCTCTCACCATCGAACTGCTCCCAGCGACGAAGCTGAATTGTGCGTTGTCGGAATCTCGCGCAATTGACGCGGCGACGTGTGCTGGTTGGCGATCTGTGGCTCGGCGCCGGAGGCCTCGGCTGAGCCGAGGACCGCGATCCGGAAGATGGCCGCAAAACTCTTCAAACCATCGAGCAAACGACGATATCCGTTGCCGGTATCCATAGGCAGGAGCCATATGCCTTCGGCCACGCGATGTGCCCCGCCGGGGAAAGCAATTGCCGCCGCGCGGTTTGCCAGATTGAGCCAGTATGTCGGTGTCCGGCCGCTGGTGACGGCGTTTACGTCAGTGTAGCTGACCGTCAGGACCAGATACGCGTGGGTCCCCGACAATGCCGAATGATCAGCGTCACCCTCGTGGCTTGTGCCGATTGCGCGCGAATTTCGATCTTTATCCAGGGTTCTTGCGGCCTTGTCGAAGGCCACGATCTCCGCGCAAAATTTCAAATTGGACGCGTAGAAAAAGTCGGCCTTGATGCGCATTGCAGCACCGCACTGTTGCTTCGAGGAGAAAGTAAGGCGAAGCACGCTTATTGTGAAATCAGAGTGTGAAGTGCCCTCTCTTTGCGAAGCTGTGGTGCGTGCAGAAGCGCTGCGGCGATGCAGTTCGGTGGTGTTGAGAAATGCTTGCTATCGCGGCACACCAGAGCGCGGGCGAGAAAATCGCTCCGAACGCTGCCGCTGCCTGCCGAACTCAGGCGATGATAGGGCCTCGATACTGCTGCATGAACCGCTCGCTGTGCGAAGATGACGTCGTTCGCCGCCGAGGGAAATGGGCAGTCGGCGTTTGGCCAGCGGCTTGTCCAGACATTCCCGAGCGCGCGCCGCTCAGCGGCGCTGGCCGCCCGGCGTGTCCGGGTGATCGTCGGCCCGAGTTCTGGGACCTGAACTGCTGCTCAGCGGCGGAACCCCGATTTCTTCCGACACGATGAACATGGGCCGGCCCTTCACTTCCTCGTACATGCGGCCGAGGTACTCGCCGATGATGCCCAGCGAGATGAGTTGGACGCCGCCGAGGAAAAGGATGGAGATGATCAGTGTCGGGAAGCCGGCCTGATCGATGCCGTAGAGCAGGGTCTTGGCCAGGAAAACGATGATGTAGAGGAAGGCGAGGCCGGACACTGCGAGCCCCAGGTAGGACCAAACCCGCAAAGGTATCGTCGTGAAGGATACCAGGCCGTCCATCGCGAAGCGCCACAGCTGTCGCGGCCGCCAGCGTGACTTTCCGCCGTCGTGCCGTGGCGGGACCCGAAACGGAACGCCGGCCGACTTGAAGCCGATCCAGGCGTAGAGCCCCTTGTTGAAACGGACGCGCTCGCGAAACGAGTTCATCGCCTGCACGGCTTTTCGGTCCAGAAGGCGGAAGTCGCCGGCGCCGTCGGGGAGTGTGGTGCCGCTCATGGCCTTGAAGGCGCGATAGAACCCGACGGAGAACAGCCGGCGGACGAAGCCGTCGGCCTCGCGGTCGTCGCGCTGCCCATAGACGATGTTGAAGCCGTCGCGCCACTTGGCGACGAATTGCGGAATGATCTCGGGCGGGTGCTGGAGGTCGCCGTCCATCAGGATCACCGCATCGCCCTTGGCGTAGCGAAGGCCGGCGGCGACCGCGATCTCCTTGCCGAAGTTGCGCGAGAACGAGATGGCGGTGATCCGCGGATCTTCCCGGTGCATCTCGTGCAGGATGTCTCGGGTGCGGTCCCTAGAGCCGTCGTCGACGAAAAGGACCGTCCAGGCGAGGCCGGTTGCTTCCAGCACCGGCCGCAGCCGGGCGATGAGCGCACCCACCCCCTTTTCCTCGTTGAGAACGGGAATCACCACACAGAGACTGGCTTTCGAGGATACGTCCACGTTGCTTCGCCGGTTTTATTGGAGACGATGGCGGGGCCGTCGATCGCGGCCCGCGCACGTCCGATCAATGGCCGCGAGGCGCTCCGAATGCAAGTCGGCGGGACGGAACGGCCGAGCAGGCTGGCTTCGGCGCCTCGGGCGGCCCTGGGCTGGTTGCCCCGGCACCCGGAGTTCCGGGCTGCCGGGCAAGCGCCCTTCCAGCCGCGGGTAACCCGGACCGGCGGTCCGCTTGGGGCCACGAATACAAATCGGCACCGCAGCCTTCGGGCATCGGCCGCGGCTGCCCGGACTTTTCCTGGCATTTCGACGCATCGGCTATCGTCCGTGCCGGCAGACTCAACGCCAGAGCGCGGCGGCGATCGCGGCCAGGGCCAGCGCGCCGATCCAGATCGCGAGGCGGGGTGCCTCGGATCGGTGCTGGGGCTGCTGCCGGGCACCCTCGCTGCGTGATTGCCTCGCCGCGTCGGCGAGCGCGATCGCGGCCCGCTCCGCTTCCGCGAGTACGCGCGGTGCGTCGGCCAGGATGCGGCCGATGGCGCTCGCGCCCTCCCCGGCGTCCCGCAATCGGCCTGCGATCCCGAGATTGGCTTCGATCCATTCGCGCGCGATCGGCTCCGCTGCAGTCCACACGTTGAGCGACGGATCGAGAGAGCGCGCGACACCTTCGACGATCACCATGCTCTTCTGCAGCAGGATCAGCTCCGGCCGCGTCTCCATGTCGAAGACTTCCGTGTAGGCGAACAACTGGCCGAGCAGGTCGGCCATCGAGATCTCGTCGGCCGTGCGGCCATGGATCGGCTCGCCGATCGCCCGCATTGCTTGCGCGAACACCTCGACCGAATGGTGGGGAGGAACGTAGCCGGCATCGAAATGGACCTGCGCTGCGCGACGGTAGTCGCGGGTGATAAGGCCGAACAGAATTTCCGCGAGGAACCGCCGTTCCTTCATGCCGAGGCGGCCGACGATGCCGAAGTCGACGGCGACGAGGGTCCCTGTTGCGTCCACCAGCAGATTGCCCTGATGCATGTCGGCATGGAAAAAGCCGTCTCGCATCGCATGCCGAAGGAAACCCTGCAGCACCGTGAGGCCGAGCGCGCGCAAGTCGTGCCCTTGCGCCGCCAATCCGGCGACGTCCGAAATCGGCAGCCCATCCACCCACTCGACGGTCAGAACGCGACGGCCGGTCCGTCGCCAGTCGACGGCCGGACAGCGGATGCCCTTGTCTGAGCGGATGTTGTCGGCCATCTCCGAAATCGCCGCGGCCTCGAGTCTGAGGTCCATCTCGAGCTCGGTGGTGCGGCGCAGGTTCTCGACGACCGCGCTCGGCCGGAGCCGGCGGGACGGTGCATGAAGGCGCTCGATCAGGCGCGCGGCGAGTGCGTAACTCTCCAGGTCGCGCCCGAAGCGCCGCTCGACGCCGGGGCGAAGCACTTTGACGGCGACGGCACGCCGGGTTCCATCCGCATCGACCACGACCGCCTTGTGCACCTGGGCGATCGAGGCAGCGGCGATCGGCGGACCGAACTCCGCGAAATGATCCTCGACGCGGCCGCCGAGCGTTTCCTCCACGGCGCGGCGCGCCTGTGTCTGCGAGAAAGGCGGCAGACGGTCCTGGAGATGGGCGAGGTCGCGGGCGAGTTCAGCGCCCACCAGATCGGCACGCGTGGCAAGGAACTGGCCGAGCTTGACGTACGACGGTCCCAGAGCCGTGAGCGCGCGCGCGACGCGTGTGGCCTTGGACCGGCCGATCCGAATTGGCCATGTCAGGATCGAAACCGGCAGAACTGCCAGCCGCGCCAAGCGTAGCGTCCACGGCGAGGCCGCCCCTTTCGGGACGAAGCGCACGCCATGTTGTGCCAGCACGAGGCCGGCGCGGGCGAGGCGGAACAGGCTGGAGAAGGTCGAAGCCATATCGGGTCCGTCGTTGACGGCCCCTTATGGCCTATTCGGCGCGTCCCGCAAACGCGGCGGCACGGCGCTGGTTGATGAAGGACCCAAGAAGGCCCCTAGGGCCCCGTCGGCAGTGGAATGAAGCCGGCTAGGTCCCGACCCTGGGCTGGGGTCAGGGTCGTGAGGCCCGCGCCGGTGGACGACAGGAGCCCGTTCAAGGTCGGCGCGCCCGAGCCGTCGAACAGCTCCAGCAGCATTGTCTGCAGCAGCGGCAGGCTGCCGATGGAGCGGCGATGCAGGTAGACATTGTTGTAGAGCTGCTGTGGGGCGCCGAGACCAGCGACGGGTCCTGCGATCATCTCACGGCGGATCGGCAGGGGTTCGGTCCACAGCACGAAGTCTTTCGGCGCGGCACGATTCTGGACCCCCAGGCGACTCAAATAGATCCGGAACAAGGCCTGCGCGAGCTGGTTGAAAGAGCCGGTCGGCGTCGAGCGCAACAAGTCTGCGTCGCGCGCAACAAGTCTGCGTCGCGCGTGTCGATGAAATCGATCGCCTCGGACCTCCCTGTACGCCGTATGTCGATCTCGAGCTCGGGGTGGAGCCTCGGGGTGAGCGCAACCGACGCCGGTATCGTGCCGCGCAGCTGGAGTTCCTGCATGCCGCGGATCGCTGACGGCGCCACCACGGAAGGAAGCACGCCCGGCCTGATCCGCTCGATGCAGACGCGCAAGTCGTCGAAGTGCAGCAGCAGTGGTGGACCGCCGCGCGGCCATGGACCCGCGGGCACGGGCGCGGGTGGCGGCGCAGGGTCGAGTGGATCGCGCTGCTGGAGTTGCGACATCATGATCTCGGCGCGCGGCGGGCACGCTGGCCAGACATGAATCATGCTGACGTTCGCCTGTTCGAGGGCGGGCTTGCGCTCGCCGGTCGAGAACTGAATCGTCGGGTTGACGGATGCGAGTTGTGAGAGCGTCGACGGTCCGTCGAAGGCGATGCTGAATGCTTCCTTGCGCCACATGTCGAACAGGTAGGTGTTCAATGCGTTCTGGCTGTGGGCGGTGCCGAGATAGCTGGCCGATTTCAGGATGCGTGGCGCACTTGGCGCCGGGGGAGGCGGATTGCCTTGGGTGTCGACGCGGTCGAGCAGAGTCGCCAGCAATACACCGATTTCCTGCTCGGTCGGAACCTGAGTCAGGCTCGGCTCGACCGCCTGACCGGAGATCGGCGCTAATGCCGCCGTGAGGACGAGTTGCTTGCCCGGTTCGCTCACGGCCCGCCCGCGGAGCGCGCGGATATTGTCGGGGCGGCTGTCCTGGAAGTGGGGCAGCGTCATCCCGATTCCGCGCAGGCCGGATTCGAGGCCCTTCTTGACCGCGTCCCAGAATATCGCCTCCCAGGTCCGGAAGAGATCGATCAGGCCCGCCACGAGGCTGTCGACCAGGTTTCCGACCAGATTTGCCGAGTACCAGGTCGGCACCACGTCGATGGTGCTGCGCGTCCCGCTGAGGTCGACGCGCGGGGCGACGCAACCGAGCGCCCCATTCCATTCGAAGGTGGCCGTCACGCTCGCGCTGGTCCCGCGGATGGTGATCCGCACGGTCTGCAGGTTGTTGAGGACTGCGAGTGCTGCCCCGGCGCCTACAGCTACCGCGATGCAGACGTATGGCACCAGGAAGCATGCGATGCCGGTGACTATGGCCACGCCCACGTTCACGCCCGCCGTAGTCCTCCGGTTCAGGCGGCCCGTTAGGTCGATGTTCGGCAGCGCGAGGCCGAACGAGACGTCGCCGGCGCTGCCGATGCGCGGGGCGGAGATGACGGCTGGTGCGCCCGAGCCGGGGCCGGGGAAGCTTATCGTGCCGCCGATGTTGTGAATCCGCACCTCGTAGAGGCCGGGAATGCCGTAGAAGCGAGGAACCCCGCCGGGGCCGTCGACCGGCAGCGCGGATGGCACGCCCGCGACATCTATGACGCCGAACTCCATGTCCTGGTAGGCCTCGACGATCGCGACCCTGGACGCGAAGGTCATCAGTGATGGATTGCCGCCGGCCGCCAACGCATCGGCGATGGTCGCGGCATCGAGGCCCCAGGTCGTGAGCGTCGTCTCGAGTGTGCCGGCGCGCGCCTCCTCCTCCAGCCGCGTGCGCCCCGTGGGTGCACGGGCCGTGAGGATCGAGAAGGCCAGCCGGTCGAGCAGGCCCTTGCCGCCCGGGTTCGGGCTGCCCTGTGTCCGCGATCGCGGCTCGTGCAGGAAGAAGGCGAGGCCGACGCCGGTCGGCGGCGTTGCTGCCCTGACGGCAGCAGCTCGAATGGAGCTGATCGACCGCATCCAGGGCAGATTCATCATGCCGTCGGCGATGGTCGCGGTCCCGGCAAAAGGTGCTGCGACGTTGACCAGTGTTGACAGGTGATTGAACAGCTCTTGATTGAAGGTTGTCGCCAGCGAGCCGTACCGGGTTTCACAAAGACACGACTCGGTCTGGTTCTCGACCGGCAGGTTCGACAGCGGCACGACGAAGTCGAGTGCCTGCATCTCGACGGGTTGCGCTGGTGCGAGGTCCAAAACCGGCGTGAGCGTCCGCGCAGGGAAGTCCTTCCCTGGGATCAGGAGCTCGACCAGTGGCGCGAAGCCGGCAGGGCGAGTGAACGCAGCGGGATCGAACGGTACCAGCTTAAGCTCGAAGAACTCGATCTCGGAAAGCTGCCTGCCGTCGTTCGCAAGTAGGGTCGCGCGCTCGATGCAGCCAGCGTCGGCAAGGTCCGGAAGCGGCAGGGCGCGCCCCGGATCGCAGTCCGCACCGCAATAGAGCAAGCGTAAAAGGGCGGGCCCGAACCGCGCGAGTTCCTTGCTCGGCGAGAGCTGAAGCCTCAGATGGAAGGTTCCGTAGTCACTGTCGTTGACGGCGAAACGCAGCGTGTGTTCGTCGTCCTTGTCGTCGCGCTCCAGCCGGCTGATCTTGGGCGCCGTGGCGACGATCTGGGGAAGGTTTTCTTTCGTGCACTCGAAATAGCCCCGGTGGGCATGATCCCACAGTTCGACCGGTCGGAATGCCGACAGCAGGATCGAGGTTACGTTGACTTTGTCGAGGCGGATGGTGGAGCGCTGCTGCTTGGCGTCGACGAGGAATTCCATCTCGACGGGAGCATTCGCGTTCAGGAACGATTTGGCGAGGGACGCGAAGGGCTCCGAGAACCGGACACCATGATCCCCCGACAGCACGAGGCGGGCGCGAGCCGCGAGCATCGTCTCATTTGGCATGGAAACTCCTTAAAGCAACGAGCTTTGAACAATGAAGTCTGAGAATTGGCCGACAACGAGGGCCAAGATCTGAGCAAGAAAAACGTCCGCCTCGCCGGATCGCTGCAGTCCGATGGCGAGTGCTTCGTAGATTGTCCGCCTAAGGATCGTGTTGTGTCAATAGGCCGATCGAGGACGACCGCCGGTCGGTACGCAAAGGGGCCGGCGCAAGGCTTCACGCAGCCGCCGCGCACTGATGCGTGAAGCGGTTATCGAGGCCGACGGTTCCATCAGGTCGGCCGACTGCAGTTGCGACTTCGGCTCAACCCGCCTTCTGTGCCGGCACTGCCGATGCGCGCCAAACCGCGAACTGGCGCAACAGCACGGGGATGGACGAGGAGAGGCCGACGATCGTTGCCGTACGGCTCGGGCTCATGACCAGGATCGCACTCAGGGCAAGCCAGATCTGCTCGATCCGCGACATTTTCACCAGAGCGAATCCGGTCAGTGCCGCCGCGAGCATGATCACGCCGAGGCCGCACGTGATAGTGATCTCCAGGAACAGCGGCCACGTGAACCCCTTCGTCACGATCAACATCGCCGGCCCGTAGACGAAAACGAACGGCACCAGCGCCTTCGCCAGGCCGAGGCGGAAGGCCGTGTTGCCGGTCTTGAAGGGATCGGCGCCCGCCATGCTGGCCGCCGCATAGGCCGCCAGTGCGACGGGCGGCGTGATGTCCGCGAGGACGCCGTAGTAGAAGACGAAGAAGTGCGCCACGATCGGCTCGACTCCGAGCAGGCCGAGTGCGGGCGCCGCCACGGTCACCATGATGATGTAGTTCGCCGTTGTCGGCACGCCGCAGCCGAGCAGGATGCACACCAATGCTGTCATCACGAGCGTGTAGAACAGCGTCATGCTCTTGGCGTCGAACATCCAGGAGGGGATTACCGCCCCGGTCCATCCGGCAAGCATGCCGGCGTAGGACGTCACGATATTCGAGATCTTGAAGCCGACGCCGGTCAGGGTCACCACGCCGACGATGATGCCGACGGTCGCTGCTGCGGCGCCGACCGCGATCGCGTATTTCGCGCCGACGACGAATGCGTCGGTGATGTCGGCTGCGAGGATGCGCCATTCCGCGTCCCTGCTGAGGTACACCCCGGACACGGTTGCGAGCGCTACCAGAAGTCCGATGGTCCATTCGCCGCTCGACAGTAATCCGAAGCTGTTGGCAGCAACGAGCGCCACCAGCATTCCGACGGCCACCGCACCACTCTTGCGGGTCGCACCAACGACCATGCAGGCCGTGATGCCCCAGAATGCTGCGAGATATGGCGTATAGCCGGAGAACAGCACCATCAGCAGGATCAGTAGCGGAATGGCCGTCGGCCAGTCGCGCGCGATGACATCCCGGGGGCGCGGCAGCTCACTCGCCGGCAATCCCTTCATGCCATTCTTGCGTGCTTCGAAATGCACCTGCCAGAAGACGCCGAAGAAGTGCATGAAGGCTGGCACGATCGCCGCCAGCACGATCTGCTGGTAGGGCTTGTTCAGGAACTCGACCATAAGGAATGCGGCGGCTCCCATGATCGGCGGCGTGATCTGTCCTCCTGTCGACGCCGTCGATTCCACGGCCGCAGCGAAATGCCTCGGATAGCCGAGCCGCATCATCGCCGGGATGGTCAGCGAACCTACCGTCACCGTATTGGCTATGGATGATCCCGAGATCATGCCGAACATGGCCGAGCCGAAGATCGAGACCTTGGCGGGGCCGCCCGAGTAGCGGCCAGTCAAGGCGTTCGCCAGGTCGATGAACAGGCGGCCGAGGCCGATCCGCGTCGCAAGGACGCCGAACAGCACGTAGTGAAAGACGTAGGTGGCAACGACTCCGAGGGCGACGCCGTAAATGCCTTGGCTGGTCAGATAGAGATGATCGACCAAACCCTTCCAGGTCGTGCCTGGGTGCACGAGAATGCCCGGCATGGATCTGCCGTAGAGCGCGTACATCATGGTGCAGATCGCGATCACCGGCAGGGGCCAGCCGACGGATCTCCGCGTCGCCTCGAGCACACAGCCGATGGCGATCGTGCCCATGAAGACATCGATCGGACGGGGATTGCCGACGATGAAGGCGAGGTCGTCGAAGATCCACGGAACGTAGAGCGCTGAAACGGCGGCGCCGATCGCCAGCAGCCAGTCCGGAAGATGAATGCCGCCGGGCTTCAGCAAGCCCGAGCGCGGTGGCGACGAATCGCCCCGCCAGGAGAACACCAGGAATATCAGGCCCAGGACAAAGGCCATGTGAATGCCGCGATGGGTTGTCTCCCGCAGCAACCCGAAGCCGGCCGTGTAATAGTGGAACACGGAGAGCGCCACGAGCAGGCCGGCTACCAGCCACGCGACACCGGGGAGGAGCGGCCTAAAGCGGACCTCGGGATCGAGTTCCTCCTCGAGCTTGCGAAGGTCTTCCGGCGTCTTCGCAGTCTCCGTGGACGTTGCGGTCATGGCCACTCACTGACGGTGCAGGCGAACGAAAATCGACCAGATGAGTCGGGGTCGAACGGCCGACCCCGGCCAAGTCGCGATCGACCAGGCCGGGATCGGACTCGTCATGACCGCTCGAGGCGGGCCCTTACTTCACGAGCCCCACTTCCTTGTAGAACTTCTCAGCACCGGGATGGAGCGGGATGCCGATGCCGGCCAGGGCGTTTGCGCGAACGATCGCCTTGCCCTTGGCATGCCCCGCATCGAGCGCGGCCCGTGTCTTGTCCGACCACAGTCCCTTCGTCACCTCGTAAACGAGGTCCGCCGAGACCTTCGCGCTTGTCACCCACTGCGCGCCGACAGAGATTGTGCTCACGCCCTTGACGTCCTTGTAGGCCCCGTCCGGGATCTGGTCGGCGGCAAAGAACTTCGAGGTGGCCATCAGCTTGGCGGCGTCGGCGCCGTCGATCGGCAGGAGCTCGACCCCGGTGGTGGTCGCCAACTCCGTCACAGCCGCGATCGGATAGCCGCCTGTGATGAAGAACGCGTCGATGCCGCCGTCCTTCAGCTTTTCCGCGGACGGACCGGGCTTGAGGTTCTCGGCCTTGTAGTCGCCATCCTTGATCCCGAAGGCACCAAGGATCGCCTTGGCGTTCACGATCGAGCCGGAGCCCGGCTCGTCGATGGAAACGCGCTTGCCCTTGAGGTCGGCGATCGACTTCACGTTGAGGCCCTTCTTGACCACCACGTGGACCGTTTCCGGGTATAGGTTGGCGATCGCCCGCAGATCCTCGATCTTCGGCTTGCCTTCGAACACGCCGGTGCCCGTGAAGGCCCAGGTGGCGACGTCCGACTGAGAGAAACCGGACTCCGATGCGCCGGAAGCGATCGCATTGACGTTTGCGACCGAGCCGTTCGTCGCCTGAGCAGTCGCGACGATCTTATCCGTGGAAATCGCGTTGGCGATGATGCCGCCGATCGGGAAGTAGGTTCCAGCCGTGCCGCCCGTGCCGATGCGGAAGAATTGTTGCTGGGCGAGCGCGCGGCTGCTGGTGGCGCTCAGTGCGGCGAGCGCACCGGCTGCCTTCAGGGCTTCGCGTCTGCTGAAAATGACGGTCATGGTGAGCGTTTCCTCCAGTGTTGACCATGTGCACACCGCCCAGGCCGAGCGAACGGCGCTAGTGCGGTGCCGAGCCCCTTCGGCGCTTTTGTTGCCGGCGCAAGAACTCGCTCTTGCGCGCCGCCGCACCGGCGGGCGTCGGGTCGGATATAGCCGGTAGAGCGGGGGATGGCGAGGTCTTCCGGACCGGATCGATGCATGGACTGCAGCCATGTCCGGCAAAGCCGGCATCTGTTCGAGGAGCAGGCTGGGGTCTACACCTTCGGCAGCTAGTCGAGTCGAAAGGGGATGACGTAATGGGCGCCAGGGAAGCTTCGGGTGCAGACGCGTGGCAACACGATGTCATGCGGACCTTGAAACAACATGCCGTCAGGCACGTCGTCTATGTGCCTGACGCCGGCCATTCCGCGGCAATAAGGGCCGCCGAGACCGATCCGGACATCAAGGCTGTGGTGCTGACCACGGAGCAGGAGGGGATCGGCTATCTGGCCGGCGCTTGGCTCGGCGGCGAGCGGGGCGTGCTGTTGATGCAGTCGAGCGGCGTCGGCAACTGTATCAATACGCTGGCGATGCAGACCTGTGCACGCTTTCCCTTGTTGATGCTCGTCACGATGCGGGGCGATTGGGCAGAGTTCAACGGCTGGCAGAATCCCATGGGGCAGGCGACGGAACCGGCTCTGAAGCTGATGGGGGTGCTCACCTGGCGTGCGGACAGGCCGGAAGACGTGGCACCGCTCATTCACGGTGCGGCGACCATGGCGTTCAATGGCGACGCTGCCTGCGCAGTCCTCCTCGGGCAGCGACTGATCGGAGAGAAGAAATGGGTGAAGTAAAGGGGAAGCTCCTTGCGCGGCGGGACGCCGTCTCTCGCCTGCTTGCCGATCGGCGCGAACTGCTGGTGGTCACTGGACTGGGATCCGCCTCCTACGATGTGATGGCGGCTGGAGATCACGATCGCAACTACTACCTGTGGGCGGCCATGGGCAGCGCAGCCACCGTGGGGCTCGGTCTCGCGCAGGCCCAGCCGAAGCTGCCCGTTCTGGTCGTCACCGGCGACGGGGAAATGATGATGGGGCTGGGAGCGATCGCGACGATCGCCGTGCAGAAGCCGGCGAACCTGACCATCGCGGTCCTCGACAACGGACAGTTCGGCGAAACAGGCATGCAGACGAGCCACGCCGGCCATGGCATCTCACTCGATCCAATTGCTGCGGCCTGCGGCGTCGCCTGGACGCGAGAGATCGCCGACATGAAGGGCGTCGACGATCTGCGCACCCGTGTCCACCAGTGTGCCGGCACGAGCTTCGCTGTGCTGAAGGTCAAGGTCGAGAACCCCCCGCGGGTTCTGCCGCCTCGCGATGGCCCCTACATCAAGAACCGGTTTCGCGCGGCGCTCGGCTTCGCTCCCAACTGACACCCCAAGTCCCTGCGTGCGGCCCGACCGGCGCGGGGGCTCGCCGGATCGAAGACCCGTAGCGAAGAACACGGCCCACGACATGACCGCTCCCCACGCAGACCAATTCGGCGAAATCCGCGAGGCGGTCCGCGCTCTGTGCGCACAGTTCCCTGCCGAATATCATCGCAAGGTGGACGAGGCGCGCGGCTATCCGGAGGCCTTCGTCGATGCACTGACCAAGGCCGGCTGGATGGCCGCGCTGATCCCGGCTGAATACGGCGGCTCAGGCCTCTCGCTCGCGGAAGCCTCCGTGATCATGGAGGAGATCAACCGGTCGGGCGGCAATTCCGGCGCCTGCCACGGCCAAATGTATAACATGAATACCTTGATCCGGCACGGCTCGGAGGCGCAGCGCAAGACTTATCTGCCGAAGATCGCCAGCGGGGAACTGCGCCTGCAGTCCATGGGCGTCACCGAGCCGACCACGGGCACGGACACCACGAAGATCAAGACCACGGCAGTGAGAAAAGGCGACCGCTACGTCATCAACGGCCAGAAGGTCTGGATCAGTCGTGTCCAGCATTCCGACCTGATGATTTTGTTGGCGCGAACCACGCCGCTCGATCAGGTCAGGAAGAAGTCCGAAGGCATGTCGATCTTCCTGGTCGACGTGAAGGCGGCCGTGAAAAAAGGCATGACGGTTCGCCCGATCCTGAACATGGTCAACCACGAGACCAACGAGCTGTTCTTCGACAATCTCGAGATCCCGTCTGAGAACCTGATCGGCGAGGAGGGCCAAGGCTTCAAGTACATCCTCACGGGCCTCAACGCCGAGCGCATCCTCATCGCCGCGGAATGCATCGGCGACGGCTACTGGTTCAT
>CAYMEB010000086.1:0-17700 GCA_964389095.1 uncultured Hyphomicrobiaceae bacterium
TGCCACAGATGCAGGCCAGCGCCGCGCCGCTGGCGGCGAAGGCCGCGCCGGCTTCCGCACTGGCATGGATCGGCTCGGAGGTCTTGGCGACGATGCCGCCCGCGGCGAGGAAATTGGCGATCCAGGTGACCCGCGCGGCGTGCGCGGCCAGCGGCCCCAGCGCAGCCAGGAACACGGCCGGCGGGTTGCCCGTCGACGCCTCGTAGGCGTCGGCGGCAGCGCGCAAGGCTTCGAAGGGCGCCGTCAGGCGGCGCGGCAGGAGCCGGGTTGCAGCCGCTCCACCAGCCGCGACCGGCGGCGCCGGAGGCCAGGGCGTCACGGTAACACCATCACTGCCGAGTTTCGGGAAGGCGGACGATCCCGTGAGCGCCAGCCGGCCGGTCGCGATCGCCTTGTCGCGTTCCGCTGCGACCTTGGCGATCTCGTCCTGCATCCAGCCGCTGGTCAGGGCCGCGCCCATCCCGCCCTTCGCCTCGATGGCCTGGAACAGCGCCCAGGCCCGGGCGGCGATCTCACCGGTGAGCGCTTCGAGGGCGAAGGAGCCGCGCGCCGGGTCCTCCACCCGCCCCAAGCCGGCTTCTTCCTGGAGCACGATCTGGACATTGCGCGCGATGCGCGCGGCGAAGGCGTCGGGACGGCCGAGAGGCCATGTGTAGGGCAGCACCGTGATGCTGTCGGCGCCGCCGAAGGCGGCGCCGGCAGTGGCGGCCGTGACGCGCAGCATGTTCACCCAGGGGTCCCGCGCCGCCATCATGCGTTCGCTGGTGCCGACCGAAAGGCGCGGGCAAGGCGCGGCCGGCGCGCCCGAGGCCTCCAGGATCCGCCCCACCAGCCGGCGGGCCGCGCGCAGCTTGGCGATGGTCAGCATCATGTCGGCATCGGCCGCGAGTTCGACGCGGATCTTCGCCGCCGCGGTCGCCACGTCGATCGAAGCGGCCTCGGCCGCCCGCAACTCGGCGACGAGCGTAGCCAGCACCGCGGCGAGCTCCTGGGCTTCGCTGGCGCCGGCCTCGTGGTAGGGCCGGCCATCTGCCGCGAGCGCGGTAACGCCCGGCATCGACCGACTGTCCGCCAGGAACGTCGCGGCCAGGTCCAGGGACTTGTCTATGGGGTAGTACAGGGAGCCGGTGCGGGCGAGCGTGCCCAGGGGATCGAGATTGAAGGCCCCCAGGCGGCGGCCGTCGGGAATGCCGGCCTTCCGCCACAGGGCGAGCAGGCTGCCGGCCGCATCCATCGTGTTCTCGCGGGCGTCGAGTACGATCGGGCAGACGTCGAGCAGGACCCGGTCGAGCGCGGCGGCGATCGGGTCGGCACGGTAGGACAGGCCGGACTGGCCGGGGCTCTCGATCTGCAGGACCATGGCAGAGACTCCGCCTTCGAGATCGGCGAGTATGGCGGCATTCGCCGCCGCGGGGTCGGTGTCCGCATGGCGCTGGGCAATGTCCCACGCGATCGGGGTCTGGGGACCGGTCCGCCCCCCCTGGGGCAGGGCATCCGCAGTCCGGGCAGCGTAGAGCGGTTCGATCCGGATACCGTCGGCCGTGCGCGAGACCAGGCGGCGTTCGAAGTCTCCACCTTTCAAGGCCTTGTCCACCAGGGCACGCCAGGCGTCCAGAGACGGGGTTGGAAACCCGGTGTTCGCGAGTGAGTATGGCTCGGCCATGGGACCCCGGTCGTGACTGGCTGCGCGCGGCGCGCGATCGTTTCCCGCTATGACTAGCTGTACACCCCGCCAGGGTGAAGTAGGACGAAATGCGCATCGGGCGGCTTCGCCCGGCTGCGAGAAAGAAATTCATCGAACGTAGGTCTTTTGGCTCTAGAGATGGTCTGGTTTCTGGCTTAGGCCATGTCACCAGCGGCCCGTCCCGGCCATACCCACCCATCCCGTGTCGAGCGGAGTTACGTACGTGCGTCGAATTGCGTCCCTCTTGTTCAAGGCTGCGCTGGCCGCAGCCGTCGCCGTGATCGCGGTCGCCGGCGAGGCCGATGCCCAGTCGCGCAAGCGCAAGAAGGCGGCGGCCGTCTCCACCTTGCCGAAAGTGCAGATCGTCACGATCCCGGTCGACATGCCGGTCGGCTCGATCGTGATCGTCAATTCCGAGCGGCGCCTCTACTACGTGACCGCCAAGGGCGAGGCGCTGCGGTACGGCGTGGCCGTGGGCAAGCACGACGAGTTGTGGATGGGCCGCACGTTCGTGTCACATAAGCAGGTCGACCCGCGTTGGGTGCCGGTCGACGGCGAGGATCCGATCTAGGGCGGAGATCCGCGCAATCCGCTCGGCAAGCGGGCGCTCTATCTCGACTGGTCGCTTCTGCGCATCCACGGCACGCCGTCGCGTCATTCGATCGGCAGCGCCGTGTCGAACGGTTGCATCCGCATACTGAACGAGGATGTGATCGATCTTTTCGAGCGCGTCCATCTCGGCGCTCCGGTGTTCGCCATCCGCTCTTGGGCGGAAGCCGACAGCGCAATCGCGACGCCCGTCGCCCAGCGCACGCATGCCGACCCGGCGGCCCACCGCCTGGCGCAGATCCGGCTTCGGGAGCGCATCAAAGTGGTTGCCGAGAGAAAGGCCGCAGAAGCCCGTGGCGAGCGTCTCGCGCGCGTCGAACGCCGTGGCCAGGTCCGGGTCGTCTCCGCAGCCTCCGGGGGAAGCTGGTACGCGTCGTCGCCGCGGCGCGGCAACGACGGCTACACGCGTTCCGCGCTCGGCCGCTGAAGCATCTTTCGCCGCCTGATACCCCGGCCCGGTCTTGCATATTGCAGGGCCGGGCCGATGCGGTTATGGTCCGCGCCTCTTCGCCCGCTCCTGAGAGCCGGGTGCGGCGCATTGGGGCGTCGCCAAGTGGTAAGGCATCGGTTTTTGGTTCCGACATACCTAGGTTCGAATCCTAGCGCCCCAGCCAGCTCCATCCGAGCCCGTCAGTCGTAAGCGTCGCATCGGCCCGAACGCGAGGCTGCACTGTGCCGAAGGCGCAACGGTTCACGGCAGGGCGATGAAATCCTTGCTGTCGATGTTGCGCGTGCGGCGGCAGACTTCGAAGCCGTTGGCGCTGCCGCCGTCGTTGCTGTTGCCTTCGATCGTCGCGAACGTGGTACCGGCTCCCTCGAAGACAAAGCCTGTGTGGGTACAATCGGTCGAGGTTCTGCGCACGAGAAAGATCTGGCAGCGGCCGAGCTCGCCCCAGTTCGTACCGCCGTTCTGCAGATCCTTGCCGCGTATGAAGCGGCCACGCTCCTTGGCCTGGGCAGCGAGGCTGTCACAGGACAGCGAGCCCGCAATCGGCGGCGGCTTGTCGAGGAGGCTGCACGCCTGTTTCATCACGAACGTGACGAAGCCGGCACACCATCTGTATTCGACACCGTCGGCGCCACAGTAGGCACGGACCCACGGGCCACGGTTATCCCCGCCGAGTTCGATAGGATGAATGGCCAGATGCACTTTGGCGATGCGCAGGATCGCGTCGTCGACGCTGGCCGAAGCCGGAACTGTCGCCGAGCAGGCCTCCAGCAGCGGCGCTGTGAGCGCGTCCCAGGTGGCGCGATTGACCACCCCGTTGGCGGTGAGGCCGCGGGCCTGCTGAAACGCCTTCACGCCCTGCTTCGTGGCCGGACCGAAGCTGCCGTCGATTACGGTGCCGATCTTGGCGAAGGTCAGCCACTCCTGGACCCTGCGTGCGCGCAGCCCAGAAGCGCCTTCCGCGATGTTGGTGGTGAAATTGAGCTCGGAGCGAACCGCAGCGGGCAAGTAGGGCATGGCAACCTCGAAAAAAACAAACAACAAAAAAGATCAGGCCGTCCCGGGCACCGTGTGCCGAGGATGGCGCATTTCAACATGAAGTTGTGAATTGGGAAAGCCTATCGCGATCACTGCCCGGCGGGCCGGATCTGCCGCTGCCTGTTGCGGGGCCGATCGCGTCGGCCTTTCGGCCTGCGCAACCGGCCCCGGAGTTCAAAACCTGACCGAGCCGTGCGAGTTCATGCCCCCTTCCCGATCGGGATGCGCTTCTCCGCAGCTACGGCTTCGGCGCGCTTGGGCAGCATGACTTTCAGCACGCCCTTCTCGAAAAGTGCCTTCGCTTTGTCGAAGTCGACGCCTTCTCCCAGCTGCAATGCGCGCTGGAAACTGCCGTAGCTCCGCTCCTTGATGTGATAGTCGCCCTTGGTCTCGTCGTGCTCGGACTTCTTCTCGCCCTTGATGGTGAGCACACCATTGTTCAACGTTATGGCAATGTCCTTCTCGTCCAGTCCGGGCAACTCGGCTTCCACCACGAGTTCCGTGGCCGTCTCCTTCACGTCGAGGCTGGGCACGACCGACGCCTGCGCGGCTACCCCTGAAAGCCCCGGCCATTGGCCGAACCCGCGCCCCAGAAACGCGTCGAACACGCGATCCATCTCCGTACGCAGCGCCGTGAACGGCTCGTATACGCTGCGCGTCGGCACTGTTCGCGGTTCGGATTTCGACAGATCTTGCGCCATGTGACCTCCTCGTTCGATCCTGCGATGAAGGCGCGCCAGGAAGCCGGCACGACTGCCCGACGCTCCGGCGAAATCATCAAAGGCTTCGGCATGGAAACGCATTGACGGCCGTCAAGTTCTCCGGGATCCGTTGCCGTTGGGAGACCCGCATATTCATCGGTCCGGCATCCACCGGGAGCGCAAACGTGCTATCGGCTCGGCGAACGCGAAACCTCGAGATCGGTACCCATGGCCGGCATCGTCTATTTCGTCACAGCCGTGATCGGCTCGTCTCTCCTGGCAGCTCTTGTCGCAACACTGTTGCTGCGCGAGCTGAGGATCTGGCCGACACCCGGCGAAAAGACGTGGCAGAGCTATCTGTTCTGGCCACTGTTCCGCTCCCTCAACGTGCTTTGCTTCCTGGTTGCAGCGATGGCGCATGCTGGCGCACTGGGAATACCGCCATGGCTGCGGATAGCGTCGGGCGTGGGCCTCGCACTCTCGATCGCCATCTTCTTGTACGCTTTCCGAATACTGGGGCGTGACAACAGCTACGGCGCCCGCGAGGGGCTGGTGACCTCCGGCATTTATCGCTGGACCCGCAATCCGCAGAACGTGATGTTGATGGCCGTCTACGGCTTGCTCGCGTTCGCCGCCGACGATCTGGCAAGCTATCTCGCCTGCGGCGCCATGGTCGCCGCTTACTATCTCATGATCCTCGCCGAGGAACCCTGGCTCGAGGGCGTCTACGGCTCGGCTTACCGCGACTACTGCCGCGAGGTTCCCCGTGTCTTCAACTGGCGGCTTGCGGCCTCAGTGCTCACTCGAACCCGACGCGGCTGACGACTGGATCGGGCACGGCGTGTCGCCGACCGCGAAACGCAGTTCGTTCGCAACCCACACACGGGCCCGGGAACAACGGCGCGCCCGGTGTCGGCCTATGCGCCATCAGTGAAACCGACGAATGTCGCGGCTTCATCTACGGATTTTCTCACCGATACGACGGCGTTGGCGGGAAAGCCGTCGTCCGGCCAACCCAGTGCGATGCTCTTCATGATCACCTGATCGTCGGCGATCCCGGCATACTCACGCACGACGGGGGACTGCATAATCCCCTGGCTGTTGATCACCGCGCCGAGACCTCGCGACCAGGCGGCATTGACCAGAGCGGTGGCGACGGCGCCGCAATCGAACGCCGTGTCGTCGCTGGAAGCGAGAACGCGATCATAGGTGATGATCACGCAAACCGGAGCGTCGAACTGGCGAAAGCCGCGCATCACCCAATCCTGGCGGCCTTTCGCATCCTCGCGCGCGATGCCCATCGCGGCGAACAATTGCTTGGCCACCCCGATCTGGCGCTCGCGGTGCACCCCTTGAAAGGGCTCGCCGACGCGGAACTCGCGCGAATGCGGGATACCAGCCAGATTACGCTCGGTATTGCCGCGGCGAATGCGATCGAGCGGCTCGCCAGTGATGACATAGAAATTCCAGGGCTGCGTGTTCATCGATGACGGCGCGCGCATCGCCAGCGCCAGGATCTCTTTGATCAATTCAGCCGGCACCGGGTCGGGCTTGTAGCCGCGAATGCTGCGACGGCCGAGAATGACGTCGTCGAATTCCATGTCTTGCCTCTCCTGAGGTGGTGCTCACGCTGGGGAGGACAGTAAGGATCGCCGCCCGACATTTCCAGCGCCGGCTGCGGAACATCGGGGGCGGTCCTCAACACAGAGCAATCTGTGTTGCGTAGCAGACGCCCGAGCCTCGCCGTCACTTCCGCTTGCGGCCGGTGAACATGCTGCGCACCAGGTTCTCACGATGCTCGAGACTGGCGAACAACACACCCGCAACATGAAGGGCGACGAGAACGAGAGTGCCGTGCGCTGCAATCTCGTGGACGGCCTCGATCCATTTCTGCCCCCAGAACCGATCCATGGTCATCATGATCCCGGTCGAACAAACGGTCAGGAGAGCAACGAGCAGCGCTATCACCATCGCTCCGCCCGCCGGATTGTGGCCGATGTGGCGCTTGGCGCGGAGCAGAGCCGCATCACGGAGATAGGCCAGGATAGCCCGTGGACCACGAACGAAGTCGGCGAAGCGGGCATGTTTCGTGCCGACGACACCCCACAGGATGCGCATGCAAACGAGTGCCAGAACTCCGTAGCCCGACCAGATATGCACGGTTTCCGACACCTCGCTGGTGAGATAGGCGGTCGAGAACATCGTGACGAGCGACCAGTGGAACAGCCGCACGAAGGGATCCCACACCTTCACCGTATCGCTATCGGGCTGGGCTCCGACCTCGGCCGACCGCATCGCGCGGTCGGCTCCGGTCCCGTGATCGTTGCGAGTGCTCATCACTTCGACGCGGTATGGACGAGGTCGTTCGTGACCGGGTTGAAGAAGAGCTCGAACTTGCGGCCGTCCTTCGTGACGTAGATCTCGTGACAGGTGCCCGTCGTCTTCGTCTTCGACACAGCGTAGCTGAGACTGACCGCCTTTGCGGCGGACGTATCGACGGGTTTCCACGCCGCCTGCGGCTCCTTCGTACAGCCGGGGGCGTAGGTCCCGGCCATTGCGGGGATTGCCGTGCCGATGGCGACCGCGAATGCGACTGCGACGATCTGCGACTTCATGATTGGTCTCCTTTCGAAACGCCGGCTCGTTCGACCGACGGGAAGACCCTAGGCGATCGCCCGGGACGGGAGGCTGACAAGGATGGTCAGGCGCCGGTAAGCTTTGCCGGATCGATCGCTGGCAGCGTGAGACGCGCGCGGAGCCCGCCGAGCCGCGAACGGGACAGATCTATGCGACCTGCGTAGATGGCGACGGCCTTGGCAACGATGTCCAAGCCGAGCCCGGTTCCCTCCGCCCTCTCATCGAGACGTCCGCCACGCGCCAACGCCGCTGCTTCCGATCCATTGGGTATGCCGGGTCCATCGTCCTCGACGTCAATCTCCAAGAGTTCCTGGTTCATCTCAATCGTCAGAACAACGCGGCGCTGCGCCCACTTGGCAGCATTCTCGGCAAGGTTTCCAATAATCTCCAGCAGGTCGTTCTCATCTCCGGCAAAGCGAAGATCCTGGGCGCCCTCGATCGACCAGGACAGATCGCGGTCGCCACCGATCCGTCGCATCGCGCTGACGATCCGTTCCGCCACCGGTCTCACCAACACGCCGTTGCGAACGATACCTGACGCGCCGGCCATGCGCGCCCGTGTCAGTTCCTTCTGGACGTGACGGCTCATGGCCTCGATCTGCGCATCGATCTCGTCGGCCGGCTGCGAGCGTCCCCCGCGCCGCAAGTCCCGCGCGACCACTGCAAGCAGCGACAGTGGCGTTTTGAAGCCGTGAGCCAGATCTCCCGCCTGCTCGCGGGCGCGGACGACGCTCTGTCGTTGCTGGGCGAGAAGCCGGTTTAGGTCGTCCACGAGCGCTTCCAACTCGGTGGGGAAACGGCCCTCGACCCTCTCGCGCGCGCCGGTCTGGACATCGTGGAGGGAGGATCGCAAGGTTCGCAACGGGAGGAGGCCGAAGTGCAGCATCGCGGCGAACGCAGTGAGCAGAACGGCCCCGACGATGAGCAGCGATCGCCATAGCATCGCTCGAAACTGAGCGACTGCATCGTCGATCTCCCGCCGGTCGACGGCGACGATGATCCTGATGGGCTTTTGCTCCTCCCCCATGCCGATTTTCAGTGCGCGCTCTACCGCGAACAGGGTGGCTCGATCCGGGCCGGAAATGTCGTGGCGATGGATGGCGCCTTCCGAGAGCGCGTCGGTAGGCAGCTCGAGTTCGAAGTCCCACAGCGAACGTGATCGCCGCGATTGCCCGCCCGACGGATCGATCTGCCAGTAGAGCCCGCCATAGAGCTGCGAAAAGCGTGGGTCGGCCGGGGCGGTTGCCGGAACGATCCGCCCTTCGGCATCGGTCTCGAGGCCGGCCGCAAGCTGGTTCAAATGATCTTGCAGTTCGACTGCCGTCCGGTTCTCGACGTGGTCGGAGAACAGCCGACCCAATAGGACGCCCGAGACGGTCAGCGCGGCTGCAATCGCCAATCCTGCGGCCGCCAGCAACCGCGCGCGCAGCGATCCGATCCGCACGGTCAGCTGCTCCCCACGATGTAACCTTCACCCCGCTTGGTGCGGATGAAGGCAGAGCCGAGCTTTTTTCGCAACCGGGCGATCAGAACTTCGACTGCATTGCTGTCGTGAGGAAAATCCTGGCCGTAGACGCGTTCCAGCAACTCACCCTGGCTCACCACGCGGCCGGAATTATGCATGAGATAGCTGATGCAGCGGAACTCGAGCGCGGTCAGGCCGACCGGCCGGCCCTCGATGCGTGCGTCCATCTCCTTCACGTCGAGGGTGACGTGTTGGACGGTGATCTGAAGGGAAGCGCGCCCCGATGCGCGCCGGATGAGCGAGCGTACACGCGCGATGACCTCCTCGATGCGGAACGGCTTGGTGAGATAGTCGTCGGCGCCGGAATCGATGCCGTCGACCTTGTCGCGCCAGCTGTCCCGCGCGGTGAGGGCGAGCACCGGCATCAGCCGCTGCCCTTCGCGCCAGCGCCGCAGCACAGTCATCCCGTCGAGTTTCGGCAGACCGAGGTCGAGAATGACGGCATCATAGTCCTCGATATCGCCCTTGAACCACGCCGCTTCGCCGTCCGCCGCGAGGTCGGTGACATAGCCGGCGGCCTCCAGCGCCGATCGAAGATCTTCGGCGATCTTGCGCTCATCCTCGACGATCAGCACGCGCACGGCTACTCGATCTCCAGGATTTCGAGGCTCGCCGGATCGATGTAGACCTCGCGCAACCGGCCTTGCGGGGTGATGATCTTGAACTCGTACGCGATGCGGCTTTTCCAGCGCTTGACCTTGGTCCGCACGACCTCGCCCGGAACGGCTGCGCGGGCCGCCTCGATGACCGCGGAGAGTGGCTTGAACTCGCTCCGCTTCAGGCGATCGAGGGCACCGTCCTGATCCAGGTCGGCGTCATCGAACCGCTCACGCCGCACGGACTTTTCGTCGGCACGTAGCGTTATCGCCGGCACTGCGGCGAGCAGCGCAAATGCGGCGACGACGGATTTCTTGAAGACGAACATGGCTCGAATCGTCCTGCGGAGAAGAATGCTCACACACGGCCGCTTACGGGAAGCTGACAGATCGCCCCGGGTCGCACAGGCCGAGGGCCGCGCGAGCCCAAACCGGCAAATGCCGTCCTACAGGAAGCTATAAGGATCGATGTCGAGTGTGAGACGGATGTCACCGGAGAGCTTCGGCAGCGAAGCCATCCAGGCGCGGATATAGGCTTGCATGTCGGTCTCGCGCGGTGCCTTGACGAGCAGGCGCCAGCGATATCGTCCTCGTATCAGCGCGATCGGGGCTTCAGCGGGACCGAGCACCGCAATCGCTTCCGCCGGAGGCGCGCGATGTGCGACGTCGCGGGCGACCAGTTCGGCAGTTTCCCTGTCCTTCGCGGAGACCACGATCGCGGCGAGCCGGCCGTAGGGAGGCAAGCCCGCCGCCTGTCGCTCCCGGATCTCCCGCTCCAGGAAGGCATCCCGGTCGCCGGTGATGATCGCCTGCATGACCGGATGCTCCGGCATGTGAGTTTGAATGAAGCCGCGTCCACGGGCGAAGGCACGGCCAGCGCGTCCAGTGACCTGATGCAGGAGCTGGAACGTGCGCTCGGCTGCGCGCGGATCGGCGCCTTGGGCGAGGCCGAGATCGCCGTCGATGACACCCACGGTCGCAAGATCGGGGAAGTGGTGACCTTTCGCGACGATCTGCGTTCCGATGATGATCTGCGCTTCGCCCTGCTCGATCCGTTTGATGATCTCGCGCATCTCGGTGATGCTGGGAATGAGATCCGACGATAGGATCGCCTGCGTCGCTTCGGGGAAACGCTCCTTCACTTCCTCCGCGATCCGTTCGACGCCGGGCCCACACGCGGCCAGTGAATCGGGCTCGTGACAACTCGGACAGGTCTTCGGAAGCGAAACCGAGAAGCCGCAGTGGTGACAGTTGAGGCGATTGCGGAAACGGTGCTCGACGAGCCAAGCGGAGCATTGGGGACATTCGAAGCGGTGGCCGCACTTGCGGCAGAGCGTCAGCGGGGCATAGCCGCGGCGATTGAGAAACAGCAGTGACTGCTGGCCTTTGGCGAGCGTCTCTTTGATCGCCTCGACCATCGGCGGTGCGATCCAGCGGCCTTTGTCGGGCTGCTCGCGGCGCAGGTCGATCGGCGTGATCGCCGGCAGTTCGGTGCCCGAGTAGCGGCCCGGCAGAACCAAATGGCGATAGCGGCCGGTGCGCGCATTGACGTGGCTCTCGATCGACGGCGTCGCCGAGGCCAGCACGATCGGAAACTTCCCGAGGTTGGCGCGCACGACCGCCATGTCGCGCCCCTGGTAGTTGACGCGATCCTCCTGCTTGAAGCCCTGGTCGTGCTCCTCGTCGACGACGATGAGGCCCAGCTCCTTGTAGGGCAGGAACAATGCGGACCGGGCTCCGACGATCACCCGCGCCTCCCCGCTGGCCGCGGCGCGCCATACGCGGGCCCGCTCCGGCGGGGACAGCGCGGAATGCCATTCCGCCGGTGGCGCGCCGAACCGACCCTTGAAGCGGTCCATGAACTGCGACGTGAGCGCGATTTCCGGCAGGAGGATCACGGCCTGCAGACCAGCCTCGAGCGTTCGCGCGACCGCTTCGTAGTAGACTTCCGTCTTGCCGGACCCGGTGACACCGTCGAGAAGCGAGGCGGAGAACGTGCGCCCATCCACCGCGGCACGAAGCGCGGCGACGGCCCCCTCCTGCTCTGCCCGGAACTCGACGGTCGTGAAACGTGGGTCGGGACGCGGGTATCGCTTCTCGGGGATCGCGACCTCGACGAGCGCACCCGCACTGACGAGTCCGTCGATCACGCCGGTGGAACATCCTGCCGCTTCCGCCAGCGCCGATTTCGCACGGATCAGGCCATCGGCCGCGATCTGCAGGGCGCGCTCGCGTGCGGGCGTCATGCGGCCAGGTACCGGCGCCCCTTCCACGATTCGGACGCCGAAACGCGGCTTCACCGGCTCGAAGACGCTCGACGCGCCCATCATCATGCGCGCGACCATGCCGAGCGGCGAAAGCGTGTATTTCGCGATCCACTCGACGAAGCGCAAGGTGATGTGCGGCAGAGGCGGAACCTCGGTCAGCACCTCGCTCACCGCCTTGAGGCGTTTCGCCTCGACCGGCTTCGCGTCGAGACCGGCCGGGCGATCCCAGACGATGCCGATACGATGCTGCGGACCGAAGGGCACCAGCACGAACTGCCCCGGCGCGACTGACATGCCTTCCGGCAGGAGATAATCGTAGGTCTGCTCCAGCGCGACCGGCAGGAGGATCGGCACGCGAGTACCCGACGCGGCCGCCGGCAGGGGCGCGGGGACAGGCTCCAGTTCGTCGAAAAGGCTTGCCACGTGTTTTGCTGCTGATTCGCTCGATCTGTTCCAACCTACTCCCGTTCTTCGGGCATTCCGATGGCGGGGCCGGCGTGGTCCACAGGGGCCTCGGTTCGCATGCCTCGAGCGCGCTGTGCAACCTCAGCGCGCCTCCCCTTGCCTCGGAAAGTCCGCTGTCCGAGACTTCGATTAAGACCTCAAGCCCAGAAACAGCGGCAATCGATTGTGTTCGCAGGCCCGTCGGTCAGCCTGGGGCCATTGCGGCGCATCGCATCCCTGGTCATCCCCGGCCCACTTGCGAGCGCGCGACGCGCGGGTCATGAGTGCGGCATCCCGTGCAGCCTGTCTGGAGCCTGCTCATGACCATGCCCACTCTTCCACTCCACGGCATCCGAGTAATCGAGTTCTGCCATATGGTGGCCGGGCCTACGGCGGGCGTGATCCTGGCAGATCTCGGCGCAGACGTGATCAAAGTGGAGCCGGCCCCCGGCGGCGACAAGACCCGCACACTCACAGGTGGCGGCGCGGGCTTCTTCGCCGTCATGAACCGCAACAAGCGCTCGGTGCTGCTCGACTTGAAATCAAAACGCGGACTCGACGACGCCAGGGCATTGATGGCGACTGCCGACGTCGTTCTGGAGAATTTCCGCCCAGGAGCCATGTCAAAAATGGGGCTCGGGCCGGAAGAGCTGACTGCGGCCAATCCTCGGCTCATCTATTGCTCGGTGAAGGGGTTCCTCTCGGGACCCTACGAGGATCGGGCTGCCCTCGACGAGGTCGTCCAGATGATGGCCGGCCTCGCCTACATGACCGGTCTGCCCGGCAAGCCGATGCGCGCGGGCTCCTCTGTGAACGACATCATGGGCGGAATGTTCGCCGTGATCGGAATCCAGGCGGCGTTGCGCCGGCGCGAGGCGACAGGGCGCGGCGGCATCGTGGCCAGCGGACTTTTCGAAACCTGCTCCCTCCTGATGGCCCAGCACATGATGCAGCAGATAGTCACCGGAAAGCCGGTGCCGCCCATGACCGTGCGTCAGCCGGCCTGGGGCATCTACGACGTGTTCGACTGCGCGGACGGCCAGCTTTTCATCGGCGTGGTGACCGATACGCAATGGCAGCAGTTCTGCGACGGGTTCGGACTTGCCGAACTGACGGCGGATCCACGTTTGGCGACGAACAATGCGCGATGCCGGGAACGCCCCTGGCTGGTGCCACATCTGGGCGCGGTGTTCAAGACACTGCCGAGAGCCGAACTGGAGCAGCGCGTGGCTGCGCTGGGCTTGCCGTATGCCCCCATCGCCAAGCCGGAAGATCTCTTCGATGACCCGCACTTGAAGCAATCGGGCGGGCTGCTGCCTCTGACCCTGCCAGACGGCCGCGAGACCGTGACGCCGGCGCTGCCCGTCGAGCTCGACGGCAAACGCTTCGGCGTGCGGCGCGGACTGCCGAAGATCGGGGAGCATACCAAAGAAGTCTTGGCAGAGGTCAATCGGAGCTGATCAAAGCTGCGCGCAAGGCAAGTGCCTCTCGGCCGGATGATGACATCGATGGCGTGCGTCGTGCTCGCTCGTTCGAGATACTCGGCGCAGGTCGTCCAGGCGGGTCCGTCGTTGGCGCCGCTTCGCCCCAAGGCCCGGGAGCTCGTCGTCAAAGTGAGCCGGCTCTGTACGAGACCATGTGATCCGATGCCCATCGATGTGGATGACCTGGACCGGCGTACGTTCTTAGGAGACATTGAGATCAGAGCCTTCGCTGACCGACGCCCGCTCGGATAAAGTGAGATCCAGCAGCAGCGCAGCGGGTCGTTACTTCGACGTCGCCGGCGTGCTCCGAGGCCTCCCCGGATCAGATCACTCGAAGAGTTTCTCGAGGGCCGCCTCGCCGCGGGCCGTCAATCTGATGGCGCGGCTGTCCTCGATGCGGTGCATCCATTTATTCTCGAAGAACCGATCGAGCAGCATCGACCCGAGACTGCCCGCGAGATGTGTGCGCCGCTCGCTCCAATCCAAACAGGTCCGGCAGAGCGGACGCTTTCCTGCCTTCAATGCTTCGATATCAATGCCGAAGCGGCCGAATTTCTGAACGCCATCCGGTGTGATTGTGATCGCTCCGCCCTTCAGCGCGATCAATCTCAATCGCGTCAACCGCGTGAACAGTTCGACGCCACGCTCGCCGGCCAAGTGGTCGTAACAGACGCGCGCCTTGCGCATTTCGGGATCCTTGGGGCCGGGCCGCACACGCCGATGGCCGGCATGTTCGACAAGCTCCATGAGTGCTTCGATCGCGGCGGCAACATCCGGTCCCGCCAGACGATAGTAGCGATGGCGGCCGTGCTTCTCGACCAAGAGCAGACCGCCCTCGAGGAGCTTGGCCAGATGGCCGCTGGCTGTTGCGGCTGCGATGCCTGCGGCATGCGCGAGTTCGGTCGCGGTCAAGGCTTGGCCGCTCATGAGCGAGGTCAGCATGTTTGCGCGCGCTGGATCACCCACGAGCGCGCCGATGGCGGCAATACTCGGTCCGTTCTTCATGATTGACACGTATCATAACGGCCGACCGGATGCTTCGGTCGTGACCGAACCTTTGAAGCTATGCCCCGGGCTATCAACCGTCCTCCATACACGGAGGCATCGCGCCCATGACTATCACTGTCTTCATCCGCTACGAGATCGACCCATTCAAGAAAGGCTTATTCGAGGCCTATGCACGTCGCTGGCTTTCGATCATTCCACGTTGCGGCGGCAGTGACGTTCGCTACTGGATGCCACATGAGGGCACCAATCGCGTGGCCTTCGGCTTGATTTCGTTCGATAGCTTGGCCTCATATGAAGTGTATCGGGCTCGGTTGCGCGCCGACCCCGAGGGCGCTGCGAACTTCGCATTTGCCGAGGACAATCAACTGATTCTGGATGAGCAGCGTACGTTCCTGCGCCAGATCGGGACCGAGTATCCGTTGTGAGGGATCTGAGATGATCGCCGTCATTTTCGAAGTCACGCCGGCCGATGGTCGCAAGGACGATTACTTGGCGCTCGCGGCGCGCCTCAAGCCTGAACTCGAACACGTCGACGGGTTCGTCTCGGTCGAACGCTTCCAAAGCCTTTCTGACCCGGAAAAGTTGCTGTCTCTATCGTTCTGGCGGGACGAGGCGGCAGTCACGAACTGGCGCCGCCACGCAGAGCACCGGCTCACCCAGTCGGCAGGCCGGAGCGGTGTGTTCCGCGACTATCGCCTGCGCGTTGCAAGCATCATCCGCGACTACGGGATGACGGAACGCCGCGAGCAGGCCCCAGCCGACAGCCGCGCAGCGCACGAGCCGATCAAGTAGACCGCTGCTACACTCACCGGTTCGTCAGCTTCAACTCGATGCGGCGGTTCCGGCGCAGGGTTTCCTCGCTGGCGCCAGCTTCCAGGGGCTGGAATTCGCCGTAGCCCGCGGCGACCAGGCGGTTGGGCGGCACGCCGCGGCTGATCAGGTATTTCACGACCGAGGTCGCGCGCGCGCTCGACAACTCCCAGTTCGACGGGAACAGCGGATTGGAGATCGGCCGCGCATCGGTGTGGCCGTCGACCTGCAGGGACCAGTCGATTTCGCGCGGGATCTGGCGTGAAAGTTCGACGATGGCGCCGGCGAGCTGGTCGAGTGCGGCAAGACCTTCGGGCGTCATGGTCGCCTGACCCGAAGGGAACAGAACTTCGGACTGGAACACGAAGCGATCACCCACGACGCGAATGTCCTTGCGGTCTTTCAGCAACTCACGCAGGCGTCCGAAGAAATCGGATCGGTACCGCTGAAGCTCCTGCACCTGACGCGCGAGCGCGACGTTCAGGCGCTGGCCGAGGTCCGAAATGCGCGCCTGGCTGTCCTTGTCCTTGGCTTCGGCGGCGGCGAGCGCCTCCTGGATCGCCGCCATCTGGCGGCGCAACGCTGCGAGCTGCTGATTGAGGAGATCGACCTTGGCGAGGGCCTCGTTGGAGATGTTCTTCTGGTCTTCCAAATCCTTCGACAGCGAGGAGATGCGGATTTCCGCCTTGGCGGCCTTGTCGTCGCCCAGACCGGCGAGGCCCGACAAACGGGTGTTATCGCTGCGCAAGGCTGCCAGCGAGGCCTGCAGGGATGACAGTTCGTCCTCGAGCGACTTCTGCTTGCCCTTCTCGAGGCTCAGCAGATTGGTCAGCTCCGCGATCTGGCGTGTCAGGCGGCGCAGAGCGTTGTCCTTGCCGGAGCTCTCCTGCGTCGCGAAGTACTGCGACAGCATGAAGATCGACAGCAGCAGCGTAAACACCATGAGCAGTGTCGACAACACGTCGACATAGGCCGGCCAGAACTCGCCGTAGGCCTCCCGCCGTCGTCCGCGTCCCAGTGCCATTACCGCGCTCGTTCGTTGATTGCCAAGCCGCTGGTCGTCTCGTCAGCTCTTGCCGCCGCCGCGCGCGGCGAGTTCCTTGAGCATCGAGGCAACCTCGGCATGCTGGGCCGCCTGATCGTCGGCCCACTCCCGCACCACTTTCTGTTCGGCCCGCATCTGCTTGACCATGCTCTCCACGCTGCGGGCCAATTCGCGCACACCGTCCTCGGCTGGTCCTGGCGGGCTCATCGCAGGCGGCTGCATCCCCATCGGCGCTCCCATCCGCATCGACATGTCACCGATGAGCCGCTGCAGATCATACACGGCGGCCAGAAGCTGGCGGTTGACCTGATCGCCGCTGGCCGTGCCGCCGGGAGTGAGATCGGTTATGCCGGACAGCCACTCCTCCAATTCGTTGTAGAAGCGCGACTGCGCGTGGCCGGCCTGCAGCTCCAGGAAACCCACGATGAGCGATCCGGCCAAGCCAAGCAACGACGCGGAGAACGCGGTCCCCATGCCCTTGAGCGGGGCCGCCAGACCATCTTTCAACTCCTGGAACATCACACCAGTGTCGCTGCTCTTGGTGTCGAGCGCATTGATGGCTGTGCCCACCGAGCCGATCGTTTCGAGCAGGCCCCAGAACGTGCCGAGCAGACCGAGAAAGACCAGCAGGCTCACGATGTATCGGCCGGTCTCGCGCGCTTCGTCGAGCCTGGATCCGATCGAGTCCATGATGGAGCGCATCGACGTCGCCGAAAGAGACAATGCACCGGTGCGATCCCGGAGCATCGTGGCCATCGGCGCCAGAAGCGCAGGCTGGCGGCCGTCGGCGAGGCCCGGATCGGCGATGCGGAAGCCGTTCACCCAGCGGATTTCGGGATAAAGGCGGAGCACCTGTCCGAATGCGTAGAGGATCCCGAATGCCAGCACGCAGATGATTAGGCCGTTGAGGAAGATGTTGGACAGGATGGCGCCCTTGAGCTGCGGCAGAAGCAGCACCGCCAGGAAGCTGACCAGGATCACGAACAGGAGCATGTTCAGCAGCGCCCGGCGCGGCGTCGACAGCTTGCGGTGCAGCGTCGTCGCCAAGTGGTCGGATCTGGTCGCCTTCGCCATGCCGATGTACCTCCAACGGGCGCAATCTCGGGCTGCGCCCCAGGCAGATTATCGAATCACGATCATGAGACAAACCGGCAACTTCGAGGCCGGCTGCCGAAATCGAGGATAACTCTATTGCCGCAGCGCCTCACCCCGCCTGCCCGGCGAGGCGCCCGAGGAGAGCCTTCTGCACGGTCTGATTGCCCGCGACGATGCTGCCCGTCTGAAGAAAATTCTGCTCGCCGGAGAAGTCGGAAACGATGCCGCCGGCCTCGCGGACCAGTACCGCCCCTGCCGCCATGTCCCAGGGGCCGAGATTGTGCTCCCAGTAGCCGTCGAAACGGCCGG
>CAYMEB010000087.1:0-17387 GCA_964389095.1 uncultured Hyphomicrobiaceae bacterium
ACGGCAGGAAGACCCGCAGGATCAGTGTCCCCGTACTCAAGGCGTTTCCCGTCATTAGTTCTTGTCGTTTTTGGTGACGCAAATTCTACTGCGCGGGCTACTTGCAGGGAACGGCAATTTCCCGCGGCGTGAAGGTGGGTAAGCTCGCGGCCGGGTCGGGCGGTGTCGGCCATGACTTGTCGGCGAGATGCTTCTCGATCGTCGGTAGAAGCTCCTGGAACGTGATCCAGCCACGGATGCGAGATCCCGATGGCGCGGCATGAATCGCGTCGGCATAGAGGCTGGCCGAGAACGGCGTCAAGCCGCCGAGATCGACGAATGTCATGCCGTGTTTACGCGCGTATTTGGCGAAGACCCTGTTCTGAAACTTCGCCAGCCGCTCGATATCACGGTAGCGAAACGGAAACAGATTGATGTTGAGTTGATTGATGATGCCCAGCCGATGCGTGGCATCAATCACTAGCCCGTCGCGTACGAACCAGAAGAACGACGTGAGGGCAAAGTCACTGCCGATCGTCGAAAGATCAGCGCGGATACGGTCGAGGTCGCGCTGGATCCGGCCGAGATTGACCGGCAGGTTCGGCGAAGCGAGGTCAGGATCCTGCTCGTCGAGACCTTCGGGCCAGACCAGCTCGTAATCGGGCTTGGGCCACTCCCTGCCATCGAGGTCGGATCCGACATAGCCCAGCGCGAACTGCACGCGTGCCATTAGTGCCGAGTATCGCGAAGCAACCATCAGCCACGGCGGTACGAGGATACCGGCATTGCCCGGGCGCTACGGCTTGGCATCAGGCAGGTGCTTGACCAGCGGTTTGAGGTCGAACTGGTTCGCGCCCTCTGAATAGACAACGAGGTTGGGCCTGAGCGGCATTACCTCGGTGCGGACGATCTCGGCGATGTCGTGCGATGCGATGCCGTCGCGTGCTGCGTTGAGAACCTCGAACGTGACGTCGAGTTTCTTGGCCTTCGCCCAGATGTTGAGCCAGTGCCCGGCCAGTTCTGGGAAGGAGTATGGTGACTCGTGGTTCTCCATGACGGTGGAGGCGCCAACGAAGACAATGCGGATCGAGCGAAGGCCGCGCGGCACATCGATCGGCCGCCCACGCCAACCGATCTGGTTAGTTACCAGTCCGTTTGGATAGGTGCCGTTCGGCAGGTACCGGTACGGCGGCAGCGATTTGCCGCCGGGTGGGTCGTAAGTATACAGCCTGTCCGGCGCGTGTGCGAAGAAGCCGATGGTGCAAAGCTGGTCAAGGCGCGCGCCGTTCCACGCCTTGAGTGCATCGACGGGACGGAAGGGATTGCCTGCCACGGGATGCGCACGCAACTGGTTAAAGGTTTCCTGCCAGCCTGCGGGCGGCAGTCCACGATTGGGCAGCGGCTTGGGTGGGATATCGAACCACGCCTTGTCGACGCCGGGGCTCAGCGGGACCGCGTCCAAGTCCGCTTGCTCCACGTCGTTCCACGGCACGGGATCGGGCAAGGGAAAGGCCAGTAGCGGCTGCCCATTGAGCATGCGGACCGTTAGCTCGGCGGCCGCGATGCCGATCAAGATGGTCACAAATACGAGTAGCGCGTTGAACCCTGGCGAAGAGCGCTTGCGGGCCGCTGGTGCAGTCATTCGGCGAAGTGTATCTCATCTGTCGTGAGGCTGCCCGCTTGAACAAGACGACCAGACCCGGACCGCTCGACACGCCGCGACAGGAAAGCTCGGCGGTGGATGCGTTCGTGCGGGAAGTCGAGCGGCTGCCGGCGACGCGCGGTGGCGGTCGCGGGCGACTGCTGTTTGCGATGGACGCTACGGCGAGCCGGGAGCCAACCTGGGATCACGCCTGCGCCATCCAGGGCGAAATGTTCGTGGCAACCGACAGTTTGGGTGGTCTCGACGTGCGGCTCGCTTTCTATCGCGGCTTCGAGGAATTCAAGGTCAGCCGCTGGACATCGGACGGCCGCGAACTGGCCCGGCTGATGAGTTCGGTGCGCTGCCTCGCCGGCCGCACCCAGATTGCACGGCTGCTGCGCTATGCCGCCGATCAGCGCCGGGAAAGCCGAATTGACGCCGTCGTGTTCGTTGGCGATTGTTGCGAGGAGGATGTCGACCAGGTTGGCCACGAGGCGGGGCAACTGGGCCTGCTTGGCCTGCCAGTATTCGTGTTCCAGGAGGGTGACGACCGGGTGGCTTCGCGGTTGTTTCCGCAAATTGCCAAGCTGACCCGCGGGGCCTGGTGCAAGTTCGATCGCGACAGCCCCGACCAGCTGAAGCGCCTGCTTGGCGCAGTTGCCGCATACGCTGCCGGCGGGCGTACCGCCTTGATGAAGTACGGCAAGGAACAGGGCGGCGCAGCGGCGCTTCTTACCGACCAGATGAAGAAGTGACCCAAGACCTTCCCTCCATCGTCGGCGCCTTCTTCGAGACCGAAATCCTGCCGCGTCACCGCGACTGGGTTCGCCATGTCTCTGGCAGCCGCACGCCGGCGCCGTTCATGGCGGGCCTGCAGGACAAGGCGCGGGCAGCGGGGCTTTGGAACCTGGCGCTGCCCGATCGTCTTTCCAATCGCGCCTTCGCGCCGCTCGCCGAGATCATGGGGCGGCTGCCCTGGGCGCCGGAAGTCTTCAACTGCCAGGCGCCCGACGTGCCCAACATGATCATGCTGCAGCACATTGCGAGCCCGGCGCAGAAGCAGCAATGGTTGGCGCCGCTACTCGAGGGCAGGATCCGTTCGGCGTTCGGTATGACCGAACCGGACGTTGCATCGTCCGACGCCACCAACATCGCCACGACCCTGCGGCGTGAGGGTGGCGACTGGGTGATCGATGGACGCAAATGGTACATCACCGGCGCCGCCCACCCTGCCTGCGCCTTCGTCATAGTGGTCGGCGTGTCGAGGCCGGAGGCTCCGCGGACCAGTCGTCATTCCTGCGTGATCGTCCCCATGAAGTCGCCGGGGCTCAGCATCGTGCGCGAACTGCGCTTCATGGGCTGGGACGACAAGATCGCGCCAATCGCCGAACTCGAATTCAGGAATGTCCGCGTGCCGGCAGATAGTCTGCTCGGCGAGGAGGGCCAGGGCTTTGCCGCGGCGCAGGTGCGTCTCGGTCCGGCGCGGCTGCACCACTGCATGCGTGCTATCGGAACCAGCGAAGTCCTGGTCGAGCTGATGATGGCGCGGGCCACCGAGCGCAGGGCGTTCGGCAGGTCGGTGATCGACTACGACTCGGCGCAACAGTCGATCGCCCGCTCGCGCATAGAAATCGAACAGGCGCGGCTGCTGGTGTTGCGCACCGCGGAGCGGCTCGACGCCGAAGGTCACCAACTGGCATGGCGCGACGTTTCTATGGCCAAGGTCGCGGTGCCTGAGATGGCGCAGCGAGTGGCCGATCGGGCGATGCAGATCTTCGGTGCGATGGGCGGTAGCGACGACACGCCGGTCCATCACGCCTACGCCATGGCCCGGCTGCTGCGCATCGCCGACGGGCCCGACGAGGTCCATTTGCGGCAGGTCTTCAGGCAGGAATCGCCGGCACGCTGGTGCGTCGCGGACTCGCCCTACATCGCCAGGCCCGACGGCTAGGCCCCCAGCAGGCGGGCGGTCCAGGTTCCCGGCAACACGCTACCCAGCCAGATGGCGGCCTTGGTGGCCGCGGGGAAGGCAATGCGCGCCTTGTTGCGTTCGAGTCCGTGGCGAATGATCCGCGAGGCGCGCGCAGAGGTCATCATGAAGGGCATGGGGAAGGGAGCTTCGGCCGTCATGCGGCTGACAACGAAGCCCGGGCAGATCACGCTCACTCCCACGCCGCTCTTCTTCAGCACATAGCGGATACTCTCGCCCCAGACCCGCACGCACGCCTTGCTGGCGTTGTACGACGCCGAATAGGGCAGGCCGATGAATCCCGCGAGGGAGGAGACGATGGCGATCTGGCCATGGCCACGCCCCATCAGGCGGCCGACCAGCGGCTCTACGGTGTTAAATACGCCACCTACATTGACGTCGATCGTCTTGCGAACGATCGAAAAGTCGTCGAGCGAGGAGTTGTCCTTATCGATCGAGATGCCTGCATTGGCGATCACCAGATCGACGGGGTGTGCGTCGTCGAATCGGGTCAGCCATTCCGCACTTGCCGCACGGTCGGCGACATCTATCGCGCCGGCATCCACCTTCGCCCCCTTGGCGCGGCAGGCGGCGGCGACGGCTTCGAGGCGGTTGGCGTCGCGGCCGCTCAGGGCCAGCGCCACCCCCGGCGCGGCATAGTCGAGCGCCAATGCCTCGCCAATGCCGCTCGAGGCGCCCGTGATAACGATGCTGGAAAAGGACTTCATGGGATAACCTCGGCGTTGGCCGCGTTGTCTGCCTGTTGAGCCGATACTAGAGTGACCCGCCGCCAGGCGGCCAGTGGAGCGGGTTCGAAGTGATTGCAAGCATGACGGGATACGCCCGAGCGCAGGGGTCGGATGACCGGCGTCATTGGGTGTGGGAAGCGCGCAGCGTCAATGGACGCAATCTCGAAGTGCGCTGCCGCGTGCCCCAGGGCCTCGACCGGCTGGAGAATCCCGCCCGCGGCGCGACCGCTGGACAGTTCAAGCGCGGCAACGTATCGCTCAGCCTCATCGTCACCAGTGCCCGTCAGACGAAGCCTCTGCGCATTAATCGCGACCTGCTCGGCGAACTGGCCACTCTGGTCGACGAGGTCCGCAAGACCACCGGAGCCTCGGCTCCGTCGGCCGACGGCCTGCTTCGCGTGCGCGGCGTCATCGAAGAGGAAGAGGAAGGCGAGGAGAGCGAGGAGGCGATTGCCCGGCTCGACAAGGCGCTCCTTGCGACCCTGACGGAATCGCTGAGATCACTTGCTGCCGCGCGCGCCGCCGAGGGCAAAGCCCTCTCGGGCGTGATTGGCGGCCATGTCGACGAGATCGAAGCCCTGTGCCGGCGCGCCGCGGAGCGAGCGCTGGCGCAGGTCGGCACCATCCGGGCGCGCTTCGAGACCCAGCTCGGCGAACTGCTCGAACGCGCGCCGCAGCTTTCGGAGGAGCGTTTCGCCCAGGAAGTCGCGGTACTGGTTGGCAAGGCTGACGTGCGCGAGGAACTCGACCGGCTCACCGCCCACATCGCGCAGGCACGCGGGCTGCTCCAGGAGGCTCGGCCGGACAATCCGGTCGGCCGGAAGTTCGATTTCCTGTGCCAGGAGTTCAACCGCGAGGCCAATACGCTGTGCTCGAAGTCGGCCGACATCGAGCTGACGCGCATCGGCATCGATCTGAAGGGCGCCATCGAGCGCATGCGGGAGCAGGTCCAGAATGTCGAATGACGACGCGCCCTCGGTCCAACGTCGCGGCCTGATGCTGGTCCTGTCCTCGCCGTCGGGCGCGGGCAAGACGACCCTGTCGCGCCAGCTCCTGGGCAACGACTCGCAGATCGCGCTCAGCATCTCCTGCACCACCCGTGACAAGCGCCCGGGCGAAAAGGACGGCGCCGACTACCGCTTCATCGACACGCCGACTTTTCGGGGCATGATCGACCGAGGTGAGTTCCTCGAGCATGCCCGGGTATTCGACCACTATTACGGAACGCCGTCCGCTCCGGTCGAAGCCGCGCTGAGCGCGGGGCGCGACATGCTGTTCGATATCGACTGGCAGGGCACCCAGCAGCTCAAGGAGAAGGGCCGCGACGATCTTGTGACGGTTTTCATCCTGCCGCCGTCGACGCGCGACCTCGAGCGCCGGCTGATCTCGCGCGCCCAGGACTCGGCCGACGTCGTGGCGCGGCGCATGAGCAAGGCGGCCGACGAAATGAGCCACTGGGCCGAATACGACTACGCCATCATCAACAAGGACATCGCGACCAGCCTCAATCAGCTGAAGTCGATCCTGACGGCGGAGCGCCTGAAGCGCGAACGCCAGATCGGGCTGTCGAACTTCGTGAAGGCGCTACGCGAGGGTCGCTAACCGGACGAAGTCGGCAACGGCCAACTCTTCGGCGCGCGCCGTCGGGGCGATTCCGAGCCTCTCGAGCGATGCCACGGGGTCGGATAGCAACCCGGACAGGGATCTGCGGAGCATCTTGCGTCGCTGCCCGAACGCCGCCGCGGTTATTCTCTCCAGGGGCCGAAGATCGGCCAGACGCTCCGCGGACGGTTTGGGCGTGAGGCGAACCACCGACGACATGACCTTGGGGGGCGGCACGAAGGCAGTGGGCGCAATGTCGAACAAGCGCTGCACCATGCAGACATGCTGGGTAAGGATCGACAGCCGGCCATAGTCCTTGGTGCGTGGCGACGCCGCGAGCCGATCCACGACCTCCTTCTGGAACATCAGCACCATCTCGGTAAGGTCGTCGGCGGCATGCAGCCAGCGCACCAGCAGCGCGGTGGAGATGTTGTAAGGCAGGTTGGCGACGATACGGCGTGGCGCGGGACCCAGGCTCGAGACGTCGGTCGCCAGGGCATCCGCGTTGACTATACTCAACCGACCGGCCGCAGCCTGTTGCATTTCGCCGAGCGCAGCGATTGCACGTTCATCGACCTCGACCGCGACGACGTTGCCCGCGCCCTCGAGCAACAGGGCGCGGGTCAGGCCGCCGGGGCCAGGACCGACCTCAATGGTCGTGCCCTGGTCGAGGTTCGGGACGGCACGGGCGATGCGTCGGGTCAGGTTGAGATCGAGCAGGAAATGCTGTCCCAGCCGCTTGCGCGCATCGAGCCCGTAAGCGGCGATGGTCTCGCGCAGGGGCGGTAGTGCCGCCACGCCGTCCATGTCGGTGCCGCCCGTCAGGCTTGCCGCCGCCGCGCCATGTCGTCGGCCATGTCGATGGCGGCAATCAGGCTGGACGGATCTGCGTTGCCGGTGCCGGCGATGTCGAGGGCGGTGCCATGGTCGGGCGAGGTGCGCACGAAGGGCAGACCGAGCGTGACGTTCACGCCGCCCGAGAAGTCGATGGTCTTGATCGGGATCAGCGCCTGGTCGTGATACATGCAGATCGCGGCGTCATAGGTTTCGCGCGCCTTGGTATGGAACAGGGTGTCGGCGGGCGATGGTCCGTGCACGTCGATGCCGGTTGCTTTCAGGGCGGCGACCGCCGGCCCGATGATCCGGCTCTCTTCGGTGCCCATCGCGCCCTGCTCACCGGCATGAGGATTGAGGGCGGCGATGGCAAGCCGCGGCCGGGAGATGCCGAAAAGCGCCTTCAGGCCTTCCGCAGCGATGCGGCCGGCACGAACGATCGCCGGCGTGTCGAGCGCACGGACCGCCTCTGCGAGCGACAGATGGATGGTCACCGGCACGACGCGCAACTGGGGGCAGGCCAGCATCATGGCCACGTCGACACCGCCCGCGAGCTCGGCGAGGAATTCGGTGTGGCCGGGGTGCCTGAAGCCTGCATCCTGCAGGGTCTTCTTCTGGATCGGGTTGGTCACCATGCCGGCAATGCGGCCGTCCTGGGCGAGGCGGGCAGCCTGCTCGATGGCGGCGATGGTGGCCGGGGCGTTCGCCGGGTCGGGATGTCCGGCCTGTACTGGCACCGCGAGCGTCACCGGCAGGACGGGAAGGGCTTCAGGGAAGGCGGCCCCGGACTCGGCCGGATCCGCGATCTGCTTTACCGGCACGCCGAGCCCGAGCGAGCGGGACAGGGCCGACAGCCGGGCGGCAGAGTCGATGGCGAAGAACGGGCGACCGCCGGTTCGGCGCTGCCGCCACGCCTTGAGGACGAGTTCTCCGCCGACACCCGCCGGCTCGCCCATGGTAACGGCGAGCGGCAGCCGGGTGGTCATGGCTGCTTGACGTCGATTGTCGCCTGACGCCGCAGTTCGCGCATATAGCGCCGGCCGGCGGCATCGAGCTTCTGCAGCAGGAGCTGTTGGGATATCTGCTCGCGCGCGGGCAAACCGCTGGCGCCCTCCTTGCTGCACAGGGATACGACCTGGAGGCCTTCAGCCACCCGGAACGGTCCGGCGCTGCCACCGGTCGCGAGGCGCGGGATCTCTTCGTACATCTGGCGATTGCCGGCCAGGTCGCCGGCACGGACGCCATTCAAATCGCCGGCCGTCGCACCCCTGAGATCGCGGGACAGGGTGTGCAGGTCGCGACACTGTCTGACCTGCGACATCGCCTTCTGCGCTTCAGCGGTGGCGCGATTGACCTCTTCGGCCGATGCGTTGACCGGCAGAGCGAGCGTCATCTGCACGAGATTGAGACGGACGTCGTCGGGCTTTGCGGTCGCAAAGGCGCGGCGATCGATGACGAAAAGGATGTGCCAGCCGGAGGGTGTACGGATCGGATCGGAAGCCTGCCGCAGCTGCAATTTCTCGAGGGCGGCATCGAGGGTCGGATCGAGCGCACCCGGCAGGATCCAACCGAGATCGCCGCCCTGCTGGGCGGTGGCACCCTGGGAGAATTGCTGGGCTACGGCGCCAAACGGTGCGCCCCGACGCAGCTGCTCCATTATGCGATCGGCGCTGCGCTTGGCTTCGTCGGCTTGCTCGGCACGGTCGATCGGGACAAAGATCTCCGCCACACGCGATTCGGTCTTGCCGACATTGCCGCGCATGCGAGCCAGGGCATCGTCGATTTCGGCCTCCGAGACCTCGACTTGGGGACGAATCTTGCGGCGAATGATCTTGGCCCAGGCCAGGGTCGCCTCGATCTGCTGGAGGGCGACCTCGTAGGCGACGCCGATGCTCTGCAGGTATTGCCGGAACCCTCCGCGCGGCAGGCCGGCATTGCGCTCGATCTCGCCGACCCTCTGGTTGAGTTCGGCTTCGGTCACCTTGACGCCCAGCCGCTTGGCATCGTGGATCTGCACGCGCTCGTCGATCATCTGGCGGAGAAGCTGCGGCGCCATCCGCTGGCGCACATCGGGGCTGTCAGCGAGCCCAGAACTGCGAATTGCGAACAGGACGCGCTGGGCCAGCTCGAAATCGGTAATCGCATCGTCATTGACACGCGCTACGACGCGCAACCCCTGGGCAGATGCCAGGAGGGGCGAAAAAGCGAGGATAATCGCAAACAAAGCGCGGATGATCGGCGCGGACATCAGGTGCTTGGGCATGGAGAGAAGGAACCGCATTATATTGTGCGCTTTTCCAGCCGCAATGTGGCTGCATTACAGCGGCTGATCGCTTGACGCTCCCCGGGTCGGTGGTTTAGCCGGAGCTTGCACATGAGCACTAGCACTCCTCCCGTGGTCGAGCCCCAGAGTTCGGCGACCAGGCTCGGCGCCTGGTATCATCTGGCGTCGGGAGCCGGCTATCATCTCGACAATCTGGCACGTTGGCTGGTCGGTCATGCTCCGGGCTTGGCTCGCGCCTATGCCCGCCTTCTGGAGCCAGGTGCGCCGCGGCTTCGCCTCCATCCCGGGTGGCGATTTGCCGAGGAATATTACGACCAACGGCGCTGGCTGGCGTGCCGACGTGGCGCGCTTTGGGAGGCCGTCGCGAAGCAGGACTTGGTTATCTCGCTGATTTTGCCCTGGTATGGCGACACGACGGTCGACGTCACCTTGGGCAACGACAACAGCCTGTGCCTTTACGTGTGCGGTTCCTTCGAGCCAAACGAGTTCGTCTTCTTCGACAGCTTCCTGCAACCCGGGATGGTGTTTGTCGATGTCGGGGCAAATGATGGGTACTACTCGGTGTTTGCCGCCACCCGGGTTGGTCCGGCAGGCCGGGTTATCGCCGTCGAGCCGAGCTCCCGCGAGCGGGTCAATCTAAGGCGCAACCTGCAGAGGAATGGTCTGAAGAATGTCAGCATCGTTCCGGCCGCACTTGGTGCGCTGCCAGGCGAAGCCGATTTGCGTCTGGCCGAGGGAGTGCATTCCGGTCACAACACGCTCGGGATGTTCGCGCATGACGACGTGGCCGCCGTCCGCGTCGAGCGCGTGGACGTAGAGACGTTGGACGACATAGTGAGCCGGCTGGGGTTGACGGCGATCGACTTCATCAAGATCGACGTTGAGGGTGCGGAAGCCAGCGTCATTGCCGGCGGCCGGGATGCATTGCGCGCCATGCAGCCGGTACTGCTTATCGAGATTAACGACGCGGCGCTTCGCGCTCAGCAGAACAGCGCCGAGCAGCTGCTCGCTACTCTTCGTAACGACTTCGATTACGAGATACTGATCTTCTCCGCCAGCAGCGGCCGTATCGTGCCACTGGTCGAGGGCTCTCCGCTGTCGGCGAACATTGTCGCCGCGCCGAAGCGTCGCGCCGGCGAGCTGCTTAGCCGGGCATAGCCAGTAGGCGCGCGGTCGATCGTGTTCTCGCAAGCGCTTGCTGACGCAGCGGCCTGGCTGAAATCGTGGGCGATCGGCGAGGCCCTGCCGCTTTGGACGGGGCGTGGATTTGATGACCGTCGCGGACGCTTCGAGGAGCGACTGACTCTGACCGGCCTGCCGATCAAGGATGTCCCGCTCAGGCTTATCGTGCAGTCGCGTCAGATCTATTCGTGCGCTCTGGCGAGCCGCCGTGGCTGGCTCGAATCGGCTCCGGCGTTGCTCGAGCGGGCGTTTGCAAGCATGCAACGCGACTACCATCGGCCCGACGGCCGTGAAGGTTGGGTGTTTTCCATCGATGCCAATGGGGCAGTCGCGGATGCGAGGCGTGACCTCTACAGCCATGCTTTCGTGCTGCTCGCCATTGCTTCGTATGTGAGCGCCACGGGCAATCGTGACGCATTGTTGCTTGCCGACGACACGCTCGATTTCCTCGATCGCGAATTGAAGGCGACAGAGGTCGGTGGCTACGTCGATTCGCTGCCGCCAGCCGACGATATGAGGCGGCAGAATCCCCACATGCACATGTTCGAGGCGCTGCTGGCGCTCTGGGCGGCGTCGGCCAATCGCAAGTATCTTGCTCGCGCGGACCAGATATTCGATCTGTTCCGAACCCGGTTCTTCCGACCGGAATACGGCGTGTTGATCGAGTATTTCGATGGCGCGCTGCAGCCTGTCGGCGGGCAAACCGGCCGGATCGTGGAGCCAGGCCATCATTGCGAATGGATTTGGCTGCTGAGGAACTTCGAGCGCGACAGCGGTCGGTCGGTGGAACCGTTTGTTGACGCCCTGTACGTGCACGCTCATCGTCATGGCTACGATGATAAGGGGCTGATCGTTGACGAACTCTATGACGATGGTCGGGCAAGGACGTCGTCACATCGGGTCTGGCCTGTTACGGAGGCGATCAAGGCGAATGTCGTTGAGGCCGCACGGGGACGGCCCGGTGCGGAGCAACGGATCGTATCCATGATCGGGAGCTTGCGTGACCGCTACCTTGTCGGTGTGCCAGACGGCGGATGGATGGACCGTCTGGACAAGGATGGGCTGCCTGCGACCGACTTTATGCCGGCAAGTACGCTCTATCACATTCTCTGCGCGGTCGATGAACTGTCGCAATATGTCGAGGCAGCCAACTGACGCGACGGCGGCGTCCTCTGTCTGGCCGGCCGATACCTCGGCCTCCCGAGCCTATCTTCGGCGCTTGTGGCACCGATGTAGACTTGAGTGACTTTGGGCTCAACGTGTGAGGAAGCGATTGCCTTCGGAGCCGACGCGTTGGCGCCAGTAGTCCAAAAGGTCGCGAAGCGTCTTTTCGTAGGGAATTTCTGGTTTCCAGCCGGTATGGGCGTGAAACTTCGCGGTGTTCGGAACCTGGAGGTCGGCGTCGATCGGCCGAAGGCGGTCAGGGTCGACCTCGACCCGAATTTCTGCCTTTCGTGGTGAGAAGGAAAGCAGAGTGTCCAGGATCTCCTTGACGGTGCAGGAGTGCGTCCCGCCGATGTTGTAGTAGGCGCCGGCTATTGGGTTGACGGTGACCAGCATGTAATAGGCCCGGACTGCATCGCGGACATCGGCGACAGTACGCAACGATTGGAGATTTCCAACCTTGACCACGGGCGGAATGAAATTGTGTTCGATCATTGCGATCTGCTTGGCGAATGTCGATTCTGCGAAGACGTCTCCACGACGTGGTCCGGTATGCGTGAACATTCGAGTTGTCATCACCGTCATGCCGTAGGCCTCAGCGTAGAATCGTCCTACCAGATCGGTGCCGACTTTCGAGATGGCGTAGGGCGACGCCGGATGGAAGGTGCATTCCTCATCGATCGGCAACTTTTCCTTGGGAACGCGCCCGAATACCTCGGAAGAAGCGCATACGTGGATCGTCGCCTTGGGGGCATGCACCTTGAGTGCATCGAGCACTCGGACTGTCCCCTCAATGTTGGTGTCCATAGTGTCGATCGGGGCATCAAAGCTGGTGCGTGGAAAGCTCTGAGCGGCAAGGTGGAATACATAGTCCGGCCGAGCCTTGGAGACTGCCTCTCGAATCGACAACTCGTCTCGCAAGTCACCGTAGAGGAGCGAGATTCTGTCCTTGCCGTTTATGCGTTCGACCAGGTGCGAAAGATTGTCCATGGGGCTGCGCCAACGACAAAGACCCGTGATTTCCCAGTCGGTCTTCTCGAGCAGGAAGTCGACGAGATGTGAGCCCACCATGCCGGTGATGCCAGTGATGAATACGCGCGCCGGGGGCATGTTGTCTTCCTCTGTCGCCGATCGTCGGGTCGGGAGACGAGATAGCATGTCGATATGGGTCGCATCCAGAAGGCCTGCTTGTTCGCCCATCATAAGGCGTGTGCCGAATCTGCGACGGGTTGGTTGGGCGCGCTTGGGCCGTTCGTCGGCCGCTGAGCCCTCGGCGATGGGGCGGGCCGGCAGGTGAGCCCGTCGGGATGTGGGAACTCGTCCCGGGCCGCACGGCCCCTCGAGCGAAGGAGCCAGAAATTTCGGAAATGCAAAGAAGGCGGCGCCGTCTTGGGCGTTGCTTTCGCTGGCGCGAACTGGGCGGCGTGCGTGGCGTTTCCATCAGGTCGTCGCGGAAACCGGCGATCGATGCAGAACGTGCAACTGCCCCGCCGTATTACCTAGTAGACTGATTTAGTAAGCATTTTCATGTGCTTGACCGGACCGGTCGGAGAGGTCACATTCCGGCGCTTCACCGGCTACCCGTCGTTCTACTCAAGGATTTGCGGGTAACGGGCCGTCCGGTTTCGATTGTTGGCTGCCGAGGCATCGGAAGCCCCCGGCCGCCGTGTCGGTCTTAATCGGGCGTTTTGGAGATCCATTGGGAGTGTCGATCATCAAGTTTCTTTCGCCTTGGAAGAAGCGGCAAGCGGAAGAAGTGACTTCGACCAGCCTTGCGATTTCGTTGCACGTACTCGATGGGAAAAAGGTCTCGTACGATCGCGGCAGCTTTCTTCGTCGATCATTCCGTTTCCTGTCGGCTCCCTTTGAGTCGGCCTGGTGGCATCGCGATCTGATCAATACCGTCTTGCGGCGCGAACTCTACGAACGTTTCAAGGGTTCCATGGCCGGCTGGATCTGGGCGATCGTTGCGCCGCTGCTGTCCCTCGTGACTTACACGCTCGTGTTCAGCGGCGCCGTTGAGCTTCCGGTCGGCTCAAGTTCGGGATCCCAGTTCGATTACGCGCTCTTCATCTTTGGTGGGATCATCGCGTTTAACCTTTTCTCCGAGATGTCCTATCGCGCGCCGTCGCTTCTTCAGGAATATTCGCACTTTATCAAGTTGACGATGTTTCCGGCCGAGATGCTTCCGATCATTTCGACCCTGCGCGCCACTGTATATTCGAGCGTTGGCCTCGTGCTCATGTTGGCAGCGGAGATTGTGCTGACCGGCAGGTTCCATTGGACCTCACTGCTACTGCCCTTCTGGCTGATCCCCTTCGTCGGGTTGCTCATCGGCTTAACGTGGTTTCTCGCGGCCATCGGGTCATTCACGAGGGACGTTTCGTACGCGATGATGACAATCGCTCCTTTGCTGATGTTCGCAACTCCGGTGTTCTATTCGCAAGGCGCCTTGCCTCCTCCGATGGACCGGCTGATCTATCTGAACATCATGACCGGCTATATCGAAATCATCCGCGATCTCGTCGTCTTCGGTCGGTTGCCGAGCGGGACGGTTTGCCTGTGGACCTTCGTCGCCTCGGCAGTGACGTTCTGGGGCGGTTACTGGTTCTTCGTCAGGAATCGCGATGCAATCGTCGATGTCCTCTAGCGCTGAAACGGTCATTGAGGTCCGGCACCTGGCGAAGGCCTACCCGCTTTATCGCAGCCGGAGTGATTGGCTGAAGCAAGCTCTGTTTGGCCGGTTCCGGACCTTCTACAGACCCTTTTGGGCCTTGCGCGACATCAACCTCGAGGTGCGACGAGGGGACAGCGTCGGCATTCTGGGGCGAAATGGCTGTGGTAAGTCGACGCTGCTGCAGATCGTCTGTGGGATGACGAAGCCGACAAAGGGAGAAGTACTCGTGCGCGGGAGGGTGGCCCCGGTGCTCGCCCTCGGCGCCACGTTCGACCAGGAGTCGACCGGGCGCGCGAACGCCCTCATCGCCGGTGCGGTTCTCGGATTGAGGCGGCAGCAAGTTCTGGAACGGCTGGACTCGATCGCTGAGTTCGCCGGCATTGGCGATTTCATGAGCCAGCCGATCAAACACTATTCTTCAGGAATGAAAACGCGCCTTGCCTTCGCGATCTGTGCCCACGTCGATGCGGACATCCTCATCATCGACGAGGCACTGGCGGTAGGTGATTCGGCATTCCAAAAAAAGTGCTTGGAGTGGATTGAGCGCTTCAAGGAGACCGGGACACTTCTGTTCGTCAGTCACGGAGTGTCGGACGTCCTTCGGCTGTGCCGGCGGGCGGTATGGATCGACAACGGGACAATTCGGGAAGAGGGTGAGCCAAGGCAAATTGTCCGTAGCTACTCGCGTGCCATGCGCCATGAGCGCGAGGACGTTCACCGTTTTTCTGTGGGGCCTGAGTTGAACGGCCGTAGCAGGTCCGCCGGAACATCGGAGGGCGCCAAGAGCCCGTAACGCGTTATTTTTGCAGTGAAAACGGCCCCCCGGGGAGGCGCTTGACCGGCAGGAGTTGCCTCGTCACATTCCGCCGCCTCATTGGAGCCCCATGCCAGCCCCAGAAGTGTTCAAAATCGCCGGGAAACGGATCTGGGTCGCCGGCCACACGGGGATGGTGGGCGGCGCCGTCGTACGTCGCTTAGGCCGTGAGTCTTGCGAGATTTTGACGGTCGGCCACCGCGAACTCGATCTGACCCGCCAGGCCGATGTCGAAGGCTGGCTGGCCTTGCAGCGTCCCGATGCGATCGTCATGGCGGCTGCGCGGGTTGGCGGCATTCATGCCAACTCGACCCTTCCGGCGGAGTTTCTCTCGATCAACCTGATGATCGGAACCAATGTGGTGAGCGCTGCCCACAAGGCGGGTGTCAAGCGATTGGTGAATCTTGGTAGTTCCTGCATGTATCCGGTCGGAGCGCCGCAACCAATCGCCGAAGCGAGCCTGGGCGCCGGGCCACCAGAGCCGACAAATGCCGCTTATGCCATGGCGAAGCTCGCGACGGCGGCCTTGGCCTCGACCTTCCGTGCCCAGTACGGCGTCGACTATGTTACCGCCATACCGACCAACCTCTACGGCCCGGGCGACAATTTTGATCCGCTGATGAGCCATGTGGCCCCCGCCTTGATGCGGCGCATGATCGAAGCTCGCGATAAGGGTATCGGCGAGGTGGTGATCTGGGGGTCTGGCAAACCGCGTCGCGAGTTGATGTTCGTCGACGATGCCGCCGATGCCGTTATCTTCGCCCTCGAGCGTTATTCGGTGGCCGACCCCATCAACATCGGGATCGGTGTCGATGTGTCCATTCGTGAACTGGCGGAGCTGACGGCGCAGGTCGTCGGCTATCGCGGCAGCCTCACTTTCGATGCCGGCAAGCCCGATGGCGCACCAAGACGGTTGCTCGACAGTTCGAGACTAGCGGAGCTCGGTTGGCACGCATCGACCCAGCTTGCAGACGGGCTGGCGCAGATGTATCGCTGGTACTGCAATGACAAGGTTCACGCGGCGGCATGATGGCAGAGCATTCCAATAATTCCACGGCCCGCCTATATCGATCGATGTATCTGATCCGCCGGGTTGAGGAAGAGATTATCCGCCTATACCCAACGGACAAGATCAAGAGTCCTGTCCATCTCAGTATCGGCCAGGAGGCGGTCGCCGCTGCGGTGTGCGATCATCTGGAAAAGAGCGACGTGCTGTTCGGCACCTATCGCGGCCATGCACTCTATCTTGCCAAGGGTGGCAACGTGCCGCGCATGATGGCCGAGCTCTACGGCAAGGTCGACGGCTGCGCTCGCGGCAAGGCTGGTTCAATGCATCTAGTCGACCCGGACGTGAACATGATGGGCACTTCCGCGGTCGTAGCGACCGGTATTTCGAACGCTGTCGGGGCGGCACTCGCACTCAAGATGCAGAGATCGAAATCGATCGTCGTCTGCTTTTTCGGCGAAGGTGCTACCGACGAGGGGGCCTGGCATGAGAGCATGAACTTTGCCTCGCTCAAGAAGCTGCCGATCCTCTTTGTCTGCGAAAACAACTTCTTCGCGATCTACAGCCATGTGCGCGACCGGCTGGCGGGCCCCGGCCTGCTAGCACGTAGCCGGGCCTACGGCATAGAAGCGGAGCATGTCGAGGATCACGAGCCGATTAAGCTGCATGAACGGGCAGGTGAAGCGATCGCGGCTGTCCGGCGCGGCGAGGGCCCAAAGTTCATCGAATGCATGACCTATCGCTGGCGGGACCATGTTGGACCGGGCGAGGACCGCGTACACGGGTATCGTCCCGATGCCGAGCTCGACATGAAGATCGCAAACGACAATCTAAAGATCGTTGCCGCGCTGCTGACCGACCACGTAAGGAAGGCCATCGAGGCTGAGGAGGACAAGCGCGTCGCCGAGGCCATTGCTTTCGCCGAGGCGAGTCAGTTTCCCGAGGACAGGGAGGTTTTCGACCATGTCTTCGCCCGATAACGCCCGCACGCTGACCTACGGTGAGGCGGTTTTCGAGGCGACGCGCTCGGAAATGGCGCGCGATTCCAAGGTCTTCGTCATGGGGCAGGGCGTCGACGACGCGCGCGGCATGTTCGGTACCACCCTGGGGTTGCACAAGGAATTCGGCGCTGAGCGCAACTTCGACGTGCCGCTCGCCGAGGATGCGATGACCGGCATCGGCATTGGTGCGGCACTGATGGGCATGCGGCCGATCCAGGTCCATCAGCGCATGGATTTCGTGCTGCTTTGCATGAACCAGCTCGTGAACATGGCGGCCAAGATGAGCTACATGTTCGCCGGCGCTCACAAGGTGCCGCTGGTGATCCGGGCGATCATCGGCCGCAGCTGGGGGCAGGGCGCGCAACACAGCCAGGCCTTCCATTCCTATTTCATGCACATTCCCGGCCTGCGCGTCGTGGCACCGAGCCCGCCGCACGATGCAAAAGGTTGCCTGATCACAGCTATCCGCGATGACAACCCGGTT
>CAYMEB010000088.1:0-17385 GCA_964389095.1 uncultured Hyphomicrobiaceae bacterium
GCCGCGCCAGCATGCCTTCTCCTATCGCGTCTTCGCCCTGTGTCTCGACGTCGACGAGATCGATCTGTTGGACGAGCGGCTGCGACTGTTTTCCCGTAACAAGATGAACCTTCTGGGCTTTCGCGACGCCGACGTGGGAGCGGCTGGTGTCGAGCCGGTCGCCACGAAGGCACGCAGTCTTCTCGAACGCTGCGGTCTTGGCAGATGGGGCGCGCGCATCGAACTCGTCTGCTATCCGCGGCTGCTCGGATACGTGTTCAATCCGCTCAGCGTCTACTTCTGTCGCGATGCCGGCGGCAGCGTCGGTGCCGTGATCTACGAAGTCACCAACACGTTCGGTGAACGCAAGAGCTACGTCATCCCCGCGAACACCGACACGGGAACGATTGCACAGGACTGCGCCAAGGAAATGTACGTGTCGCCATTCACCGGCGCAGCGGGGCACTATGGCTTCCATTGCATCGCTCCATCGGATCGCGTCGTCATCGGTGTGAACTTCCGCGAACGCGGACGGCCGGTCCTCAAGACGCATTTCCGAGGCGAGTGCCGTCCCATGACCGACGGCGCTCTCCTTGGGCTCGTGGCGCGTCACCCGCTGATGACGCTCAAGGTGGTGGGCGCGATCCACTATGAGGCGTTCCGCCTCTGGGTGAAGGGCGTACCTCTGGTCGCGCGGCATACGTCCCCCGACTATTCCTTCACGATCGTCGATCGGACTCAACGGACCCGTAGCCATGCGTGACGACCATGCCATGATCGCAGCATCCGGCGACGCTCGCGGCGTCGTCCTCCGGCGCCATGCGGCGCCGGCCCGCTCGGTGCTACTGTCCCTGTTTCATCGTCTGCTGAAACGTCGAGGCATTGGCCGGTTGCTCCTGGAGATGCCTTCGGGCGCTGGAGCAATGATCGGTGAGCATGCCGGACCGGCCGAAGCCCATCTGGCGCTGCGGTCCTTTGCGGCACTCTGGAAGATCGCGCGCCGTGGTGCGTTGGGATTTGCCGAGAGCTACATCGATGGGGATTTCGACACGGTCGATCTCAAGGCTCTGTTTGAATTCTATCTCGCAAACGAGCGCACGATCACCCGTGCCCTGCCGCGAGTGAACGAGACCAGCAGCCTCGACCGTCGGTTCCATCACTCTCGCAGCAACACGCGGGACGGCAGTCGTCGGAACATCGCCGACCACTACGATCTCGGCAATGCCTTCTATAGGCAGTGGCTCGATCCGAGCATGCTCTATTCGAGCGGCATCTACGAGCAGGCATCGGATTCGCTCGAGCGTGCGCAGGAGACCAAGCTGCGCCATATCCTCGACGCCCTCCAGCTCGAGGGCGGAGAGACGCTGCTCGAGATCGGGTGCGGCTGGGGCGCCCTGGCCTGCGCCGCGGCAGAGCGGGGCACGCGAGTGAAAGCGATCACCATATCCGCCGAGCAGCTCGCGGGCGCGCGCGAGCGGATCGCTGCGGCAAACTTGGCCGATCGTGTCGAGGCATGCTTCGAGGATTATCGTGATACCACGGGCGCTTTCGACCGCATCGTCTCGATCGAAATGATAGAGGCCGTGGGCGAGGAGAACTGGCCCTTGTTCTTCTCGACCGTCGGCGAGCGTCTCCGGCCGGGCGGTGTGGCGGTCATTCAGGCCATTACGATCCGCGAGGATGCGTTTGCCGAGTATCGGCGCAATCCCGACTTCATACAGCGCTACATCTTTCCGGGAGGGATGCTCCCAACCGTACAACTGATGCGCCAGCGCGCTGTCGAGTCGAACCTGGCCTTCGAAGAGGTGGAGAGATTTGGCTCGTCGTATGCAACGACGCTCGCCGAGTGGCGGAACCGCTTCGAGGCGGCATGGCCCGAGATCGCGAAGCTCGGTTTCGACGAGCGCTTCCGACGCATGTGGCTCTATTACCTGATCTATTGCGAGATCGGCTTCGAACGCGGGCTGATCGACGTCGGTCTGTTCCGGCTGCGAAAGCCATCGTGAGCGGCCCCGACGCAGATCGCTGAATGGCCGAAGAGTGTCTATTCAATCGTGAGACGAGACGATGCCGCAGGATATGACGCCCATGGGCGGCTCCCGACACAGTGATCTGTTAGAGCTGACCACGTTTCTCGAAGGTCGCACGCGAGCCTGGGGCGTGTTCGAAGACCGTTTCGGCCGGGTTCGCCGCCGGCTGGCGGTCGACATGGTCGGACGCTGGGAAGGCGGCGAGTTCGTTCTCGACGAGCGGTTCGAGTATGATGGCGATGCCGTGGAGACGCGAACCTGGCGCGTTGTTCCACTCGGTCCGGGCCGATTTCGCGCGTTCTGTCCCGATTGCGTCGGCGAAGCCATCGGGGAATGCGGCCCTGACCGCATTCGCATGTCCTACCGGTTCCGGCTGAAGCTCGAACGCCGCGAGATCGTCGTCGCGTTCGACGACAGGCTGTACCGCATCGGCGATACGTTCGCGGTGAACCGCGCAACCATGAGCAAGTGGGGTGTAAAGCTCGGGGATCTGTCGCTCTTCTTCCAGAAGCTCCCGGACGAGGGCTCTGTCGAGAAGGCCGCCTGATCCGCGCTACGCTCAGAGGCGGCTCGCTAGGCGCAGATAGAGTGCGTTGGGCATGAGCCGCAGGATCTTGAGCATCGTCACGAGCTGCCACGGGAAGGCAATCTCGAACCTGCCCGACTTGAGGCCCTTGACGATCCGGGCCGCCGCGTCGTCCGCCGTGACGATGTAAGGCATGGGAAACTTGTTGACCGAGGTCATCGGTGTCTCGACGAAGCCCTGGTTGACCAGGCTCACCGTGATGCCATGCCGCGCCAGCTCCAGTCGGAGCACCTCGGCCAGCGAGATGACGGCCGCCTTCGTCGGTGCATAGGCCGCCGCCTTCGGCAATCCGCGATATCCCGCGACCGACGCGACGAGTGCGAGCTGTCCTTTACCGGCCTCGATCATGCCCGGAATGAGCGGCTCCAGCGCGTTCGCGATCCCGAGATAGTTGACGCTCATGGATTGATGGGCGCGCCCCGCGTCGTAGCTGCTGGCGACCATCGGATGCCACACGCCGGCATTGAGCACGGCGAGTTCGACCGGCCCGATCGCATCCTGCACGCGCCGGTGGGCGTCGGAGACTGCAGCGCGATCGGCCACGTCGACCGGTACCGCCACGATGTTGGCGTGCGACCTCGCCAAGTCCTCCAGCCGCTCGGCGGAGCGCGCCGAAGCTGCCACGCGCACGCCCTCCGCCGCGAGTTGCAGCACAAGCGCGCGTCCGATGCCGGTGCTCGCACCGGTGATCCAGGCCGTGTTCCAGGTGCGGGTCATCGCGCGGCGAGCCTACAGTCCTGTCCAGGGCTGTGTGATGCGCCCGAGCAGGGATTTGAAGCGCGCTGGATGCACGCTTGCGATCAGGCAGATGCAATCGGCATCCTTGCTGACGATCGGCTGATGCTCGATCTCCTCGTCGATGTCCTGCACGTCGCCACGGCGGTACTCGCCGGTGACGTCGCTGTAGGATCCCGCGAGCATTAAGGTCAATTCCGCGCCGCCATGCCCGTGGTCCGGCATGGTGCGTCCTGCCGCGATCCTCAACAGCCGCAGATCGCCTTCGCTGTCCTCGCTCAGCGGCAGGCGGTGGTGCCACACGCCCGGACCGAGGCGGCGCCAGGGAATTCGCTCCATCGTCAGATCGTAGGCAGCCATAAGCTGCGCCGGAAGAAGGTCGTCGCGTCGCTCGGGTCGCGGCGCAGCTGCCTTGATCGCATCCAAAGGACGGTTTCCAGGCCGCAAGGGCGCTTGTCCGGACCGCGGGCTGGCCGCCAGCATCAGCGCGGCTCCGACCCGCTCCAGATTTGCCACGTCGGCCCGGCAAACCGGGCACATGGCGATATGGGAGGCCACCACTGCAGCCAGCGGCTCCTCGAGCGTCCCTGCCGCGTAGCTCATCAATGTCGCGCCGTCGGGATGATGTGTAATCGAGTGGCTCATCTGAGATCCTGGAGGCCCGCGCGCAGTTTCTGGTAGGCGAGCCGAATGCGGGATTTGACGGTACCGAGCGGCAGAGAAAGTCGTTCAGCGATCTCGCCATGGGCGAGGCCTTCCACGAACGCCAGCGTGACCACTTCGACTTGCTCGGGTGGAAGTGCCTTGATCAAGGCCTGTACTCGGGCCTGACGTTGGCGCTCGTCCACCACCTCGTCGATTGGCGCATCTTCGGACGGCAGGGTCGCCGCATGCTCGTCCGTGAGTTCCTGCCAGACACGCCGCCGGCGAATCAGATCGGTACGCAGGTTGCGCGCGATCGTGTAGATCCAGGTCGTCGGGCTTCCGTTCCGGGCATCGTAGAGGGCGGCCTTGTGCCACACCGTGGCGAGCGTCTGCTGCGCAAGATCCTCCGCCGTGTCCGGGTCGGCACCCTGCTTCATCATGAAGCTGCGAACCCTGGGGCCATACTCTTCGAACAGGCTCCTGAACGCCGCTTCACTGCGGTCCTTGGCGATCCGAAACAGCAGATCGGACATGGCTACCCTGGCGGCCCTTTGTAGGCCCATGCCATGCGGCCGGGCGGTCGACGCGAGCTGCAGCATACCCTCTCCTTGTTTGGCAGCAATGATTACGCACGACCCCGGTCGCTAGATCACGTGGCAGGGAAAGCTCTTCCGCTTTCCGCTTCCGGTCGGCAGATCCAACCAAGGGTACCGGTTCGTTTTAAACTCTGGCAGCCGTGTTCGTTCGGCTCGTGCCTGGTCATAACCGCCCGGTTCTTCCAGCAGGCCCGCCCTCGTCGGTTGGGTTGAGCGGCGGCCTGCTACAACCTCGCCGGAAAGGAAATGCCATGAGATCGGAGGGGCAAACGTTGTTCGCGACGGCGATCGTTGTGCTACTGGCGTTCGTCTTGCTGGACGCTGCCTGGCTCTCCCTCGTCGCCGTCGATCTGTTCCAGAAGCGGCTCGGGCCCATCTTGCGTTCCGAACCATCGATAGCCCCGATCGCGGCGTTCTATCTGATTTATGCGGCCGGGCTGGTTGTACTGGCGGTGCGGCCGGCGCTGGCCGCCAATTCTTGGCGGACGGCCGCGGCACTCGGCGCCGTCGTTGGATTGACGGCCTATGCGACGTTCGATCTGACCAGCCTCGCAGTGATCGACCGGTGGACGGTCGACCTGGCTATCGTCGACATCGTTTGGGGTGTCGTTGCGTCCGCGCTGGCGGCGATCCTTGGGTTTGTTGCCGGGCGTCGGTTGACGCTGCGGCGATCGGCGGGCGAGTGAGCGATCGAGGTGCGCCCCATGAGCTGGCGATCGATCTTCACGTGGCTGGCCTTCCAGGTCGTGTGGCTGGTATGTGCGGTCGGAGCCGCGAACGGGGTCGGCGCTCCCGGCATTGCGTCTGCTCTGGCATTGACGGCAGTCTCCGTCGCCGGCAGCGGTCGTCCGCTGCGCGATGCGCTCCTCGCCGCCGCTGGAGGCGCCGCCGGCTTGGCGCTGGAGAGTGCGCTCTTTCACGCTGGAGTGTTGAGGTTTGGATCGCCCTGGCCGGTGGAAGCACTGGCGCCTGCCTGGATTGTCGCCTTGTGGATCGCGTTCGGCGCCACCCTGCCGGCTTTCATTGGCGGGCTTGGCGCGCATCGTGTGAAGGCTGCCGCCGTATTGGGCTTCGTTGCCGGACCATTGGCCTACTTGGCCGGTGCGCGATTGGGCGCGCTGGAAATCTTATGGCCGCTGCCTCAGGCTTTTTTGGTGATCGCTGTGATGTGGGCCGCGGTGTTGGCGGGCATGGTAATGTTGTACGGTCGCTTCGAGCGATGAACAGTCCTTCGCCTGTATGGAGGCGAGTTCTCTGCCGCGCTGTGATCCACGTCACTGCGCCACCCGTTTAATCCGAAGTGCAGACAGGTTTCGAGTCCGTGCAGGGCAGCGCATGAACGACGACACGCCAAGGGCAGAACCTCCAATCGACGGATCCGCCGGCGGTACACCCGTATCCGCACGCATCCGTAACCGGATACGTTCCGCGAACCTCCGCTTCAACGCGAATGACAACATCGCGACGTTCATCGAGCCGGGTGAGCGCGAGGCCTTGGTCGAAGAGGTCGCCGGCAAGATGCGGGCTGTGTTGGAAAGCCTGGTGATCGATGTCGAGAACGATCACAACACGCACGACACGGCGCGCCGGGTCGCGAAGATGTACATCGACGAAGTGTTCCGCGGCCGTTATTGGCCGGCGCCCCCTGTCACAGAGTTTCCCAACATCACCAGCCTCAACGAGTTGATGATCGTGGGGCCCGTGACTGTGCGAAGCGCCTGCAGTCATCACTTTTGCCCGATCATGGGGCGGCTCTGGATCGGGATCATGCCGAACCAGCACTCCAATCTGATCGGGCTGTCGAAGTACGCGCGCCTCGCCGAGTGGGTGATGGGGCGGCCGCAGATCCAGGAAGAGGCGATCAGTCAACTCGCCGAGCTGCTGCTTGAGATGGTGAAGCCGGACGGGCTGGCTGTGGTCATGGAAGCCGATCACTTCTGCATGCACTGGCGCGGGGTTAAGGATACCGGTGCGAAGATGAAGAATAGCGTGATGCGCGGCTCGTTCTTGAAGGACGCTTCGCTCCGCCGGGAATTCCTGTCGCTGATCGCGATGAACGGGTGAGGGATCAGATGCTTGTCCGCTGCCTCTACGCCAGTCGCTGCACGTCTCCGCAATCACCCGCTTTGCTCGACCAGATCCTCGTGCAGTCGCGCCGTAACAATCCATCCCGCGGCATAACCGGGCTCCTGTGCGCGACACCGAGGGTGTTCGTCCAAGTGCTCGAAGGGGGGCGGGACGAGGTCTCCTCCCTGCTGTGCACGATCATGCGCGACGACCGGCACCAGGACGTGCGCCTCCTTCGCTTCGAGGAGATCGCCGAGCGCCAGTTCGGCAGCTGGTCCATGGGCCATGTCGAGATCGAGAGCGTCAATCGCGCGCTGCTGCTGAAGTACGCGACCCGTGCGGATCTCGATCCGTTCGCGACTTCGGCCCACGCGACGATGTCGCTTCTGGCCGAACTGGCCGCGACAGGCGCGATCGTCAGTCGGCACGCCTGATATCGCCTACGCGGCCGCACGGACGATGACGCCCGCGTCTAAGCCGCAGTGAGAGCGGGCAGGGCCGCGGCCAGGACCTCTTCGCCCCACTCTTGCACGAAGTGACCGGCCTGCCCCAGCATGACCGGCTCGGGACATCCACGGATGACCCTGCGCAGCGCGGTCATCACCGGTGGTCCGAGGACGGGATCCGTCGCGCCCACCACCATGACCGTGCGACCCGACCACGCCGAGCGCCACCAGTCGCGGGCGCGACGCGAAACCTCGGCTCCGTCGGCGGCAGGATTGTCCGGAACGAGGTTCGGGAAGCGGCGCACGCCTCCCTTGAAGCGCACATCCGGATAGGGCGCCCCATAGGCGGCAGCTTCGCCCGGCGTCAGATGCGGGCAGGCACGGGCCATGAGTTTGGCGACGTCCATGTCGGGGTTCTTGTTGTTCCAATCCCGCCAATCGAGAAAGCCCTTCGTCAGGGGTGACTCGCCGGTGCCGAGCGCCGTATTCATGACGAGCAATCCCTCGAACCGCCCGGCCATGTCGGGCGGGATCGTCAGTCCGAGGAGGCCACCCCAATCCTGGCAGATCAGGGTGATACGGCGCAGATCGAGCGCCTCGATCAGCGCCACGAGACTGCTGCGATGGAACTCGAACGTGTAGACGCGGTCATCGACGGGTTTGTCGGATCGACCGAAACCGAACAGATCGGGCGCGATGACTCGATAGCCAGCCGCCGCGAGGCCCGGGATCATGCGCCGATAGAGATAGCTCCACGTCGGCTGGCCATGAAGGCACAGTGCCACCGGGGCGCCGGCCGGTCCCTCGTCGAGATAGTGCATGCGCAGCCCCGCGAATCCGGAAAGATCCTCGAGATAGTGCGGAGCGAATGGATAGCCGGGCAGGTCCGCGAAGCGGTCGTCCGGTGTGCGCAACATGTCGATCGTCATCGGTTCGTTTCCTCCGTCCAGGCTTGCGCAATCGGATCCAGCCTGTGCGAGGGAGACGATAGGAAATGGCGTGCGACCTTGCGGACCTGATCGCGCTGCCGGTCCTCCGTCACGTACTCGACCGGTGATTTGCCGTCGACGCGTGCCAGGAAGAGCCCCGCCAGCAATTGCGCGATCCTGCTCTCGATGTCCTCACGCGACTCCCACGTGACGCCGGCGAGGTAGGCTGCGGCGAAACCACGGAACGACGCCTTGAGGCGCGTATGGGCATCGGGCCGCCACAGGCATTTCAGAAGCAGGTGGTTGAGGCAGAAGGCAGCGTCGAAAGCCGGATCGCCGAACCATGCGCATTCGGCGTCCAGCATCATCGGGCCGTCCGCGCCGACGAGAATGTTCTTCGGCGACACGTCCCCGTGGACGAGCACGCGGCGTGTCCGCGCGGTCGTCTCCACGAGTTGTTCCAGTCGCGCAGCGAGATCGGGATGCGCGCGTCCGCTCGCGACCAGATAGGGCTCGAGGCGAATGGCATGGAAGATGGCGTCGGTCGCGAAATCATGGGCGACCTCCGGCCGGTCGGCGGTGCCTGCGTGGATTCGAGCCAGCCTTCGTCCGAGCGTCGCGGCGACGGCGGGGTCCACTCGTCCCTGCCGCAACTCCTCCTTCCACAAGCGATAATCTGCCGGATCGTAGTACCGCAACGCGATGAGGCCCGCTTGCTCGTCATAGCCCAGCGGCTCGGGTGCCGCGGCGGGTTCGATGGCGCGGGCGGCGGTGATCCAGGCATGCTCGTAGCGGCTGCGGATCACGGGTGCGCGCCAGTCCTGCGCGACCTTCAGCTTTTCCAGCGCACGCTTTACGCAGAAGACCTGGCGCGGCGTCTCGACCTTCCAGATGTCGGAAGAGACGCCGCCGGTCAAAGCGGTGTAGCGCACCTTCTCGCCCGAGCGCAGCAGCCCCAGCCGGGAGAGCGCAGCGACGATCTCCGGCGAAGGTTCCACGGTGGGCGATCCGATCACTTGCGCTTCCCGATTTTGGCTTTCACCCTCTTTGCTACGTCCTTCGACACGAAGGCGGAGATGTCGCCACCCATCTGTGCGATCTGCCGCACGAGTGTCGCCGCGACGTGCCGAACGCCCGGACTCGCTGGGAGAAACACCGTTTCGATGTCGGGTGCCATCGCTGCGTTCATACCGGCCATCTGCATTTCGTAGTCGAGGTCGGTTCCATCGCGCAGTCCGCGGAAGATCGTCTGCGCTCCCGCGCCGCGGGCGGCATCGACGGTCAGCCCATCGAAGGTCATGGGCTCGATCCGGCATCCCGTCTTCTTAGCGATCGGCGCGCAGTCGAGGCGCAGCATCTCGATCTTCTCCTCGACCGAGAACATCGGCGATTTGCCCGGATGCAGCCCGATGCCGACGTGGAGCACATCCACCAGGCGCGCGGCCCGCGCGATGACGTCCGTATGACCCGCCGTGACCGGATCGAACGACCCGGAGTAGAAACCGATCCGCTTCATGCTCGTCGCACCGTTGCCGCGCCCTTTCCCGGGCTCCCTCCTGTCAGCTTGCGCCATCCTGCGGCGCATGGGAAGGCCGCGCCAGCCGCAGACCACGTCTTCACGGCGGCGAGATTGCTGCTATGAACGACGCGGTTCAATCGAACGGAGTCCGAGCATCATGACGATCAAGCGGCACGAGCCTTCGAAAATTCTCTCCAGCGCGGTGGAAGCCAACGGCTTCGTCTTTCTGGCCGGCATCACGCCCAAGGACACCAGCGCCGACATCAAGGGCCAGACCAAGCAGGTGATCGACGAGATCGACCGGCTGCTGAAGCTCTGCGGCACGGACAAGTCCAAGGTCGTCTCGGCGACGATCTGGGTTTCCGACATCCGCTATCGGGATGGCATGAACGAGGTTTGGACGGCCTGGAACGGCGGCCAGAACCTCCCTGTCCGCGCCTGCATCGAGGCGAAGCTGGCCGACCCGAAGATGCTGGTCGAGATCCAGGTGACCGCTGTCAAATGAGCCCGGCTGGGGTTGGGTCGCGCATCCACCGCTACGAGCCGGAAGCAGGAATGCTTTCCAACGTCGTGGCGGTGGGCGGCTTCGCGACGTGCGTATCCATGGCCGACGACAAGAGTCTCGACATCGCCGGTCAGGTGGGTCAGACGCTCGCCTACATCGACCATTGCCTGTCGCTGGTCGGTGTCGAGCGTGACAGTCTCGTACAAGTCACTATCCTGCTGTCGGACATCCGACATCGTGAGGCGCTGAACAAGGTGTGGACCCGCTGGCTCGCCGGCGCGGCTCCGCCGGCACGCGCCTGTGTGGAAGCGCGGCTTGCAGATCCGCGCTACCTCGTCGAAATGATCGCCGTCGCCGCGCTGCATCCGGGAGCGGGTAAATGAGCGAGCGCAAGCCGCCGGAACTGCGCGAATCGTATCGCTGGTTCCTGGACATACCGACCCGCTGGATGGACAACGACGTGTACGGTCATGTGAACAACGTGACCTACTATTCGTATTTCGACACCATCATCAATCGCTACCTGATCGAAGCTGGCGGTTTCGATTTTCACACCGATCCGGTCATCGGCATCACGCCGGAGACCTTTTGCCGTTTTCATGCTTCGTTCGCCTACCCGGAGGTCGTGCAGGCGGGGTTGCGCGTCGGTCGGCTGGGAAGTTCATCCGTCCGATATGAAGTCGGATTGTTCGGCGCTGGAGAAGACATCGCCCGCGCGGACGGGCATTTCGTCCACGTCTTTGTGACCCGGAACGATCAGAAGGCCGCGTCGATTCCCCCCAAGATCCGGGAAGCGCTCGCCCGGCTCGCCGTCTGACGCAAATCGAACGGTTTCGGAGCCCGTGCACACAGGCACTGTAGCATAGACACCTCATCGTTCGACGATTTCGATCATGCGGCCAACTAGCACCTCCCTGCTCCGGTGAGAATCTGAAAGTGTTCCCTCCGTATTCAGCGGAGGACCGTCGGATGAAGAAGATTGTCTGTGGAATATTTCTCGGTTTCGCGGCCCTGAGCGTCGCCGGCATTGCGCACGCGCAGGACGCATCGGGCGCGCCGAAGAAGAAGCGTTACCAGCAGGTGCGGGCCGAAGAGACCGGCATGCACAACCTTCATTCGATGCGCAAGGTCGGTCGCAAGACCTGCTTCATCGACCATTACCACAGTGGTTCGGGCAGCGGCGCTACAAAGCAGGAAGCCGAGAGTTCGGCGATCGGTTCGTGGCAGAGCTTCACCGCCTGGGAGTACGGCGGAAGCTGGGGAAGCTGGCGCTTGTCCGAGGCGAAATCGGTCAGCTGCGATCGGGGCGGGCTCGGCGGCGCCTGGAACTGCTCGATCAATTCGATCCCGTGCCGGCCCTTCTGAGCGGGGGCGTAAGGACTGCTCGCGGTTCGGCGATGTCGACATCGCCGAATTCGCGTGACAAAACCCGCAGGAAGCCGGCGCGTACCAAGCTCGCGGCCCGGCTCCCAGTGGGGATGAAATGACCGACCTTTCAAGGCTGACAGTCGTCGAGGCCGCCGCGGGCATCGCGCGTGGGGACATCTCCTCCGAAGCACTCGTTTCGGCTTGCCTGGAGAGGATCGAGGCCCGGGAGCCCGAGGTGAAGGCCTGGGCATCCCTCGACCGTGACTATGCCCTGAGGCAGGCGCGCGCGGCGGATGCGGCGGTGCGATCGGGTCGCGGCACCGGCGTTCTTGCCGGCGTGCCGATCGGCGTCAAGGACATCATCGATACCAGGGATTTGCCGACCGAGAACGGCAGCCCGGTCTTTGCCGGCCGCCGCCCCGAGAATGACGCGGTCTGCGTCGCGGCTCTGCGCGCCGCAGGAGCGATCGTCCTCGGTAAGACGGTGACGACGGAACTCGCCACGCTGACGCCGAACGTCACGCGCAATCCGGTCGCTGCGGGGCGTACGCCCGGTGGTTCCTCGTCCGGCTCCGCGGCCGCTGTGGCGGATTTCATGGTGCCCGCCGCCTTGGGCACGCAGACCGGCGGTTCCGTGATCAGACCGGCGTCGTTCTGTGGGATCTACGGGTTCAAGCCTACCTTCGGCGCAATTCCGCGCGGAGGTGTGCTCACGCAGGCGCATTCGCTCGACACCGTCGGGGTTCATGCGCGGTCGGTGGAGGACCTTGCGTTGCTCGGCGATGTCCTTTTCGGGCGCGACGCGGCGGATCCGGCGACACGGGATACCGTCCGGCCCAATCTGCTCGCCTCCGCCACGATGGCTTGGAAAGTCGACCCGATGTTCGCCTTTGTGAAAACGGCGGCGTGGGCCGATGCGGCGCCCGTCCTGCGCGAGGCGTTCGAGGAACTCGTCGGCGAACTGGGCCTGAGTGCTCAGGAGGAAGGTCTCGACCTGACCATCGAACGCGGGCTCGCGAATGCGCGCATCGTCCAGAATGTCGAACTGGCCGCGCACTATGGTCCTTTGCTCGATCGCAACCCGGAACTGATTTCTTCGCGCCTGGCCGGTCAGATCGCGGAAGGGCGCGAGATCAAGGGAACCGAGTATGTTCGGGCTCTGGAGGAGCGCGAGGGCATCTACGCATCCATCGCGCAGATCCTCATCAACTACGGCAATATCCTGACTCCCGCGGCTCCCGGCCCCGCTCCCGAGGGCCTCGCATCGACCGGCAATCCCGTATTCAATGCGTTCTGGACGTACATCGGCGTCCCCTGCGTGACGCTGCCGCTGCTGGAGGCGGACGGCCTCCCCATCGGCGTGCAGATCGTGGGTGCCCGAGGTGACGACGGTCGCCTGCTGCGGAGCGCGCGTCTACTCGAGCGGCGGCTGGCGCAAGCTGACTGAACGCGGGACCGAGAGGTCGACATGGCGATATCGACGCGACTGACTGAACGGCTGGGGATCCGCCATCCGATCATCGGCGCGCCCATGGCCCTCGCCAGCGGCGGCGCGCTTGCCGCAGCGGTCTCTCGTGCCGGCGGTTTGGGCATGGTCGGCGGTGGCTACGGTCAGCGCGAATGGCTGGATCGGGAGTTTCGGGCGGCCGGGAACGAGCGGGTCGGCTGCGGCTTCATCACCTGGTCGCTCGCCGGGCAGCCGGAATTGCTCGACCTCGTATTGGAGCGGCGGCCCGCAGCGGTTTTCCTATCGTTCGGGGACCCCTCGCCGTTCGCCGGCAAGGTTCACGCCTCCGGCGCGCTGTTGATCTGCCAGGTGCAGACCCGCAGGGACGCGGAGGCCGCCCTCGACGCAGGCGCACAGGTGGTCGTCGCCCAGGGCGGTGAGGCGGGAGGTCATGGTGAGCGGCGCGCGACCATGACGCTTGTGCCCGAGGTGGCCGATCTGGCGGCGGCCCGTTCGCCCCAGACGTTGGTGTGCGCGGCCGGTGGCATAGCGGACGGTCGAGGCCTGGCTGCAGCCATGATGCTGGGAGCGGACGGCGTGGTCGTGGGCTCCCGCTTCTGGGCGACGCCCGAGGCCCTCGTGCATCCCAACGCTCATGCCGCAGCCGTCGCGGCCACAGGCGATGACACCGTTCGCCAGAAAGTCACCGATATCGCGCGCGGTCTGAACTGGCCTGCGCGCTTCGACATCCGGACCTTGCGCAATCCGTTCCTGGAGACCTGGATCGGACGCGAGGCCGACCTCGTTTCAGCCGGGCAGCCAGAGCGGGAGCGCTATGCCGCCGCCTACCTGGCAGGCGATGCCGCGGTGGCGCCGCCGATCGTCGGCGAGGGCATCGGTCTCATCGATGCCATCGAGCCTGCCGGTGTCATAGTCGAGAGGATGGTTGCGGAGGCCGAGGAGGTCCTGCGGCGCAACGCTGCCAGGATCGTTCCATGACCGGACGCGGGCGAACCATGGTTCTGGCCGTACTGGCCGCCGTCCTCGCTCCCGGCAGCGGCGCATCGGCCGCGTGCGAGACCAGGGCCCTGCCGCCGGCCGAGCACGTCGCGCGCGCGACCGCGATCTTCGAGGGTGAGGTCTTGCGACTGCGACCGGCGCCGCGCCCGGCGGGAACGTTGCGAACGGCGGCGACTTTCAAGGTCCTGAAGGTCTACAAGGGCGTGCGCGAGGGAAGCGAGTTCGCGGTCGCGCTCGATTCGTCGGACTGCGGGCTCCATCCCGCTGTCGGCGAGCGTGTCCTGGTTTTCGTCGACACCTGGGTCAACACGCCCGTTTACAACAAGGTCAGCGCGGGCAACTACGGAGATCCCGCGCTCGCAGGTGAGTATGAGCGGCTGCTCGCGGCCGAGGCTTCAAAGCGAAAATGAGGCAGTGGCGCCAATGCACTTTGCTCTGACGGAAGAACAGGCTGCGATCCAGCAGACGGCGCTCGACTTTGCCAAGGAGCGCCTTGCTCCATACGCGCTCGAGTGGGATGAGAAAGGGCACTTCCCGGTTGATGTCATCCGCGAAACTGCCGCACTCGGGATGGCGACGATCTACGTCCCCACCGAGAAGGGCGGTTCCGGTCTGTCTCGTCTCGACGGCGCGCTGATCATGGAGGCGCTGGCCTACGGCTGCCCGGCGATCTCGGCGTACGTCTCGATTCACAACATGGTCGCTTGGATGGTGAGCAAGTACGCGACCGATGAGCAGGTCTCAGCCTGGATGCCGAAGCTCGCCAGCATGGACTGGCTCGCCTCCTACTGCCTCACCGAGCCCGGCGCTGGATCCGATGCGGCTGCGCTCAAGACCACCGCGCGCAAGGACGGCGACCACTACGTTCTCAACGGCACCAAGCAGTTCATCTCCGGCGCGGGCGCGACCGATTTTTATTTCCTGTTCGCGCGCACCGGCGGGGAAGGCCCGGACGGCGTGTCCGCCTTCGCGATCATGAAAGATACCCCTGGTCTGTCGTTCGGAGCCAACGAGAAGAAGATGGGCTGGAACGCGCAGCCGACGCGTCAGGTCATCATGGAGAATTGCAGGGTGCCGGCGGCCAACCTCGTCGGTGGTATCGAAGGCAAGGGCTTCCGCTTCGCCATGTCGGGGCTCGACGGCGGCCGCATCAACATCGGAGCGTGCTCGCTCGGCCCTGCTGCGTTCGCGATCGACAAAGCCCGAGACTACATGTTCGAGCGCAAGGCGTTCGGGAAGAACCTCGCCGATTTCCAGGTGCTGCAGTTCAAGATAGCCGACATGGCGACCAGCCTGGAGGCCGCCCGGTTGATGATCTATCGCGCCGCCGACGCCATGGACCGCGCCGACCCGCAGGCCTCGATGTATTCCGCGATGGCGAAGAGGTATGCCACCGATCGCGGCTTCGAGGTGGTCAACGAGGCCCTGCAACTCCACGGCGGCTACGGCTACCTCAAGGATTACGGCATGGAGAAGCTGGTGCGGGACCTGCGTGTGCACCAGATCCTGGAAGGCACCAACGAGATCATGCGCGTCGTCGTCAGCCGCAAGCTTCTGGGCGGCAATCGGGGCTGACGCCCGTCAGGCAGATGGAGCGCTGGGAGGCACTGCCGGTGGATATTCTGCCGGCTCGAGTGCTGGGCTGGTTTGTCCAGCGAAGAAATAGGCAACCGTCGCATCCAGGGCCGTGCAGGCCCGCGCCATCAGGTCGGGCACGAGCCGGCGCCGGCCCGCCTCGATCTCCACAAGCTCGTCGATGGCGAGCCCGAGGCTGAGGGAGAGCTCCGCTTCTGTGATGCCGAGCTCCAGCCGGCGCGACTTGAGCCGCATGCCGATATGCCGATCCGTCGAGGTCATGGCGCTCCTCCTGGTCGCGGTGCACCCACAACCGGCAGGGCGCCGGCGGCTTCGACGAGCGCCAGAGTGCATTATTTTCCACTTAGGCAACCGAGTATTAAAAATTTCCTCCTTTGCCTGTCCGAGGACTCGGAAGCGGGGTGGGGCGGGGGCCCGTGGATCGATGGTGTTGGATCTGTTTTTCGACGAGCACGGTGAGCAGCGGGATGCGGCCTCGCCCTCGTTGCGTCGGTCACTCGACGCGGCCGAGAGCGGCTTCGATTTTCGCCGCTTCATGATCGTCAATGCCGGTTGGGTCTCGGTCGTACGTGCCGACAAGGATCTGGTCCTGGCGCTGCGGCCGGCCAAGGTGTCTCCCAAGGCATTCGCCGGTGCTTTGTTCTTCCTGGCCGATCAGAGGGATCTGCCCGCGACCCTCGAAGTGCACGACGGTACCCGGCAGACGCGCTATCCGTTCGCGAGCATCGGTGCGCTCGTCTCCGCGGCTTGCGAAATCGCAGCCCAGGCACAGGATGCCGGTGTCGATCGCTTCCGCCGCAGGGCCGCCAGCCGGGAAGCCGCGCGCAAGGCCCCCCTGGCAGTCGAACTCGTTCGCATCTGGCGCGAACTCGACGGCGTGCTCGACATGGAACGCATGTGGCGCCTGCTCAACAAGGGGTTCGGCGGACGCTACATCGTGATCTCGCCTTCGCGCTCCGGCTTCGAGGTCGACGCCATGGGCGCAGGATTCTCCGAACTTGCGCGTTATTGGCGCAGCAAGAACGGCCGTGTGCGCGTCGTCGATCAGCCGGATGTCCGTTACGGCCGGTGGGTCAGCAACGCCTACGAAGACGCGCTCAATTGGGGTGCGCCGCTGGTCGAGCAGGTCGACTGCGATATCGAATGGCCACAGGAAGGAACGCGCCGCCATTGCTATTGGCGCGTGATCGCCCCGTTCCGTAGCGCCGCCGGAAGCCCCGCACTACTGAGCGTGTCGCTGCCCGATTCTGGGATCTCGCTTCGGCGGTAGCCCCTCGGAGTCGAGCGTTTCCAGGAAGTTGGCGAAGTCGTCCAGCAACTCCGGCACGTCCATCCACATCAGCTTCAGCCGGAAGGTCCCGAGCCGGGATCCGCGCATCTCCACCCACTCGTCGAAGTTCGAGTGGCCGACCTCCTTGTAGAGGCCTTTGTTGAAGACGGTCTCCGACATCATGGCGGTGTTGTGCGTGATGTCATGGTGGGCGATCGCGTAGGCACGCCCCAGCCGCACCATGATGCCGGTGAGTTTGCGGCCCCTGAAATCCGGACGGAACCAGATCCCTCCCGAAAAGGCGACCCGTCCGCTCAGTCGCCAGGCTTTCTTTGCCGTGACGACACAACTCTCCCCCGGCAATGCGTGCACCTTGGGGTCGCGATAGAGCAGCCGCAACGACTCGGCTTCGGCCCCGAAGCTCGTCTCCGGCCATTCGAAGACCCGCAGGGCTTGCGTTGCGACGATCTCGCCGTCGTCATTGCGCCCGACGATGGAGAACGCTTTGTCTTCCGCCCCTTTCCAGAACTCGGGATCGTGAGTCGGGAATAGCGGCAGCCAGCTGTCCCGGTTGCGCTTGTTGACTTCTGCAACCGGCGGCGTCCCGGGGCGTGGTGTAGGAGGCGGGGCGGCGGCGTTGCGCGGAA
>CAYMEB010000089.1:0-17354 GCA_964389095.1 uncultured Hyphomicrobiaceae bacterium
CGCGCGTGCTCTCCAGCTTCGTGCCGCCCGACAGCATGAAGCCGACGACACCGGAGACCTGGGGTGAACTCGGCACAGTCGTATGCAGCGAGGACGAGATCGTGGAACAGCAAGTCGTGTCCGGCATCGCTTTTGCCAAGGACGAAGCCAAGGTCAGCCTGCTCAAGATCGCGGACAAGCCGGGTGTGGCTGCGCGGATCTTCGGTCCGCTGGCGGATGCCAACATCAACGTCGACATGATCGTCCAGAACGTTTCCTCGGACGGCAAGAACACGGACATGACGTTCACCGTGCAGCAGAGCGAGCTGCCGCGGACGCTCGAGGTGCTCAAGGGCGCCAAGAAGGATATCGGCTATTTCGACGTGGTTTCGTCGGCCGACGTGGTCAAGGTCTCGGTCGTCGGCATCGGGATGCGCAGTCATGCCGGCGTCGCGGCGCAAATGTTCAAGGCGCTCGCCGACAAGGGCATCAACATCGTCGCGATCACGACCTCGGAAATCAAGATCTCCGTTCTGATCGATGCCGCTTATGCCGAACTCGCCGTGCGGACACTGCACGCCCTCTACGGTCTCGACAAGGAGTAAGAGGCGCCCACGGCCCGGCCGTGGCGTCTGTTCGGGAAACTGCCGACCGGCGTCCGCCGGGCGGAACCCTGAGCGCAGCGGGCGCACTCGCCTCCTGCAAGGTTCGTTGGGCTCATGCAGAACAAGCATGGAGCAGATCCGCGCAAGAGCGCGACCGAGCCGGCGCTGCGCATCATCATGCGGCGGCTGCGGGAGATCATGGCCGAGCCGGTCGATGGTCAAGGCCGGCTCGACAGGATCGTCCGCCAGATCGCCGGACTCATGGTGTCCGAAGTGTGCTCGATCTACATCCGCCGGCAGGACGGATCCCTCGAATTGTTCGCCACCGAGGGCCTGAACCCGGGAGCCGTGCACAACACGTTCATGCGTCGGGGCGAAGGCCTCGTGGGCCGGTGCGCGGAGCTGGCACAACCCATCAACGAGCCCGACGCGCAGTCGCATCCGGCCTTTTCCTATCGGCCGGAAACGGGTGAGGAGATCTATCATTCTCTGCTGGCGGTGCCGATCCTTCGCGCCGGCGACGTAATGGGCGTGCTGGTCGTCCAGAACAAGACCAAGCGGGAATATTCCGAGGAAGACGTCGAAGTCCTCGAAACGACGGCCATGGTTCTGGCGGAGCATCTCGTTTCCGGCGACGTCGCGGGGGTCAACTCTGCGAGCGAGTTCAGCAGGGCGACGGGGCATGTCGTCAAGGGACACGCCATGTCCGAGGGGCTCGCGCTGGGGCACGTCGTCGTGCACGAGAGCCGGGTCATCGTCACGGAACTGCGCAGCGAGGACCCGGAGGCGGAGTCGCGGCGGCTCGAAGCCGCCGTCGACGAACTGCAGGCGACGCTCGACGAACTCCTCGAGCAGGGGGATCTCGCGGGTAGCGGGGAGCACCGCGAGGTTTTCGAGGCGTATCGCATGTTCGCCCACGATCGGGGCTGGCTGCGTCGCATGAAGGAGGCGATCAAAGGCGGGCTCACGGCGGAAGCCGCGGTCGAGCGCGTCCAGAACGATACCCGCGCGCGCCTGCTCGGCCAGCCAGACACATACCTGCGGGACCGGCTGCGCGACCTCGACGAACTCTCGGACCGGCTGCTTCGCGTCCTGTCCGGCAATTCCCGTCTCAAGAGCGCGACCGGAGCCTTGCCGACCGACGCGGTCGTCGTGGCACGCTCCATGGGCCCCGCCGATCTTCTCGACTACGACCGGACCCGGATCAAAGGTCTGGTCATCGAGGACGCTGCGAGCCAGAGCCATGTGGCGATCGTCGCAAAAGCGATGGGCTTGGCTGCGATCGGCGGTGCGCGTGGCGTCGTAGAGCGTGTCGATGCGGGCGATCCCATCATCGTCGATGCGACGACGGGCGAGGTCCACATCCGTCCGTCCAGCGGGGTGATCGCGTCCTACGCGGATCAGGCCCGCTTCCAGGCGCGCAAGCAGCGCAAGTACCGTGCGATGAAGGATACTTCGCCGGTGACCCGCGACGGGGAGCGCATCTCGCTGCACATCAATGCGGGGCTGCTCGTGGACATGCCACAGCTGGATGCGTCCGGCGCCGACGGGATCGGTCTTTTCCGCACCGAGCTGCAGTTCATGGTATCACGCACGCTGCCGCGGCTCGAGCGGCAGCGGCAGATGTATCGCTCGATTCTGGAACAGGCCGGGCGGCGGCCGGTGGTGTTCCGCCTGCTCGACGTCGGCGGCGACAAGTCCCTGCCGTATCTGCGTCAGCCGCACGAGGAGAACCCGGCGCTGGGCTGGCGCGCCATCCGCATGTCGCTCGATCGGCCGGGGCTGATGCGCACGCAGGTCCGTGCCATGCTTCGTGCCGGCGCCGGGCGTGATCTGCGGCTGCTGCTGCCGATGATCACGGAGGTGTCCGAGATCGACGCTGCAAAGTCGCTGATCGAGCGGGAGCGCGAGCTGATGCGTCAGCGCGGTCGCGAAGAGCCCGCCCAAGTCCGCATCGGCGTGATGATCGAAGTGCCGGCGCTGCTCTACGACATCGACAGTGTTCTGCCTCGGGTGGATTTCGCTTCGGTGGGCTCGAACGACCTGATGCAGTATCTGTTCGCCGCGGATCGCGGCAATGACCGTGTGGCGCGCCGATACGATCCGCTCTCCCTCCCGGCTCTGCGCGCGCTGTCCACGATCGTGGCGGCTTCGAAGCGGCACGGTAAGGCCGTCACGTTGTGCGGGGAGATGGCGGGGCGACCGATAGAAGCGATGGCGCTGCTGGGTCTGGGGTTCCGGTCGCTGTCGATGTCGGCGTCGTCGATCGGGCCAGTCAAGTCAATGCTGCTGGGGCTCGATTCTGCGGCGCTGAGCGCTCGATTGCGGGGGCTCCTCGAAACCTCGCATTCCGGCGTGGATGTGCGGGCAGAGCTGCGGCGCTTCGCGGCCACGAGTGGTATCGAGTTGTGACGCAGTAAATGTTGCGGGTCGCCGACCGGTGCGATCCCGAGCCTGTGGGTGAGGATCGATGCGGACGGCGTTCGAGACACTTCGGCTGCGTGTCGATACCGAGGGTGTGGCTGTCGTCACGATGAGCCGCCCCGAGGCGCTCAACGCCATGAACACCCAGATGATGATGGATCTGCGGGATTGCTTTTCGGCCTACTACGTCGAACCGGAGCAGGCCCGCTGTCTCGTGCTCACTGGCGAAGGAGAGCGAGGGTTCTGTACCGGGGCGGACCTCAAGGAACGCCGCGGAATGACCGACGAGGCGTGGCGGCGCCAGCACGCTGTGATCGAGCAGGGGGTTCGCGCCATCATGGATTGCCCGGTTCCGATCATCGCGGCCGTCAACGGTGCGGCGTTCGCCGGCGGCTTGGAATTGGCGCTGGCCTGCGATTTCATCTACGCGGCGGAGCATGCCCGTTTTGCGCTGACGGAAGTCACGCTCGGGATCATGCCGGGTGCCGCGGGAACACAGAACCTGCCGCGGGCCGTGGGAACCCGGCGGGCTAAGGAGATCATTCTTTGTGGTGAGCCTTTCGGGTCGGCCGAGGCGCTTCAGTGGGGGCTGGTGAACCGCGTGCTGCCGGCGGCCGAGTTGATGCCGGCGGTGCTGGCGCGGGCCGCGCGCATCGCCGCCAATGCGCCGGTCTCGGTGCGCCAGGCCAAGAAGGCGATCGACAAGGCGACGGAACTCGACCGGGCCAGCGGCTACGCTTTCGAACTCGAGGCCTACAACCGTACGATCGTGACGGAAGACCGGCAGGAAGGCATCGATGCGTTCAACGAGAAGCGCAAGCCGCGGTATCGCGGACGCTGACGGCGGTCAGCGGCGAGGCTGTGGCGGCGCGTAGGGAACAAAGCGGAAATCGTCGCCTTCGGGGACAAGGCGGAAAGCCTGGGTCTTGTAGAACATCGGCGTCGCGCTGCCTTCGAAGGCGGCAATAGACGAGTTCGCGTAATTGACGTCGAGGCTCAGTCCCTTGATCGCGACCTTGGATGGGAACGCGAGCTTGGCGCCGATCTTGAAGGGTCGGCCGAAGCCGAGGCCGCCTTCGTTCACCCGCGTCACGTCGTAGATCAGCTCGTAGACGAAGTCGCCCTTGTAGCTCGAGGCATAGAACTTGCGGTTATCCTTCATCGTTTCGGCGTTGAGCACGCGCAGCGGCGAGCGCAGGCGTTCGGTCACGACCTGCTTGATGTAGATCGAGGCGTTCCGCTTGGCTTCGGACTGGATTGAGGCGAGATCGCCCATGATCCAGCTCGAGAGGCTGACGCCGATCTCCAGTCCCTTGATGTCGGTCAGCGTGACCGAGGCGGCCGTCACCGGCGTCTGGAGCGCTTCCGGTGCGAACGTCAACGTGTCCAGCTGCGTCATCGAGGCGGAGGTGCGCGGCCTGACGAACAAGGTCCCGAACTGGACGAGGTCGGTGTTCATAACGCCGAACGACGTACGGGCACGCGCGAGATTGACGTGGAGCGTGCCGTCCTGCGCGGCGGCGGGCGCGGCGCCGAAGTTCGCGGCCGTGACGAGCGCGGCCAATGCGAGGATCAGGAACCCGCGACGCGCAACCATGTTCACTCCCCCGGACGTGACGACAGCGCCCATTCATAGCCGAGGCGGACGCGGGGGCAAGGCGAACGGTCTTCCGCATGGTCGCAGGCGTTCCGGGGAGCGTACTCAGATGCATTCGGGCAACACCGGCGGGTGCGGCTGTGTGTGTTTCCGACTGTCGCCCGCGCCGCGTCCTGCGGGGGATGTTCATGCTCCGTGCCTGATCCATCCTGGGTAGCCGTTATGGCGCGACAGATGTCGAAGGCTACCGGCCTCGCAGAAGACCACCCCGAAGTGCGCTCAGGTCAGTTCCGGGGTGTTTGCTGCTGCGCCCGCCGGTGCGCGGTCTGAGCGAGGTACCCGCGGTTGTGGGTCGGGCTGATCAAGACCTCGTTGATGCACACGTGAGGCGGCTGAGCGGCGAGGAACACCACCAGCTCGGCCACGTCGCCGGGTTGCACCATGCGTGCGAGAGCCTCCGGCGGCTCAGACGGATCACGCAGTGCCATGATCGGCGTGGCCACCTCACCAGGGCAGATCACCGAGGACCGGATGCCATTGCCGCATTCTTCCAGATTGATCGAGTGACTCATGGCGACGACGCCGTGCTTGGCGGCGATGTAGACGGGTCCGGGCACAGGCCCCACGAAGCGCCCTGCCCACGAGGCGGTGTGGATCAAGAGCCCGCCCTGCCGAGGCCGCATCATCTCGATGGCGGCGCGGGCGACCAGAAGCGCGCTGGTGAGATTGCCGGAGACCAGGGTCTGGATCGCTGTCGGCGTCAGGCGGGCCCAGCTGCGGTCGGGAAGGTTGACGCCTGCATTGTTGAGAAGGAGGTCGAGGCGTCCGTGACGTGTCGCGATGTCGCCGGCGATTCGGGCGACGGCTTGCGGGTCACCGAGGTCACCGGCTGCCACCGTTGCGCTGCCGCCGGCTTTTTCAATCGTCTTGCGGACAGCCTGGAGCGGGGCTTCGCGTCGGCCGGACAGCACAACTTCTGCGCCTTTTGCAGCCAGCGCAATCGCTGCGGCCTCACCGATACCCGTCCCCGCCCCGGTGACCCAGGCGATCTGTCCGCGAATGTCGGTCATGGGTTGCTCTCCCGGTTCGATCGCCGGGGAGCATGACACAAAAGGGGGCGGTTGGAATGCCGCTCAGCCGGCGACGGCGAAACCGCCGGCGGTCGCGGCACGCGGCAGCATCACCACGGGATGCAGGGGAGGAACGGCCGACGGAGCGGGCGACGGCGCTTCCGCCTGTCGCTTCGCATGTCCGTTCGCGGCGCAATCTGCGGCCGCGGGTGGGCGGCGGATCGCCTCGAGGCGGTCCTTCATGAACGTGATGTCGTAACCGGCTGCGGCACAAGCTGCGACGACGGCGTCGGATTCCATCTGGGGGGCAGCTGCGAGTGCCCAGGCAGCAGCGGCGCGTGAGCCGGAGTAGCAGCAGGCGTAGATCGGCCGTGGCAGTGCCTTGAGGGCTTCGCCAAACGCCGCGACGGTCTCGGACGACGGGCGCCGGCTCTCTACGGGAACGTAGCGGTAGGCGAGTCCCGCCTTTGTCGCGTGACCTTCGAGCTTGGCAGAGGTCAGATGGCGCTCGACCTCGCCTTCCGGCTGGACATTGATCAGGCTCTGGAAACCGGCCTTGGCCAGAATTTCGATCTGTTCTGCGCCCGGCATCTCACCGACGGCAATCACTTCCGACAACGCGACCGGCTGCATGCTGGTCAACCCCACGCGAACACACGAAACGATCCGGACAGCCGGGCGGCGCGGCGGCCGACGGCGTCATTTCTATAACCCGAAAGTCAAGGGAATGCGATGCTGACTTAGGGCGAATGTTTCTTTCGACCGGCGGTAACCCGCTCGCCGTCCCACTTGCCCCTGGTCCGGGTTGCTGATTATCCATGGAGCACCGAAACGGTCGCGTCGGGTCCGACAGCGTCCGACATAAAGTCAGCCGGGAGGTCGAGCAGATGCCGAAAATTACGCGTCGCGATGCCATTGCAACTCTTGCTGCGGGCACGGTGTTCGCTCCCTCCATCGCGAGAGCCCAGACCTATCCGGGCACCCAGACGATCAGGGTGCTCGTACCGTACCCGGCGGGTGGGGCGACCGATATCGTCGGCCGCGTGGTCGCCGACGCGCTGGCCCAGCATTGGAAAACCACTGTCGTCGTCGAGAACGTGGCGGGAGCCGCCGCGAACGTCGGAATGGATCGCATCGCCAAAGGCCCGGCGGACGGCAGCACCCTCTTCGTCGTGCCGCCCCAGATCGCGATCAACCAGTATCTCTACGCCAAGCTGGCCTACGACCCCGAGAAAGATCTGTTGCCGCTGTCGCTCGTCTCGCGCTTCTACAATCTGCTGTGCGTGCGCAAGTCGCTGACCGAAGTCACCTCGGTCAAGGAGCTGATCGACTATGCCAAGAAGAACCCCGGAAAGCTGAACTTCGCTTCGTCGGGCTCCGGGACGACGATCCATCTCTCCGGCGAGCTGTTCAAGCGCATGGCCGGGGTCGACATGGTTCACGTCGCCTATCGCGGTTCCGCTCCGGCGGTGAACGATCTGCTGGGCGGCCAGGTCGATCTGATGTTCGACAACCTGCCATCGATCTACCCGCAGGCGCAGGCGGGTAATGTGCGCGGGATTGCGGTGACCTCGCTCGAAAAGGTCGCATTCGCGCCGGAGTACCCGACGGTCGCCGCCACCGTGCCTGGTTTCGAGGTGCAGTCCTGGTTCGGCATCGGGCTGCGCGCTGGAACGCCAAAGGAGATCGCCGACCGCGTCGAAGCCGACGTGCAGGCCGTCTGCAAGACGGATCAGGTTCGGGAACGCTTGGGCAAGGCCGGCATGGAAACCGTCGGGAACAACCGGACTGAGTTCGCCGACTGGATCACGACCGAACGCAAGCGTTGGGGCAGCCTGATCACGGACCTCAAGATCAGGCTCGAGTGAGGGGGCACGCCGAGCCCTGCACTGGCGACAGTGCAGCCCGCCGGTCCCGAATGCAGGGGGGCGGTTGTTGCCGACCGGCGGTCGGCTATAGGGGTAACAAACCGCGTTCCCCCGGGCACCGCCATTGAGTGTTCTCCGCTCACAATCGACCGCCGACGAGATCCGTAAGCTGCTGCCGGTCGTCACCGGGGTGAGCCTAACGCAGGTCATCGGCTGGGGAACCTCGTTCTCGATGATCGCGGTCCTCGGTACCCCCATCGGGCAGTCGATGGGGGTGGCTCGCGAGTTGGTTTTCGCCGGCATCACGGTGATGCTGCTCGTGAGCGCGGCACTGTCTCCCTATTGCGGCAGGATCATAGATCGCGACGGACCGCGCCTGCTGATGGCGTGCGGCTCGCTCGTAGCCGCGGTCGGACTGGCGTTGATGGCGGCATCGCGCGGTGCGGTCTCGTTCTGGGCCGGCTGGGCCTTGCTCGGTGTATCCCTTCCCATGGCGCTCACGAATGCCGCGGTTCCCGCGGTGGTCCAAAGTTCCGGGCGACATGCGCGCCGAGCGGTGACGGTGCTCACCATCATCGGTGGGCTCACGTCGGCAATGTTCCTTCCGCTGACCGCCTGGCTCGAAGCTCGCTATGGGTGGCGTGGCACTCTGTCGATCTACGCCGGGTTGCAGGCCTTCGTGGCGTTTCCGATCCACGTACTCGCTCTGCCGGGCTCCGCTCCGGTCCGCCGGTCCGGGACCGCAAGCCCGGATGCCCCCTGGGACGGCATTCTGCCGGCGGACGCGCGCAGACGAGCATTCGTGTTGATCGCGACGTGGAGCTGCCTCGAGGGGCTGATCGTGTGGGGCTTCAACATGCAGGCGCTGGACATGCTCCGAGGCCTTGGTCTGTCCGCCGAGGCGGCCATCGGCATCTGGATGCTCGCGGGTCCGTCTCAGGCCGCAGCCCGAGTGGGTGAGTTCCTGATGGCCGGACGCTATCCGATCATGGCGACCGCCCTGATCTCGGCGTCACTTGCTCCGATCGGATTCACGATCCTGGTGTTCTTCGGAACCGGTGTCACGACAGCATCGTTGATGGCGCTCTGCTATGGTGCCGGCCACGGTCTTTTCGCTGTCGCCCGGAATCTGCTGCCCCTGCGGCTGTTCGGCCTCAGGGAGTTCGGCGTCACGATGGGTCGTCTGACCGTGCCGCAAAATCTGGCGAACGGGGTGGCGCCGATCCTGTCGGCGGCATTGCTGAGCCGCGTCGGCGCGGAAGCCGCGGTTTACTTCACGCTGGTGTGCGCGCTGGCCTCGTTCGTGGCCGTGGTCGCACTGTCGCGGGACGTCAAGCGCGCCGACGCGCGGGCACGAAATCTGGCTGCGACTTGAGTGCCGCCCGTGTCGCTGGCGATGCAGTGGGACGCGTCGCGTGTACTCGCGAAAAACGGGGGGAGAATGAGAAACGCCATGCACGTTCGCATTCCACTGGGTGAGATCACGCTTCATCGGATCGTCGAGCGGGAGAGCCCGTACCTGGAGGCACGCACGTTCTTCCCGGATCTCTCCGCGGAGATGCTCGAGGCCAACCGGAATTGGATGGCGCCGCGGTATCTCGAGCCGGGTAGCGATCGGCTCATCCTTTCGTTCCAGAGCTATCTGATCGAGACGCGCCATCATCGCATTCTCGTCGACAGCTGCGTCGGCCACATGAAGCCGCGACCGAACCGCGCCGTCTGGCATATGCAAGACAACAGCCGGTACATCGACACGCTCCAGGCAGCGGGCGTCGGCCCCGCCGACATCGATTTCGTGATGTGCACGCACCTGCATGTCGATCACGTCGGCTGGAACACGCGTCTCGACAATGGGCGCTGGGTTCCGACGTTCCCCAATGCGCGCTATCTGTTTTCGGCCCGAGAGCTGCAGCACTGGACCGAGCGCTCGGCGAAGGAACCCGAAGCGCTGCCGTGGATCGTCGATAGCGTATTGCCGATCGTGTCAGCGGGGCGGTGCCAGGAGATCGCCAGCACGCACGCGACCGGCGACGCCGTGCGCTGCGTCCCGACGCCGGGGCACACGATCGATCATTTTTCGGTCGAGCTCGGTGCGGATGCTGCGAGGCCTGCGGCTTTCCTCACCGGCGACATGCTGCATTCCCCCATCCAGCTGCGGTACCCGGACTTGGGCATGGCGTCCGACTTCGACAGTGCGCAGGCAGGGCGGTCGCGGCGGCAGGTCCTGGAACGTCTCGCGGGGACGAGCACGCTGTTCTGCACGGCCCATTTTCCTACCCCGTCGGTCGGCCAGGTCGTCCGCCACGGGGACGGATTCGCGTTGTCGGCATAAGCCCGGTTCATCCTTCCGGGTCTATCCGCGCCGGTCGGTACTGCTGCCCGGTGGCCGCTGGGAGAGCAGCTTCATGGTGGTGCCGCGCTGCTTCTCGGCGGTGCGCACCAACGAGCGGACGTTCTTGGCGGCTGCAATGACGCCCTGGTTCTCGTAGGCCTCGTGGTTGGCCTCTATCGCCGTGAGGTCGTAAAGGTAGTTGACCATCAGCCCATGACTTTCACGCAGGCCTTTCTCGGAGACATCGCCGAGCCAATTGACGCGTTCGAGCCGGGCGCCGTTGCCCAGATGAAACCGAGCCACCGGATCGACCGGCTTGCCGTCCGCTGACTTCGCCCGCAGGAAGTAATGCGCGGCTGCGCCGAGCAGCGCCGGTTTCAGCGATGCCCCCTCGTCGACGCTGTCGAGCCAACGGGGGTCGCGCAGAACTGCCAGTGTCTTGGCATCGGCTTCGCTGAGCACGTCATCGGAGCGCGCCGCCAGGGCGCGGTCGAGCCCGCGCGCAAAACTGGGGACAGGCGACAGCGTGACGAAGGTGTCGAAGCTCTGCACTTCGCGCACCAGTTCCTCCGCGACCTGCTTTATCAGGAAATTGCCGAACGAGATGCCGCGCAGTCCCTCCTGACAGTTCGAGATCGAATAGAAGACGGCTGTCGTCGGCTGATGCGCACTGCCGGCCTGTTTCGGTCGCTCGCGCAGGACCGAATGGATCGCTTCGGGGATCGCGTCCATGAGAGCAACCTCGACGAAGATCAGCGGTTCGTCGACGAGAGAGGGATGGAAGAAGCCGAAGCAACGCCGATCCGCAGGGTCGAGGCGTCGGCGAAGATCGTCCCAGCCCTGGATCTCGTGCACGGCTTCGTAGCGGATGATCTTTTCCAGGATCGCGGCGGGCGTCTGCCAATCGATGCGCCGCAGAACCAGGAAACCTCGGTTGAACCACGAGGCGAAGAGGTGCTGGAGGTCGCTATCCACCAGGCCGTAGGCCGGGTCCGACTTCGGGGCCTTCAGCAGGTCCCGGCGCATGGCGACGATGTCGGCCGTTGCTCCCGGGGCGCGGTTCAGGCGGCGGAAGAATTCCTGGCGCGGGCTCTCGACTGCCTGTTGCAGGTCGCGCAGCGTCTCGTCCGAGGGAGCCGCGAGGTAGCTGGTCGCCGCCCGCGCGACTTTCTCGGGATCAGGCTTGAACCGCTGGGCGATGAACTTGATGAAGGCCAGCCGCTCTTGGGGACCGAGCTTTCGGTAGCGCTCCATGACTTCCCGGGCCAGGGCGACGCCCGAGGCTTCGCCGCGCCCGGTCAAGAGTTGTTCCGCGAGCGGCTCGATGCCGCCTTTCTTTCCGGCGCTCGAGAGTCCGGCAGGGATCAGCTGACGCCCGCGATCGGCGATGCTGCTCAGGAGTTCCTGCAGGAACGACACGTTGGACGCCATGTGAGGCTCCCCTGTTGCGGTGCGAACGCCGTTGCGGGACGGTGGCGATGCCCTATTGTTCGAGCATCCTGAGATCGATCCGCAACGGGGCCACACGATGTCCGAGCACTACGAAATTCTGGCCGTCAAGTATGCCGAGAAGCTCGATCGGCTCAGGGCGGACAATTTCATCATGGACGAGCGGCACGACGCGCCGGGTCCGATGGACTACTTCGTCTGGGTGATCAGGAACGAGCGTCGAACGATTGTCGTGGACACAGGCTTCGAAGACGGGGAGGCCGCGAGGCGCAACCGGAAGATCCTGCGCACCCCGACGGCCTCGCTGGGGCTCCTCGGGATCGATGCCGCCACGATCGACACGGTTATCGTCACCCACATGCACTACGATCACGCCGGGACGCTGTCGGCCTTCCCGAAGGCCCGGTTTCATCTCCAGGCCGCCGAAATGGCGTATGCCACGGGGCCGTGCATGTGCCTCGATCACATGCGCATTCCGTTCACTGCCGATCATGTCTGCGAGATGGTCCGCAACGTTTACAGTGGACGCGTGATCTTTCACGAGGGTGACGGAGAGGTGGCGCCGGGTGTGACGGTGCACAAGATCGGCGGGCACTCGCGCGGGTTACAGGCAGTCAGGGTCGAAACAGCAGCCGGCCCGGTCGTGCTCGCCTCGGACGCGACGCACTACTACGAGAACTTCGAGCGCGGAAAACCGTTTCCGATCGTCGCGGACATGGAAGACGTTCTGCGCGGATATGTAACGCTGCAGAGGCTGGCGGGCTCGGCCCGACGGGTCGTGCCGGGCCACGATCCGCTGGTTCTGGCGCGCTACCCGGCACTGAACGGGGCGGCACAGGGAATGGCGCACAGGTTGGATCTGCCCCGCCTGGATTGAAGTGCCCTCGATGTCCCGCTGGCGCTGGACGAGGATCGACGGCCTCAGCCGAAGCGGGCGCGCGCGGCTGCGTGTTTGACAGGCAGTACGTCGATACCGCGCTCCGCAACCATGCGAACTACCTCGGAGAAGGCGGCGGTGGGGCAGCCGAACATGGTGGGTCGATCCGATACGTCGTGAGTGAAGAAAATCACCCATCCGTTGCGTTCGAGCGCCTCGTCGAGGGCGGCCGCGATCCTGCCGAGATCGAGATCGCGGTTTTCAAGGCCCAATGCGCCGATTTGTGCGAAATCGATCAAGCCTGCGTTCACCCGGGGCTCGATCGATCTGCAGATCGGATAAAGCGATGCGGCCTGCCATTTGCGCGACAGGCTGACCGCGCCGTACGGATACGCGAAACTGGACATCTCGTACTCGGGGCCGAGGACGGAGCGCACGAACTCGCGGTTCCTGGCGATGGAGCGGGCGACATCGGCGCGGTTGCTTCGCGGCATGCGCAAATGATCGAAGGTGTGACAGCCGATCTCGTGGCCGTCGCGGGCGAGGTCGATCAGATCGTCTGTCCTGTAGTGCTCCAGACCGTCGATCGTCCGTCCTGCAAAGCAGCCAGAAACGTAGTAGGTCCCGCGATACCCGGCATCGGTGAGAATGCGGGCGCCGGTGGTTGCTGCGCTGCGCGGGAAATCGTCGAAGGAGAAGCTGACCAGGGGGCGATCGAGCCGGCTGGGCAGGTCGTCGATGCGCCAATGTCGCGCGAGACGGTTTCCGGCGCTGGTGCGCAGCCTTTGCAGAATGTTTCCTGTCATTCTCCGGCCTCGGGCAATCGGTGGGGTGTCTCAATGGCGACGGTGACGATATCGGCGCCTTCGATGGGCACGGTGGTGCTGCGCCGCAGGCGTTGGGCACCATCGGCGTCTTCGCTGCGGCGGAATCCCAGCTCTTCCAGCATTGCCAACACGGGGCCATTCCGGGAGCTCGGACGATAGATGACGTCCACGGCATCACTTCCTGCCGCGGCCGCCTCCGCGAGCAGGCTCGCAAACAAGGCGTGCTCGACCCGCTTGCGCTGGACGCGGCAGCTCATGAAGAAGGCTTGGATGGTCCAATCGACGCGATCGAGGACGAGGAAGCCAACGAGCCCATACTCTCCGAAGCGATCCGACACGGAGAGAACGTCGGCCCGCAGCCTGGGGTGCTCCCCGCGAGCCAATGCGTCGATCTGCGCGCGCGTATAGCGGCGTCCCGACGTATTGAGCTGATTGGTGCGTTCGGTCAGCTCGTGTGCACGGGGCGCCGATGCGATCGTGAGCGGAGCGATGCTCAGCCGCAACTCGCAGGATCGCAGGAACGCATCATAGTCGAGGCCGGACTCCATGCGGACCTGGCGGCGGCGCTGTTCGGTCTGAGAGGAGCGACGGCGCTGTGAAGCTTCGGGCGTGACCGGGACATCGAACCGCGGGTGTCCGGCCAGCGATGCGATCGCGGTGTCCGCGAATACCTCGACGTCGGGCAGCAGCTCGATTACCTCGCCGCGCTCGAAGGGCTGGTCGTCGATGAAGGCGAACGTGTCCAGAGCGATGTCGATGTCGTTTGCGATTGCGCGTATCGACGCGCTTTTGGGTCCCCAGCCGATCTGTGGAAAGATGAAGTAGTCGGCCAGGCCGTAGCGCTGCAAGGCAGCCAGGGCCGGTTGTGCATCGTTTTTCGAGGCGATGGAGTTGAGGATCCTGCGCGCGTCGAGGGTGTGCAGGAGAGCAACGGATTCGGGGCGTGGTCGCACGCCTTCCGGCCCGTCCTTGGCCAGAGTTCCCGTCCACAGGGTGTTGTCGAGGTCCCAGACCACGCACTTGATGCGCGGACGTGCCGGTCGCGGGCCGGGCACAACTCGAACAGGTGGCGCCAGGACCGAGGCCGGCGAAGCGATCGGCGCTATAGGGAGCGTCGCATCGAGCCAGGGCAAGGTGTCGCCCAGGACCCGTTCGACGAAGTCGAGCTGGCCGAACACCAATGGCGGGGCGGCTTCGCCGCCGGCAACCTCGATGCGCACCGCATAGGGCTCGTCGAGAGGCACGAACTGGCGGATCGCCGTCACCGGTATCGCGGCGCGCAGGTGTCCGGGGCGAGCCGCGACCCCGAACTCGGCAACCGCTTTCGCCTGCAGTGAGACGAAACTGATGCGCAGAGGGATCGGCGCGCTCGACGCGTTCCAGGTCTCGACGGCGAAGACGATTGCGGTCGTAAAACGGTCGCCCCGACGCGCCAGGTTGCGAGAGAAGAGGTCCCAGCGCCGGCTGACCGACGTGGAGATGTAGCGTGGCCAGAAGCGCCGAAGCGCTCGCTCCGCCGCTCGGTCGACGAACTCGAGCGCCGATGCGCTCCGTTTGCCGCGCAGGCCAACCGGGCCGCGGCCTTCGAGCTTCGCCCAGCGTCGGAAGCCGACACTCACGGCTCTATTGCGGCCGCGGTCGATCGTTTCGATTCCCGTTTCGAAACGCCGGCAATTGAGGTCGTTTCGCGCCGGGTAGAGCGTACAGGTGCCGTAGCACGCGGGGAAAGCGCATTCCAGGCAGTGCTCGCCCCAGACCAGGTTGCTGGTTCTGAGGATCGCATCGCGCGTCGCACGAAATTGGTCGCGCGCTTGCGGGGGCAATCGCCGTTCGGAGTCTGGATGAGCGGAACTTGCGACTTCTCTCACGCCCGCTCTCCAATCGGGGAGGAAGGCGGCGCGGCGCGCCGGCAGGGGGTGTATTCTCGCAATGTCACGGCAACGGGCTCGGCTTTCTGATCGTCGACGCCGATCGTGCATGTTTCGTGCCGAGCGGGCTGGAACCGGCCTGCGACGGGCGCGCCGAAGACAACGGCCGGGGGGCTCATCCGGTCGTTTTGCGATGGGGAAAGTTAACGCGCTAAAGGTTTCGCCGCCCGGCCCAGCGGTCGTGCGCTTTGTCGTCGCTCTCGCGCGCGTCGACCCAGGTCTCGGTTCCGTCCGCAGCCACTTCCTTCTTCCAGAAGGGAGCCCGCGCCTTAAGGTAGTCCATGAGGAACTCTGCGGCTTCGAACGCCGCGTGGCGGTGGGCCGAGCAGGCGATGACGAGCACGATGTTGTCGCCGGGATGAAGTGTGCCGAAGCGGTGCACGATCAGTGTCGCGGACAGGGGCCAGCGGTCGTGAGCTTCCCGCTCGACGCGAGCGAGTTCGGCTTCCGTCATCCCGGGATAGTGCTCGAGAGTCATGGAGCGGACGCCGCCGCCGCTCGGGCCGCCCCGGACCAGTCCCGTGAAGGTCACGACCGCGCCGACGTCGGTCCGGCCGGCGAGCAGCGCGCGGACCTCTGCGGCGGCGTCGAAGTCTTCCGCCTGGACCCGTACGCTCAAGGCTTCAGCCTCCCGTCACAGGTGGAAAGAACGCAATTTCTCGGACGCCGTGCAGCGAAGCCGCCGGTTTGGCGTGCACCTGGTCGAGTGCTGCGCGCACCAATTCGGCGCGCTCGAAGGCATGGGCATATTCCGGCCCGCGCGATTGCAGCCACGATACGAGGGCGGCGACGTCCCGTACGTCACTGGGCAGGACGACGCTTTCGTCGGCCCGGCCCACGCGTTCCCGGATCCAGGCGAAGTAGCGCAATGTCACCGTGTGCTGCTGGGCGGCCATGCTCAGGTCTCGATCGCGTGCCTTACCGCGGCGCGGAGATAATCATAGCCCGTCCATAGCGTCAGCAGGGCCGCCAGCCAGAGCAGGCCCAGCCCCGTCTTCGTGACGCCGGCTACGAAGCGCTCGCCGGCCGGACCAGCGACCAGCACGGCTAGGGCGACCATCTGCAGCATCGTCTTCCACTTGGCCAACTGGGTCACATGGACCTTCACGTTCAGCTCGGCCAGGAATTCGCGCAAGCCGGAAACCAAGATCTCGCGGCTGAGAATGATCACGGCGGCGAAGACGTTGTAGCCCTCCACGGTGTTGTCGTGGGTGAGCATCAGCAAGGTCGCTCCTACCAGCAACTTGTCGGCGATGGGGTCGAGCATGCGGCCGAGGGTGGACTGCTGGCGCCAGACCCGGGCGAGATAGCCGTCCAGCCAGTCGGTGATGCAGGCGAAAACAAATACAGCGAGCGCGATCCAGCGGCCGCGTTCATTGTTCATGAAGTAGAGCGTCCCCACGATAGCGGGCACGGCGAGGATACGTACATATGTCAGCACGTTCGGCAGGCTCGTCGGGCCTGCACGCGAGGTCGGAGTTTGGACGGCCGTTTCCATGTCGAACTGGTACACCAAAGCACCGGAGGCTCCAAGCTTGCAGACGGCAGAGCGGTCCGTCCTGTTGGACAGACGCAGGACAATTGCGCTCCTGGCGTCGGCGGCGGTTTGCGGCCCATCTGCGAGAGCGGCGGCCGATGGCGGTTTGCGGGGGCGGGCCGCGGCGCGGGGCGGGCTGTATGGAGCAGCCGTAACATCCCGGCACATCGAGACACGGCCGGAGCTGGTCGCGGCCATTCGCACCGAATGCGGCGCCGTAGTACCTGAGTTCGAAATGAAATGGCATGCCGTGGAAGGCACGCGCGGCCGGCGGGTGCCTCGGGGGGCGGACCGCATCGTGGCTTTCGCTGCCGGGGAGGGGCTGGCGGTCCGGGGGCATACGCTTCTGTGGCCGTCGAAAGGCAAACTGCCGCCCTGGATCGAGGCTTGGCCCGATGACGACGCCCACGGCCTCCAGGCGACCGTCGACGCCCATATTGCCGACCTCGCGGGGCGCTATCGCGGGCGCATCGTGAGCTGGGATGTGGTCAACGAGGCGATCGAAGCGAAGGACGGGCGCGCGGATGGCTTGCGGCGGAGTGTGCTGCTCGACCGGCTCGGCGAGCGCTACATCGATCGCGCCTTCGAGCTGACCAGGACCCATGAGCCTACAGCGCGGCTGATCTACAACGATTATGGCGTCGAACACGAGATTCCGTGGCAAGTCGCCAAGCGTGGCCATGTGCTTGGGCTTCTCGAACGCTTGAAGGCGCGCGGTGTGCCGATCCAAGGCCTGGGTATCCAGGCCCACCTGCGGACCGACGCCCCGTTCGATGCGGCGGCATTCGGCAGCTTTCTGGATCGGGTCGGCGAACTTGGGCTGCTGGTCGAGATCACGGAACTCGACGTCGAGGACAGGGA
>CAYMEB010000090.1:0-17276 GCA_964389095.1 uncultured Hyphomicrobiaceae bacterium
ATCCACATGGCGATCTCGCCATTTATGACGCGCTCGTGCGCATGGCGCAGGACTGGTCGCTGCGGGTTCCGCTGGTCGACGGCCAGGGCAACTTCGGCTCCATCGACGGCGATAGCCCGGCGGCGATGCGCTATACGGAAAGCCGCCTCTTCAAGATCGCGAATTCGCTGCTCGACGACCTCGACAAGGAAACGGTCGCGTTCGTCGAAAACTACGATGGCTCGGAAAAGGAACCGTCGGTCATGCCGGCGAAGTTCCCGAACCTCCTTGTCAACGGCGCCGGCGGCATCGCCGTCGGCATGGCGACCAACATACCGCCGCACAATCTCGGCGAGGTGATCGATGGCGCGATTGCCGTTCTCGACAATCCCGAGATCACGATCGACGATCTCTGCCAGATCATCCCCGGGCCCGATTTCCCGACGGGCGCACTGATCCTCGGCCGTGCCGGTATCCTGTCGACCTATCATAAGGGCCGCGGCTCGATCATCATGCGGGCCAAAGTGCATGTCGAAGAGATCCGCAAGGATCGAGAGGCGATCGTCGTCACGGCCATTCCGTATCAGGTCAACAAGAAGGTCCTGATCGAGAAGATCGCAGAGCAGGTCAGGGAGAAGCGGATCGAAGGCATCTCCGATCTCTGGGACGAGACGAACCGCGAAGGCATGCGCATCGTGATCGAGCTCAAGCGCGACGCCATCGCGGACGTCGTGTTGAACCAGCTCTGGCGCCACTCCGAACTGCAGACCACCTTCGGCGCGAACATGATCGCCCTCAACGGCGGCCGTCCCGAGCAGCTCAACATCAAGGACATCCTGAGCGCGTTCGCGGCCTTCCGCGAGGACGTCGTCTCCCGCCGCACCAAGTTCCTGCTCGCCAAGGCTCGCGCCCGCGCCCACACCCTCGTGGGCCTCGCGATCGCAGTTGCAAACATAGACGAGGTGATCAAGCTCATACGCGGCGCGGCGACGCCGTCCGACGCCAAAGAACAGCTCATGGCGAGGCACTGGCCGGCCCGTGACGTCATTCCCCTCGTCGAGCTGATCGCCGATCCCCGGCACAGGGTCCAGGAGGACGGGACCTACCGGCTCTCCGAGGCACAGGCGACGGCCATCCTGGCGCTCACCTTGTCGCGGCTCACTGCGCTCGGCCGTGACGAGATCGGCGATGAGCTCAAGAAGATCGGCGAGGAAATCAAGGACTTCCTCGACATCCTGTCCTCGCGCGTCCGGATCGTGCAGATCATCAAGGACGAGCTGACCGCCATCAAGACCGAATTCGCCACGCCCCGCCGGACCGAGATCGTGGAGATGGAAGGCGAGGTCGAAGACGAAGACCTCATCGCGCGTGAGGACTGCGTCGTCACCGTGAGCCACCGCGGCTACATCAAGCGCGTCCCGCTCTCGACATATCGTTCCCAGCGCCGCGGCGGCAAGGGCCGGTCAGGCATGGCGACGCGAGACGAGGACTTCGTAACCCAGATCTTCATCGCCTCAACCCATACGCCCGTCTTGTTCTTCTCTTCGCGGGGCATGTGCTACCGGATGAAGGTATGGCGATTGCCTGCGGCCACCCCGCAATCTCCGGGCAAGGCACTGATCAATCTTCTGCCGCTGTCCGAGGGAGAGACCATCACGTCGATCCTGCCCCTCCCCGAGGACCAATCGAAGTGGGCGAGCCTCGAGCTGATGTTCGCGACCCGCTCCGGCGGCATCCGCCGCAACGCGCTGGCGGATTTCGAGAACATCAATCGCAACGGCAAGATCGCCATGAAGCTGGACGAGGGCGATCAGATCGTTCAAGTCGCCATCGCGAGCCCGACCGACGATGTCCTCCTGACGACAGCCAAGGGTCGCTGCATCCGCTTCCACATCGAGGACGAGGTGCGGCTCTTCAAGGGGCGTGACTCCACCGGTGTCCGCGGGATTCGCCTCGAAGACGGCGATCAGGTCATATCGATGGCCATTCTGCGCCACACCGACGCCAGCCCCGGCGAGCGCGCCGCCTACCTCAAACAGGCCTCGGCTCTGCGCCGGGCAAAGGGCGAGGAGGACGCCGAAACTCCTGCGGCAGCGGTCGATGCCGACGATGAAGCCGTCGAAGGCCTCGCGGAACTGACCGCGGAGCGCTTCACGGAATTGAGCGCGCGCGAGCAGTTCATCCTGACCGTCTCGGATCGTGGCTTCGGCAAGCGTTCGTCCTCATACGAGTACCGGATCTCCGGCCGCGGCGGCAAAGGCATCGTTGCCATGGTCGTCAACGAGCGCAACGGCGATCTCATCGCGTCCTTCCCCATCGAAGACAGTGACCAGATCATGCTCGTCACTGACGCGGGCAAGCTGATCCGCTGCCCGGTCGACGACGTGCGGATTGCCGGCCGCAATACCCAGGGCGTACGGGTCTTCAAGACCGACGACGCCGAAAAGGTCGTATCCGTGGAACGGATCCCGGATGACGGCTCGAGCAACGCCGAAGCGGAAGCGGACGATGCCGGCGGCGACGACCGGTGAGGCTGCCGGGCTGATGGCTGCCCTTTCGGGGCCGCCCCGACGGACAGGCGTCACTGACGGACACGCGCCCAGGAATCCTGGGGATACTCTGGGGATATCCGGCATGCCGTTCCGTCCCTCCATGGACTCGCCGGGCTGACGGCGCATAGCCTCGATCCATCAGATCTGGGCGTGCGATCCCCAATTGCCCCTTGCCCAGATAAGAGCCCCGGCCGCGAGGTCCGGGGCATTTTTTTTTCTGAATTCGGGCTGCAGTCGCCCGATCAGATGCTGCGGGCTGCGACGGCGGATCGACCGGCCTCGAGGTGGGCATGACCCGAGCGCTCGGCGACAACCCTGTTGCCCCGCCACACGTATACCTTCGACAACCAAGCTCCCAACCACAGCCCCGGAAGCAGGAGATCGCGGACCAGTGCCGCTATCAGCGAAGTGGCGGAAACGTGCCACCCCGCAGCCTTTGCGAGGACATGCTCGATGCCGAGCCAAGCCACCACGAACGCCATCGTGAGGAGCGGTGCCGCCCAGCCGAGCAACCACGCGCCGATCAGCAGGGCGATCGCCGGAGGCAACCAGCCTGTGATGATTTCAGGAACGAAAAATGCGGGGAATGACATGCGCCGAAGCCGCGCCCAACGTGCCTGCCGGGCCCAGACCTGTTCGAACGTCCTTGCCCCCAGCGGCTGCAAGGACCCCGCCGGTGCAAGCCGCACCCTCGCTCCAACTCGTCGGACCAGCTTCGTCGAGGCAGCGTCTTCGGCCAGTTCTGCGCCCAGCGCCTCGATTCCACCCCAGGCCGACAGGTCCTGCCGGCGCCAGAACAGGGTCTTTCCCTGCGCAAACCCGAAGCCCAATGCATCGGCAGCGTACTGCCACCGTGCTTGATAAGTGTTGAGGAAAGCGCACTCCACCTCGCCCCAGAAACCCACGGGCTGCCCGCCGATGGGCGGAGCGCTAACCAGGCCGGTATCCGGCGACCAAGCGCAGAACAACTGCTCGAGGTAGTCGGAGGGGAGATCGACGTTGCTGTCGATCATTGCGACCCAGTTGTGCCTGGCAACTCGCCAGCCTTTGATCAGGTTGTTGAGCTTGGGATTCGCCGTCGCTCCATCGTCGCCAATGAGAATGCGCGCCCGAACCTGCGGATGCTGGATGATCAGTCCCTCCAGGAACGGAATGACGGGATCGGCGGGTTCGGCGACGCAGAACAGGATTTCGAGGTCGCGCCCTCTGAGCGCGAACGTCGAGGCGATCGTCGCGCGCTCGGCCGCATCGAGGCCGCAGACCGGTCGGATCAGCGTGACAGGGGGCCAGTGCATGTCGGAAGTCTCACGGTCGGCTCGCGCCCGCAACCGCCGCCAGGCCAGCACTGCAGACGCGGCATGGAGGCAGAGCGCCAGGCACGCGAATGACACCAGAACCATGGCTGCATCGTTCGGCATCGCCAGCCCCTCCAAATCATGTGTCCGGCGAGATCAATGACTGAGCGATGTGACGCCGCGATTTCACTTCGTGCAGAAGGGTCGGCGCATTAGCGGAATTGAGAAAACTCATCTGTTTCAAAATGATGAAACCGGCGCTGTATCTCGCCGGTTTCCAGTCGCGGAGCGCTTGGAGGGACGTCCAGGCTCAGGCCGTGGCCTTCTTGAAGTTCGCCGCGACCTTGTCCCAGTTCACCGTATTCCACCAGGCCTTCACGTAGTCGGCGCGGCGGTACTGGTGCTTGAGGTAGTAGGCGTGCTCCCAAACGTCGATGCCGAGAATGGGCTGGGCACCCTGCTCCATGTGGGGGGTATCCTGGTAGGGCGTATTGAACACCGACAGCTTTTTATCCTTGCCGACCGCCAACCAGGCCCAGCCGGAACCGAAACGGCCCATGGCGGCGGCCTGGAAGGCCTCTGCCATCTTTTCTTGGGATCCGAATACGCCGTTGATCGCCGCCGCCACGTCGGCAGTCGGGGACTTCGCGCCGCCCGGTGTCATCAGATCCCAGAAGAAGGTGTGATTCCAATGCCCTCCTCCGGCGTTGCGGACCGGCGTACGCACCGCCTCGGGCACGGTGGAAAGGTTCGAAAGGATCTCGGCGAGCGGCTTTTTCGCCAGGTCCGGCCACTTCTCGACCTGCGCGTTCAATATGCCGATGAACGCATTGTGGTGATTCTTGTGGTGGAAATTCATGGTAGCCGTATCGATGTGCGGCTCGAGCGCCTCGTAGGGGTAGCCCAGCGGCGGCAGGGTGAATGCGGGCGTCCCTTGGGCGATGGCCGCTGTTCTCCCCAACGTCGTCAGGGAGGCAGTGGCGGCGGCGGCGCCGGCCAAGAGACGCAGGCTGGTACGTCGATCGATCGTCATGAGCATCGTTCCTTCTTCTCGGGTCGCGTTTCCGCGATGACTGACGGGATCGTTACGTTGCTTCACGGACAACGGTTCAAACTCGCAACAGACTTCCCGATCACACATTCGCGAGGCAGAGACCATGGCGCCACGGCAACAGGACCGACAGGATCGCAAACGGATCGACGTCGTGCTGGTCGATCAGGGCCTCGTTGCGACGAGGTCACGCGCCCGCGACCTGGTCCTCAGGGGGCTGGTGCGGGTCGACGGCAGGATCGTCGTGAAGCCCTCGGAGGAAATTGCTGCAAGCGCGAAGATCATTTTCGAAGACGAGCGAGCAGCGGCGTCGGTGGCCCGCAGTTCGGAAAAGCTCATCGCCGCGCTGGACCATTTCGAGTTCGATCCGGCGGCTCGCGTTTGCCTCGACATCGGAGCTTCGACCGGCGGCTTCTCCGAGGTCCTGTTGACGCGCGGCGCGCGGCGGATCTACGCGGTAGACGTCGGCCGGGGACAGCTGCACCCGCAGATCGCGTCCGACCCGCGCGTGGTCTCGCTCGAAACAACCGACGCGCGGTCGCTCGACCGCCTAACCATACCAGAGCCGATCGAAGCGATCGTCGCTGACGTCAGCTTCATCTCCCTGACCAAGGCATTGCCTGCGCCGCTCTCGCTTGCAATACCCGGCGCTTGGCTCGTCGCCCTCGTCAAGCCGCAGTTCGAGGCCGGACGCGATGCGGTGAGTCGGGGAGGGATCGTCAGAGACGAGAAGGCTCGCGTCTCTGCTGTTGACGCGGTTGCCCGATGGCTCTCCGCTCGCCCAGGCTGGCGAGTACACTCGCCAATCCCGTCACCGCTGCAGGGTGGCGACGGCAACCAGGAATATCTTTTGGCCGCGGTGCTCGATGACTGAGAAGGACATGCTCACGATCGCGCGGCTCGGCCACGAGGGTGACGGCCTCGCCGAAAGCCCGAACGGGATCGTCGCCGTACCGGGCGCCCTTCCAGGCGACCGCGTCGCCGTCGACAAAGCCGGTCGCCCCGTTCTCCTCGACGCTGCGAACCCAGAGCGCGTTGTGCCGCGCTGTCGACACTTCGGAACCTGCGGGGGTTGCGTCTCTCAGCACATGGCCCCGCGGCTCTATGCGTCCTGGAAACTGGAAGGCCTTATCACGGCGCTCGTGCGGGCCGGCATAAGCCAATCTCTCGACACCACCGTGACGGTCCCCCCCGGCACGCGCCGCCGCATGGTGTTGAGCGCGTCTCGCGGCGCCGACGGCCGCGTGCATCTCGGCTTCCACGGTCGCCGCGCGCACGCCGTGGTCGACATCGAGGAGTGCCCCGTTTCGGCGCCCCAATTGACCGCGCGCCTCGATACCGTGCGAAGCATGGTCGAGCCGATCGTACGTTCCGACGCGGAGGTTCGAATCACGGTGACCACATCCGCCCAGGGACTGGATGTGGCGCTGCGGACGGAGCGCAAGCGTCATCCCCTTTCGGCGGCCGTCCGCCAACGCATCGTCGCCGCTTGCGCAGGTTCCGGCGTCGCCAGGGTCACGCTCGATGACGAGCCGCTCGTCATGCTCGTCGAACCGTTGATCGATGCTCCAGGTGGCGCGCTGTCGTTCCCGCCGGGCGCGTTCACACAAGCTGTCCCGGAAGCCGAGCAAGCAATCGCAGGCTGCATTACGCAAGGTCTGGGCAAGGCAAAGTCGGTTGCAGATCTCTTCTGCGGCATCGGCACATTCACGGTCACGGCAGCGAAGCGCGCCCGCACCCTTGCACTCGATTCCGATCGCGCCTCCATCGACGCGCTCGAGCGCTCCATCAGGCGCATTTCAGGTCTGAAGCCTGTCGAAGCCCGCGCCCGCGATCTCATCGGCGAACCTCTGTCTGCGATGGAATTGCGGGACTTCGACGCCGTCGTTCTGGATCCACCCCGGGCCGGAGCCAAGGCTCAGTGCGAAGCCTTGGCGCGATCCACCGTGAAATCCGTCGTGATGGTCTCCTGCAATCCGGCGACATTTGCACGAGATCTCGCGATCCTGGTGTCGGGCGGGTTTACGATTCGCCGCATCACGCCCGTAGACCAGTTCCTCTGGTCGTCCCACCTCGAGGTCGTCGCTCAACTGAGCCGCTGAGCGGCATGGGCCCTGCTGACGTCCTCAAGCCTTTTTCTCCGGAATCGGCACGAGCGTCATCGGCGTCGGATAGTAGCGGTAGCCGTCACCCTGTTTCGCGAGATGTCCGTAGCCGGGCCATGGGAAGTGGAAAGCCAGCAGGGGGATGCGATCCTTGGAAAGCATATCGAACACCTTGAGACGGCTCTGCACGGCCTGCTTGGGATCGCCGTCGTAGGCGAACTCCGTGCGAGGCCTCTCCGTGAGCAGCACTTGATGATGCGAGATGTCTCCGGTGAATGCGAGCCTCGCCTTGTTCGATTCGATGAGAAAAATCGTGTGCCCGACCGTATGGCCTGGAGCACTCATGGCCTGAATGCCCGGCACGACCTCCTTGCCGTCGGCCACGAACTTCATGCGCCCCTTGTAGGGAAGAAGGTTGTCGCGGGCATGCTTCACGAACATGCCGAGCGCCTTGTCCGTCAGCTTCTTCTCGTCGGTCCAGAAATCGCAGTCCGCCTGCGAGATATGGATCGTCGCGCGCGGGAACAGACGACGCCCTTTCGACGTGGCCAGCCCGCCGATGTGATCGATGTGCGCATGGGTGCAGATGATGTCGTCGATCTGCGACGGGTCGATTCCCGCCTGCCGCAAGCTGGTTCGCAAGCGCCCGGTGGTGGGACCGAACGCTTTTGAAAAGCCCATGCCGCTGTCGAACATCACGAGCCGTGAGCCCATGTTCAGGACGAGCACGTTCTGTTCGAGAACGACGTTGTCGAGCGGGAGGAAGTTGTCACCGAGCGCCTTGGCGATATCCGCCTCGGCCATGCCTTTCATCGTTTCGGAGGGTTTTCCGAGCGGCAGTGGGCCATCGGAAACGACAGTCCCCTGAAACGCGCCGATGGCGAACCTGTAGAATCCCGGTGCCTACACACGCGAGAACGGCGCTCGCGCCTGGGCCTCAGGGATGCCGACACCGATTGCCGAACCTGCGCCGAGAGCAGCCGCCCCCATCAAGGCCTGGCGACGGGAGATCATCGGGCGATCGGTCATGACAGCTGCCTCCACTATTGTTTCGGCCCGGGCCGGGCGCGTGTGAACCGAAAACTCCGACGCACAACCGAGCCGGTGCGCGCCTATTCAGAACGGTGCCGCTTCGCTCAGCGGATAAAGGAAAAGCATGATGCCGAGGCCGAGCACGAGGATCGAGCCTCCGATCCCTGCGGCAGCCTGAACGTAGCCGGACCAGCGATTGTCGCCCACACCAGCCAGACGAGCGGCCCAGTCGCGCGACGACACTGTCAGGATCGCGAGGAGTGAAACCGTGATCGCCGTCCCGACAGCCATCGAGAACGCCGACAGAACGCCCGCCCACATCAAACCGATGGCGTTGGCGAAGAACAGCACGCCGATCGCGCCGGTACAGGGCCTGATGCCGATGGTGAAAGCCAATCCAAGTGCCCGCCGTAGCGACCAGCTGTCCGCGATCTGTGCGGGCCCTGGCATGTGCGTGTGGCCGCACGCCGAGCAGCTTTCGCCATGGTCGTGAGTGTGCCCGCCGCGATGTGCAGCATGAACGTGACCGTGGGCATGATCGTGGTGATGATGTTCGTGACCATGATGGTGATGATGGCCGTGCTCGTGGCTCGCATGAGAGTGACCATGAGCATGAGAGTGACCATGTCCATGGTCATGACCATGATCGTGGCCGTGATCATGCAACGGGCGCCCGGTCACGAGGGAGCGCAATTGCCGAAAAAGCAACCATGCCCCGAACAGCGCGACGATCGCCCAACTGGCCCTTTCCAGCAGCACCTCGGTTGCGCGGACGTCACCGACCGCACCGCGAACCACCAGCACGATCACGGCAAAGATCGTGATCGCGGAGAGCGCTTGAACGAAGGCGGACATGAACGCCAGGATCACGCCCCGCCGCGCGGTCTGACGGTCTGCGAGCAGGTAGGATGAAACGATCGCCTTGCCGTGGCCGGGCCCGGCCGCGTGCGCGATGCCGTAGCCGAACGACATCAGCATCAGCGTCAGAGTAGCGGTCAGATAGTTTCCGCCTTTGATGTCGCGAAGCGCGCCGGCCAGCGCGGCATTGAACTTGCGTTGCTGCGCCACGACCCACGCACGAAACCCGGATTGGGGCTGCGCGGCCGCCGCCTGCCCGGCCTCGGATTTCGTCGTGCCGGCCTTGGGTGGCAGGAAGCTCTTGGGCGCTTGTGCGGGTGCCTGAGACTGGGTAGCCGGCGCCGTGGCCGTCTGCGCGAGCGCTCCACCGCCGAGCGGAGCAGCGCTGAAGCAGATGAGTACCAGCGCGATGGCAAATCCCACCGCGAACGCGGCGCCAGATCGCATCATCGGCCACATGTAACGGACACCGTTTTGGCGAAGCCGCTGGCAAAATCGCTGTTACCGCCCAGTTGCGCGAAGAAGGATTCGCCGAGTTTCTTGGCGTCGTCCGCCTGCTGCTTGGGCACGCCGATCGCCACCTTGCAGGAGGCTGGCGCCCCTTTCCCGAGCGTGACCGGCTCCGACTTCTCCAGTTCGAACGCGATGAAGTAGCTCGGGTCGAAAATCGAAAAGGCGAAGTCCGGCGCATCGGACAGAACCGGCTGCTCGAACGGAACCACGAAGTGGAGCGAGAGGACGCCGTTCGAGTGCTCGAGCCAGTACTCGCCTACTTCGCCGAACTTCACAGCGCCGCCGGCCAAGGTCGGGTGCGTGAAGTAGCCGAACTCCCTCAGGCCTTCCATGTTCACCTTGGCGAGTTCCGACAGTTCTCGGCGATCGAGCTTGCCGTCCTTGTTCGTGTCGAGGCCTTCGGTCGCCATCGCCGAGTAGAACTCGTCGAACGTCCACACCTCTTTGAGGCCGGTGATCGTTCCTTTCCCGAACTGCACTTCGGCGCGAGCGCTGACGAAGACGTGCGGATGAGCGCTGACCGGCGTCGCATAGATCACCGCGGCGGCCAGGACGAAACCGATGCCCCACGATCGAGCCTGTCCAATTGCGTGCATCTTCCTGGCCCTTCGCTGCAATTGCCCGTTTGATCCGGCCCCTCGGCGCAAGCGGGCCGTGAATCTCCTTTTAGCATTTGCGCTCAACCAGGGGCGTTTTCAAGGCTTCGCCCACTTGGAACATCATGGGAACAATCAGTCGCAGCCCGTCACGACCTGAGATGACAGGCCACCTGATGGCCATTGCCGACATCTTTGAGCGTGGGAATCTCCGTGCCGCATAGCGGCATCTGCCGGATGGGGCAGCGGGTATGGAAATGACAGCCCTTGGGCGGATTGATCGGGTTGGGCACGTCGCCCTGCAGCTTGATCCGCTCCCGCTTGACCTCCGGGTCAGGGATCGGAACAGCCGACAACAGCGCTTCAGTGTAGGGGTGCTTGGGGTTCGTGTAGAGGTCCTTGGAGGAGGCGATCTCCACGATGCGCCCAAGGTACATCACCGCCACGCGATTCGAGATGTGCTCGACCACGCTCAGATCGTGGGCGACGAAGATGTATGTGAGCCCGAACTCCTGCTGCAGATCCTCCAGCAAGTTTATCACTTGGGCCTGAATCGAAACATCGAGCGCGGAAACAGGCTCGTCGCAAACGATCAGCTTCGGCTCCACAGCCAACGCCCGTGCGATGCCGATGCGCTGGCGCTGTCCGCCGGAGAACTCGTGCGGAAAACGCCGCATGTGGTCGGGCTGGAGGCCGACCGTGCGCAGAAGATCGGCCACCCTCTCTTCCTGGGCCTTTCGGGTTTTTGCCAGGCCGTGGATCTTGAGCGCCTCTCCGATGATCGCACCGACGGTCATGCGCGGATTGAGCGACGCGAACGGGTCCTGGAAGATGATCTGCATGTCGCGGCAGAGCGCGCGCAGCGCTTCGCCCTTCAGCTCCATGACATTCTTGCCCTCGAACCAGACTTCCCCGGACGTCGGTTCGATCAGCCTGAGAATGCAACGGCCGGTCGTCGACTTCCCGCAGCCCGACTCGCCGACGAGCCCTAGTGTCTCGCCCTTCGCAATCGAGAAGCTGACGCCATCGACGGCATGCACACGGTCGATCTCCCGTCCCAGGATTCCTCCTCGGATCGGGAAGTGCTTGACCAGCTTGTTGACCGTGATGAGTGGCTCGGCCATCGAGTTCTGCCCTTTTAGTGCGCAACGTGTCGGCCAGTTCAGAGGATGCAGGCGACCTTGTGCCCGGGCTCGATCTCCCGCAGCGGCGGCTGCTCTTTGCGGCAGGCATCGGTGGCGAACTTGCACCGCGCGGCGAACCTGCAGCCTTGCGGGGGATGAAGCAAAGAGGGGACAACGCCCGGGATCGACTCCAGCCGCACCTTCTGTGTCGCGGCCGTATCGATACGAGGAATCGATCGGATCAGCCCCTGAGTGTAAGGATGCCGCGGGTTGCGGAAGAGCTGCTTGACGCCGGCCTCCTCCACAACGCGTCCCGCGTACATCACGACCACGCGTTGCGCGGTCTCAGCCACGACTCCCATCGCGTGTGTGATCAGCATGATCGCCATGCCGAACGTGGATTTCATCTCCTGAAGCAGATCGAGGATCTGTGCCTGGATCGTCACGTCGAGCGCCGTCGTCGGCTCGTCGGCGATGAGCAGCTTAGGGTTACACGAAAGTGCCATGGCGATCATGACGCGCTGACGCATGCCGCCCGAAAACTGGTGGGGATAATCGTGAACCCGCCGAGCTGCATTGGGGATGCGGACCAGCCCGAGCATCTCGATTGTCTTCTCGAGTGCCTGCTTGCGACCGAGCTTCTCGTGGCGGCGGATCACCTCGATGATCTGATCGCCGACGGTATAGACCGGGTTCAGCGATGTCATCGGCTCCTGGAAAATGATCGCGATTTCCTTGGCGCGGATCTCGTCCATCTCGTCCGCGCTCAATGGAATGAGATCGCGGCCGCGCCAAAGGATCTTGCCGTCCACGAACTTGCCGGGCGGCATCGGGGTGAGCTTCAAGACCGAGTGGGCCGTGACCGTCTTGCCACAACCCGACTCGCCGACCACGCAAACGGTCTCTCCAGCGGCGATCTGCAGATCGACGCCGTCCACCGCCCGCACGAACCCGTCGTCGGTCGCGAAGTGCGTCTTCAGCCCGCGGATGTCCAGCAGCGGAGCGGCGGTCTGTGCACTTGTCATCTCGCGCCCCCCGAGCAGGCGGCAGGGCGCCCGTCCCAATGCCTCACCACCACTGCGGATGGCCGCTCGCCTCGTCGGATCGTCATCACGGCGTCACATGACCTTTCGCGGGTCGAACGCATCGCGCAGACCGTCACCGATGAAGTTGATCGTCAGCACCGCCAGGAAGATGGCGGCGCCCGGAAAAAGAGCCCAGTGCGGCGCGAAGTCGAGATTGTCCTTCGCATCGAACAGGAGCCGTCCCCAAGTCGGTATGTCCGGCGGGAACCCGAGCCCGAGGAACGACAACGTCGACTCCGCGATGATCGCCGCAGCGACATCGATGGTGCCCGCCACGATCACCGGCCCGAATGCATTGGGCAGAATGTGACGCACGATCAACCGGACACGGGAAGCTCCAAGCGCACGCGCGGCCTCGACGAATTCCTTCTCGCGCAGCGACAGGAATTGGGCGCGCACCAGGCGGGCGACCGGCATCCATCTCAGGCCGCCGATCACGATGACGATCATCAGGAACACGCCGACCTCGACGCCGAACACGGCCTTCAGACTGTCGCGGAACAGGTAGATCACGAGAAGCAGCAATGGCAATTGCGGCAACGACAGAAAGAGGTCGGTGAGCCACATCAGCGCGCTGCCCACCCAGCCGCGCGACATTCCGGCGATGGCCCCCACGATAGTGCCGATCACGATCGCGACGAACATCGCAGCAAGCCCGACGGCCAGAGAGATACGGCCGCCATAGAGCATGCGGGCGAGCAGATCCTGACCGAGATCATCGGTGCCGAAGGGGTGCTTCCAAGACGGCCCCTGAAGCTTGGCCGAGAAGTCGATGTCGCTGATCGAGACCTTGTAGAAGAACGGACCGAAAAGGATCGCCGCGATCATCGCCAGCAGGATGTAGAGGCTGTAGAGCGCCAGCCTGTGGCGCTTGAAGCGCCGCCACGCCTCCCGGCCCGGCGAATAGACGACGGTCCGCGGTTTCGTGGTCCGTTCGTCGGCCTTCTCGTCCTGAACTGGCGGCGGCACGGCGTCGCTCGAGGGCATCAAGGTCATGGTGCTGCCTCAGCTGAAGGAAATGCGCGGGTCGAGCCAGCCATAGAGGATGTCCGCGATGATGTTGAAGAGCACGACAAGGCACGCAAACACGAAGGTGACCGCCATCACCACAGGGGTGTCGTTGGCAAGGATCGAGCTGATGAGAAGCGAGCCGATTCCCGGTATGCGGAAAATCTGCTCGGTCACGATCGCTCCACCGAAGACCGCCGGCAGCTGCAGCGCCACAAGCGTAACCACGGGGATCATTGCGTTGCGGACGACGTGCTTGGTGACGACGACGCGTTCACCGAGCCCTTTGGCGCGCGCGGTCGTCACGTAGTCGAGCCGGATGACGTCGAGAACCGCCGACCGCACGTAGCGAACGAGCGAAGCGCCCTGGAACAGTCCGAGCACCATGACCGGCATGATCGCCTGGCGTGCATGCTCCCAGTACCAGCGCCAGCCCTTCGCCGCGATGTCGGCTCGATAGACGAACGGCAGCAAGTCGAGCCAGACGCTGAAGATCAGGATGAAGAGAAGACCGGTGAAGAACGTCGGTAGCGAGAAGCCGACGAAGGCAAGTGTGTTGGCGATCTTGTCGAAGATCGAGTATGGCCGGGTCGCGGCGTAGACGCCGACCGGAATGGCGACCAGCAGCGCGAGCACCTGCGCGGTACCGATCACGAACAGTGTTGCCGGCAGCCGTTGCAGGATCAGCGTATCGACGTCGACGCGGCTGACGAACGAAAAGCCCCAGTCGCCCTGGAACATCGCCGTCAACCACCGCAGGTATCTGAGCCACACGGGATCGTCGAGACCGAATTTCTGCCGGAGGGCCATACGCACCTCCGCCGGAACATTCGGGTTCGTCGCCAGTTCCTCGAAAGGATCGCCCGGCGCCAGCGCGAGAACCGTGAACAGGATCACGCTGATGCCGAGCAGGCTCGGAATGGCGATCAGAAGTCGCCGGATGACGTAGCGGCCCATGGCCCCTCGTTAAGATGACTGACTGCGGGGCGCATGGGCTCCGAGGTGGGCGCGGCTCGATCAGGTTTCCATGTACCAGTCGGCCAGGAACGCCGTGGTGTTGTCCCAACCAGACAGTCGCGTCTTGAGCTTCTTGTTGGCCCCGTTCACCTGGCGCCGGGCGAGCAGCGGGATCACCGCGAAGTCGTTCACCACCATGTCGTTCATGCTGATGAGCAGCGCCCCGCGCTTGACCGGATCGAGTTCAGCCTCCGCTTCGCGGAAGGCCTTGTCGTAATCCGCATTCTCCCAGCGGATGATGTTGCGGCCCTGCCACTTGTTGTCCTTGGTCGCCTTCTCCCAGGAGACCCACTGCTGCATGAACACCTGCGGATCCGGCTGCGGCATGGTCACGGTGTACATCTGCAGGTCGCAGTAGAACTTCGTGTAGGTATCGGGGTTGGCCACGTCGGAGGAGAAGAATACTGACGCGGTGACGCTCTTGAGCTCGATGTCGATGCCTGCGCGCTGTGCGGCCTGCTTGATGATCTGCTGGTTCTTCTGACGTGGGGCATTGATCGAGGTCTGGTAGACGAACTTCATCTTCTTGCCGTCCTTCTGGCGGATGCCGTCGGCACCCGGCTTCCAGCCGGCGTCATCGAGAACCTTGATGGCCTTGTCGATATTGAACTCGTAGCTCGTGTTCTTGGAGCGGAAGCGCGAGGGGTTGTTGACGACGTTCGAAGTCGCCGAACCAGTGCGCCCGTAGATGTGGTCCTCGACCGACTTGCGATCACACAGCAGGGCAAGCGCCTGACGGACCGCCTTTTCCTGCAGGATCGGATGCTTGGTCTTGAGGCTCGAGCGCTCCCCATCGACCTCAGTGTTGGGATCGGTGAAGTTGCACTGCAGATGCTCGAGGTTGCCGGTCTCCAGCAGGATGACCTCACCTTTGCCGCCGGCTTCGAGCCGCTTCAGTACTTCGTCTTCGACCTGCAGGTTCCAGGCGAGGTCGAACTCGCCGGTCTGAAGCACAGCGCGCGCCGCAGACACCGCGTCGCCGCCACCCTTCATCTCGACCGCGTCGAAGAACGGCTGGTTGGCAACATGATAATTCATGTAGGCTTCGCCCTTGACCATATCGCCCGGCTTGAAGTCGACGAACTTGTAGGGGCCCGTGCCGACCGGCTTGAGGTTCGCTGGCGCCTCGCGCGACTTGGCACCCTTGAACTCGGCGAACAGATGCTTGGGAATGATCATTCCTGCCGTACCGACGAAGGCGTCGGCCCAGAACGGCGAAGCCTTCTCGAAAAGCACTCGCACCGTAAAGTCGTCGACCTTCTCGACCTTGATCTTGTTGTAGGTTCCCGACGTCACGGCAGCCGTCGCCGGATCGGACGCGAACTCCCAGTTGAACACGACGTCGTCGGCAGTGAACGGCTTGCCGTCGTGCCACGTCACACCGCGCTTGAGTTTCCACGTCACAGCCCTGCCGTCGGCCGAGAGCCCGCCATTCTCGCGAGTGGGGATTTCAGCGGCGAGTTCCGGGATCAAGTTTCCGTCCGCGTCCCAGCTGGCGAGGGGCTCATAAAAGATCCGGCTGCCGTCCTGGTCCTTCGTGCCGACAGCGAAGTGCGGATTGAGCAGCGTGGGACCCTGCCACCAGAGCAGCTTCAGCGTGCCGCCGCCGCCTCGCTTCGTCGGCTTGTACTGCCAGGTGCCCTGCGCCTTCGCGACGCCGTTGTAGTCGAGCATCTGAGCTGCGAGCGGCGCCGTGAGCCCGACCGCCACCATACGCTGGACGAACGCACGACGGGAAAGCTTGCCGGACTTGACCTCGCCGATAAGGCCGCGGATGTCTTGCTCTTTCATAGATTTCTCCTCCCGAGAAAAGCCTTTGCGGACGCGCGCTGCGGTCGGTCTCGAACGAGCGAGGCGGCGGCGACGCTGGTGCGACAGTATGTGCCGCGCGGAACGCGCCGGTCAATCTCACCAGAACGCGCAAACTGCCGAATTTGTATTCAACGAGACGATCAAACGAAACGGCCGGCCCCAGATGGGAACCGGCCGCCACATTGCCGTCGTCTTGTGCAAGTGCTCAGTGCGCGCGAGACCAGATCCGCTTTTTCGCAAAGTACAGCAGTACTGCGGTGATCAAGAGATAGATCATCGCCATCACGCCCATGCGCTTGCGCTGCTCCATGTGCGGATCGGCGGCCCAAGCCAGGAACGCCGTGACGTCCTTGGCGTACTGCGAAACGGTCTGGGGCGATCCGTCCGTGTATTTTGGAACACCATCCGACAGGGGGGCTGCCATGGCGATCTGCTTGCCGGAGAACGCGATGTTGTAGTGCAGCCCCTCGCCGATCTTGTTGCATTCGTCAGGCTTGCCGTCCTTGCCCTGGGTCACGTCCGAGCAGCGCAGGATCGCACGATTTCCGCGGGCCTGAGAGACGGGCACCGATACGAGCTTCGCGCCGTCCTGCCGATAAGCTGGAGCCTCGGCGTATCCGGTCAGCAGGGCGTAGAGGTAGTCGGCGCCGGCTTCCTGGTAGCCGGTCAGGATGTCGCGCAGCATCGTGTCGGGGAGGCGCCAGAACGGCTTGTCCACCTCTACGCCACGCGCCAGCGTGATGATCGACAGATCCGGCGGCAGCGCGCCGTTCTGCGCCGCACGTGCGGCGTTCTCGTTGTCGTAGGGTCCCAAGATGCGGTCAGACAGACGGGCCGGGCGCTTGATGATGTTGCCCTTGCTGTCGGCAATTCGGCCCTGCTCGTTGGGACCGTCGAAGATCTGGTTGGGCCACTCGGCGGCCAACCCTTTCACGCCCTCTTCCGGGAACTCCGGCCCGCCCTTTTCCGAAAGGTTGCGGAACGACAGCCGCTTCAGGCCGTGACATGCCGCGCAGACCTCCTTGTAGACGAGGAAGCCGCGCTGAAGCTGCGCGTTGTCGAAGTAGCCGAGCGGCCCCGCGAAGGACCACTTCTGGCGTTCGATATGCGGAGCGTCGCCACCGGCAGCCAGAGCAGCCGATCCGCCCACGAGAGCCGCCGCGACCGCGAGGGCCACCGCCTTGGCGCTGAAAATCCTGGTCATTCTCAATTCCCCCACGAATTTCAGCGCGTCTCGGGTGCGGCAGCC
>CAYMEB010000091.1:0-17256 GCA_964389095.1 uncultured Hyphomicrobiaceae bacterium
CCCAAAGCCGCCGCCTGAGCCATCAGGCCGTCACCAAGATTTGGCGATAGCTCGTTTTCCGTCAGCCAGCTCTCTGGGAGTGAGCGGGCGCCCGGGAGGGTACCTGCGCGCTTCGCTGCGGGGCTCTTGCTCAAGCCGACGAAAAAGTCCGGCGGGCGGTTGTCGACCAGCGGAATCCCTTCCTTGATCGCCTTCTGGACGTCTTCCTTCGTTACGATCATGTCCTGGCGGAGCTTCGCCACGAACGTCTTGGCCGACGGTTTGACGTCGTTCGTCTCCAACGGATTGACCGGGCGTTTCGTAGCATCCAGATCGCGGATCCAAGCCAGGAAGCCACCATCGAGAATCGATATCTCGTCGTGACCCAACACCTTGAAAGTCCAGTAGACTCTGGTGGCCGTGGCCATGTCGGCGGCATTCGTTCCGGCGGGAACCAGGACGACATGGCTCGAATTCCCGATTCCGAGCCCACCGATCAACTTCTCCAGTTTGTCAGCAGGCGGCAGCATGCCTTCTACGCCGTTGCGGTCTTTCTCGCGCCACCCGCCACGCGTGTAGTCGGTGTAAACCGCTCCCGGAATGTGGCCGGTCAGGTAGACCGAGTGGCTCGGGCGCAGGTCGACGACTACTATCTCAGGCTTCCCGAGATTGGCTCGCAGCCATGCTGCGTCGACCAATGGCGAGGCGGCGATCCCGAGGCTGGGCAGTCCAAGAGCTGAGATCGCGACAAGAGCAGTCAGGAAAAGCATTCGGATCATGGGCTGACCTTCGACGGCGGGAAGTTCAGGACCAGCATGGTGCCTCGGAAGAGGTTCGCGGTCCAGGGGGCTTCCAAAGCGCTGGACCACACAGTGCATGCCTTTCTACGTAGGGCGTCCAGCGGCTCTCCGGGGCGGCGATGACGCGGCGATTGCCTGCTTTGAGTGCAGCACGCGCGCGTGCTAGCTTGTGCGACAAGCCGATGTAAATGGCCGAGATGATCATGGTCATGATCTGGTCCAGCGATCCAGTCCGGACGTTGTTGCCGTTGGCGCAGATAAGGGAGAGAGGTATGGGCTTGCGCAGGTTTTTCGGGTTGGCGATGTGCGCGCTGGTTGCCAGCTTCGCAAGTCTACCAACGAACGCGCAGGAGCTGCGCCTGGGCCTTGCGGCCGAACCGACCGCAATGGATCCTCATTTTCATAACCTGACGCCCAACAATGGCCTGTTGTCTCATGTTTTCGAGCGGCTGGTAGAAACGGCGCCCGACAACAAACTCGTGCCGGGCCTGGCCGAGAGCTGGAAGGTGGTGAATGACACGACCTGGGAGTTCAAGCTTCGCCCCAACGTTAAGTGGCATGATGGATCCCCGTTCACGGCCGAAGATGTAGTCTTCACGTTCGAGCGCGCGCCGAACGTGCCTAATAGCCCTTCGAGCTTTGCATCGGCCGTAAAGGGTAAGACTTTGAAGGTTCTGGACCCGCTGACGATCCAGATTTCGACAGCGTCGCCGCACCCGCTAATGCCGAACGACCTCTCGAACGTGTTGATCATCTCGAAGAAATCGGGAACGGGGGCGAAGACCGAAGACTACAACTCGGGCAAGGCGGCGATCGGCACAGGGCCCTTCAAGTTCGCGGCATACGTACCGGGGGACCGGGTCGAGCTGGTTGCCAACGAGTCGTACTGGGGCACAAAACCGCGCTGGTCGAAGTTGACGTTCAAGGCGATCAAGGCGGGACCGGCTCGAGTTGCGGCGCTGCTGGCGGGTGACGTCGATCTGATAGAGGACGTTCCTACGGCCGATATCGAAAAGCTCAAGAAAGAGCCCAAGGTTGATATCAGCCAGAGCGTGTCACGTCGCGTGATCTACTTCCACATGGACCAGTTCCGGGATGAGACACCGTTCATAGTGGGCAAAGACGGGGCTAAGCTGAAGAACCCGCTACGCGACAAGAGGGTGCGCCTCGCCCTGTCGAAGGCACTCAATCGCGAAGCGATTGTGAGCCGGGTCATGGAGGGGGTCGCCATTCCCGCCGGCCAGCTGCTGGACGATCGGTTCTTTGGGACTTCAAAGAAATTGAAGCCGACGGCCTACGATCCTGAAGGGGCGAAAAAGCTACTGGCCGAGGCCGGTTTTCCCAACGGCTTCAAAATGACGTTGCACGCACCCAACGGCCGCTACACCAACGACGTAAAAATCGCTGAGGCCACCGCGCAGATGTTCACCCGTGTGGGGGTAGAGACCACACTGGAGACACTGCCGCCGGGGCCGTTCTTCAGTCGAGCGTCGACTGGAGCCAACGGTATGCCGGAGTTCTCGTTCATCCTCGTCGGCTGGGGTTCCGACACGGGAGAGACGTCCAGCCCGCTCAAGTCGCTCCTGGGAACCTTCGATCGCGAGAAGGGCAGCGGAACGGCCAACCGCGGCCGGTACTCAAACCCGGCGCTCGACAAGCTGATCGATGAAGCCTTGGCGACGGTCGACGACGCGAAGCGCGGCACACTGCTCGCTCAAGCATCAGAAGTTGCCATGGAGGACTTGGGTCTCATCCCGTCCCACTACCAGATCAATACATGGGCAACGCGCAAGGGGCTGAAGTACGAGGCCCGCGCGGACGAGTACACGTTGTCGTCGAGCGTGAGTGGTCAGTAACTGGCGCATCGATGCACGGCGTCAACTCATGAAGACCTCGGTGACACGGCGGACAGTCGCAACGGCCCTCGGACTTGCGTCCGTAGCGCTGTTGCGACTGCCGAGAAGTTTTGCCCAGGACACATCTCAGCTTCGCATCGCTCTGGCGTCCGAGCCCTCGTCGATCGATCCCCACTATCATGTGACGACGCCGAACATGGCGTTGTCGACTCATCTCTTCGATCGGCTGGTGCATACGGACCCGAGGCAGAACCTGGTGCCCGGGCTCGCGAAATCGTGGACGCAGGTCGATCCTCTGACGTGGGAACTGAGCCTGCGGAACGACGTCAAATGGCACGATGGCTCCCAGTTTACCGCGGACGATGTGGTGTTTACCTTCGAGAGGGCGGGGCAAGTGCATAATTCGCCTTCCGGCTTCGGTATGTATCTCAAGGGCAAGAGGATCGTCCGCACCGACGACTTCAAAGTGCGCATCTCGACCGCGTCGCCTTTGCCGCTGATGGCGAATGATCTGGCCGCTATAGCCATTGTTTCCCGCCGTTATGGCGCGGGTGCCACCACGGCGGACTACAACTCTGGGAAGGCTGCCATCGGCACGGGCCCTTACCGATTCCAGCAATTTCTCCCTGGCGATCGGATCGTCTTCACGGCCAACAAGGATTACTGGGGCCCCCCACCAGTCTGGGATACGGTCACGCTCAAGCCGCTCCGTGCCGGACCCGCGCGTGTGGCCGCGCTGCTCGCTGGCGATGTCGACGTCATCGAAGATGTTCCTACGCCGGATGTCGCTCGCCTCAAGTCCGATGGGCGGGTGGCCCTCGCACAGTCGCCCTCATATCGCGTCATCTTCCTGCAGGCGGATCAGTGGCGCGAGACGACCCCTTTCGCCAATGCAAAGGACGGCTCGGCGATCAAGAACCCCTTCAGGTCGCTCAAGGTTCGCCAGGCTTTGGCGAAAGCGATCAATCGTGACGCCATCGTCGCGCGCATCATGGAGGGGCACGCACTTCCGGCCTCGCAATGTCTGCCGGAAGGATTCTTCGGTGTCGCCGCCGGACTGAAGCCGGTGGCCTTCGACCCGGAGGGCGCCAAACGCTTGCTAGCCGAAGCCGGCCACCCAGGCGGGTTCAAAGTGACCCTGCATGGGCCCAACGGGCGATACCCGAACGATACGAAAATCATCGAGGGTATCGCGCAGATGCTGACACGGGTGGGCATCGAGACCGTGATCGAGACGATGCCGCCTTCGACCTTCTTCACGCGTGCTTCGACCGGTGCGGATGGCCAGCCGGAGTTTTCCTTGTTTCTCGCCGGTTGGGGGGCTGCGACCGGAGAGAACTCCTCACCCCTGAAGGGGCTGCTTGCATCCTATGACCGGGCAACTGGCATGGGCTCTTCGAACCGTGGCCGCTATTCGAGCGAACGCTTCGACGAGGCACTCGACGAGGCTTTGAAGGCACCCGACATGGAGAAGGCGCGTGCGGGGCTCGCCAAGGCGACCGAGATCGCGATGGCGGACCTGGGCCTCATTCCAATACTGCATCCTTTGAATACATGGGCCACGCGTGCGGGCTTGACCTACATCGCGCGTACCGATGAGGCCACCACTGCCATGATGGTGTCGCGCAATACGTGATTGCCCGGCTATCCGTCATCGACGTGTGCACTGACGCCCATCGAGCCACCTCATCATCGCTTCTCCGCAGCCCTCACACGTTCGCGATGCCAAGCGTAGATGCCGCTGGCAATGATGATCATCGCACCTGCGAGGGTCCAGCGGTCCGGGATGTCGCCAAACATCAGGTAGCCCACGACGATGGCCCAGACGAAGAGCGAGTAGTTGTAAGGTTGGAGCGAAGAGGGTTGGGCAAGGGAAAAGGACTTGATGAGCCCGGTGTGCCCAATCGCACCGAGGAGGGCGATTGCGCACAGAAGGCCCCACTGGGAACCGGTCGGCCACTGCCACATCATTGGACCGACCACGGAAGTGGCCCCTAAGCCGACGACGGCCGTCCAAAGAGAGGTGGTCTCCGTGCTGTCGTGGCGCGCGCATAGCCTCACCATGATCTGGTAGATCGCCCACATCGATGTTGCTACCAGAACCAGGATGATGGGGGGCTCCAGCCGCTCGAAGCCGGGGCGTACGATCAGAAGCACGCCGACAAATCCGGCAGCGACCGCAGCCCAGCGGCGCGGGCCGATGGTTTCGCCGAGGATCGGCACAGATAAAGCGACGACGAGCAAAGGCGCAATCGCGTTGACCGCATGGACGTCGGCGAGGGGCAGAAGATTGAATGCCAGCATGAACATGCCGCTTTCGGTGATCAGCAGCAAGGCCCGGGAAAACTGAAGAACAGGTCGCCGGCTTCGCGCGATCTCGCCCAGGCGGAGGCCGCGCGCCCGTGCCTCTCGCGCCACAAATGCGAGGGCCATCACTGAAAACACGATGCTGCGGAACCACATAACCTGAAGAATGGACAGGTGCTGCGTGACGATCTTGGTCAATCCGTCCATCACGGCGAACATCAGCATGACCGCAAGGACGATCATGATCGCGAGGCGAACGCGTGAGGAGGTTTCGGCTTCATTCATCTGCGTCACTCGACCTCCTGCCTCACGACTCTGTCTCGCGAAAAGCCACGAAGGGGGCTCGGTACTCGATTTGCCCAGTCGAGAGAACCCCGGCTGCGCGCATCCTAGGGCTGTCGCTGGTACGGGGCGTGCCCTGTGGCCTCGCCTCACTCTGTCGCTCGACGCAACTGTCCGTCCCGGTATTATGGAGCAGCGGCGAGGGGCGCGCTTGACCGATCGGCAAGAGATGTCGACCGCAGAATGTCTGGTAACCAGGTACGCAGAGGGGCCATGCGACGTCGTGCAATCTCGCCAGTAGTCATGCGCCGCCTCTGGATTGCGACGCTGCTCGCTCCCGCCGTGATCACATTGCTGACGTTCGTGGTGATTCCCATTCTATCGGCTCTCACGTACAGCTTCTATCACTGGAACGGATTGGCTCGCGGCGGTTTCGCCGGTCTCGAGAACTTTCGTCTGGTGCTGTTCGTCGAGCCCTTTGCCAGCTGGACGCAACGGGCGTTCCTGCACAATGTCGTGGCATTCCTTTCCCTCATGGTGGTGCAGAACGGCACTGCATTCTTCATCGCCTACCTCCTCTTGAAGGCGCTGCCAGGTCACCGGTTTCATCAAGTTGCGATCTTTCTCCCAGTCGTGCTTTCGGCGGTGATCGTCGGCGCGATGTGGAAGCTGTTCCTCAATCCGATCTTCGGGCTGGTGAATCAGGGGCTCGTGGCGCTCGGCCTCCAGTCCCTGGCGCAGCCGTGGCTCGGTCAGCCATCGACGGCGCTGGGCAGTATCGTGATGGTCAATGCGTGGCATTGGCTCGGGTTTCCGGCGCTGGTGTTTCTCGCCGGCATGCAGCGCATATCGCAGGAAGTGATCGAGGCTGCACGCATCGATGGTGCGCGCGATCTGGCGTTGCTTCGTTCGATCATCTGGCCGCTGGTGGCGCCGGCGACCACGGTCGTGGTGATCCTGACGTTTATCGGCTCATTCAACTGGTTCGAGATGCCTTACGTCATGACCGGTCTTGATGGTTCGCCGGGCGGCGCAACCGACGTGCTCGGCCTGTACTTTTACCGAACCGCATTCGGGAACGTCACCGCAGGCTTGCAGGACTTCGGGCGAGGTAGCGCGCTGGCAGTCCTGATGTTCGCCTTCATCGCTATCGTCGCTGGAATCTGGGCACGCGCATTGCGGCGCAGGGAGATCGAGCAGTGAGTGGTGGCGGTCCGAGCAGCATTGGGCGCTGGTCCATTCATGCCGTTTTGTGGCTCAACACAGCGATCATGTTGTATCCGATCGCAGTGATGTTCCTGTCCGGCTTCAAGTCGAACGCCGAGATCTATGGCGCGCCTTTCGCGTTACCATCGTCATACTCGCTGAAGAACTTCGCGATGATCTGGAGCGAGACGCGATTTCCGCTCTATCTCGCAAACTCTTTGCTCATCACGGTCGCCTCGGTGAGTCTGATCGTCGTGTTGGCGACGATGGCGGCGTATGCCATCGCGCGGTATCGATTTGCGGGCAACGAGTTGCTCTACCTGTTCTTCCTTTCGGGGCTCGTGGTGCCATTGAAGCTGGCGATCATACCTCTCTTTATCCAACTGAAAGCACTGGCGTTGATCGATAGCCGGCTCGGGATCATCCTAGTTTACACGGCGATGGGGCTGCCGAGCGCAATATTCATACTGACAGGCTTCCTGCGCACTCTCCCTTCCGAGCTGGAGGATCAAGGTCGGATCGACGGAGCCGGGGAAGCTCGCATCATGTGGTCGATCATGCTTCCACTTGCGCGTCCTGCGATGGTGATTGCCGCAATCCACAATGCGGTGCCGATCTGGAACGATTTCTTCTTCCCGCTGGTGTTTCTGCAGAGTCCGGACATCAAGACGCTGCCTCAGGGATTGACCGTCTTCATGGGTGAGTACAACACAGAATGGGGCGTGCTGTTCGCGGGCCTCACATTGGCGGCCCTGCCCATTACGCTGGTGTATGTCGCATTGTCCCGCCAATTCATCGCCGGGCTGACTCATGGTGCGGTTAAGTAGGTTTAGGAGGCAGGCCCCCAAAGCAGGATGAAATTTACCAAACAGCGCATTCGCGTTCGTGCGGTCACGTCGAAATCGGCGAAAAGGATCGGGAGGTGCTTTTTGCCAGAGCGCCGCCGCCATAGGCTCGGGTATCGTGACCAAGTTCGCTCGCACATCATTGATTTCACTCCAGGCTGCGGCCCTCCTCTTCGGGGGCGTGACATTGGCGGGTTCGACTGCGGATGCGGCTTCTGCGAAAGTCCGGCGAGCCTGCAGCTCAGACGTCAAGCGCTTGTGCCCGAAGCACAAGTTCGACACTCCCGAACTTCGTTACTGCATGGAAGCCAAGAGCCGGCAGATATCGAACAAGTGTGTCCGCGCGCTCGAGGATGACGGCATCATTCCCCGGGGCGGGTTGCGCCGCTAAACTCTCTGCGCACGGGTTCTCGGGCCAGTGGGCTGGCGTGCGCGCGGAGGAATGCGGATGGATTGCGTCCATATCGAGCGGGGCCAGGGTCCCGAGGGGCGTGTGGCGGTCGTGACCTTCGATCGGGCGGACGGCATCAATGCCCTGTCGGTTGAGGCGATGCGGCAATTGCGCCGTGCCGCGGAAAGCTTCGAAGACGACACGACGACGTCAGTCGTGGTTTTGACGGGCGGTCGAGGCGCCTTCAGTGCCGGCTTCGACCTTAAGGATCCCGAGGGGCGGCGGCGCGGTGACATGGGCCTTGGGGAGCGACGTGCGGCATTATCTGCCGGTCCCCGGATGTGTCGCGCTTGGCGCGAAATGGAACAGGTCACGATCGCTGCCATCGAAGGTCACTGCGTCGGTGGAGGCGTTGCCCTTGTCGCGTCGCTGGATTTTCGCGTCGCCGCGCACGGCTCGCATTTTCGTATTCCGGAGGTGGCGCTGGGAATGAACATGAGCTGGGGGTCGCTGCCGCGTCTGGTCCAGTTGATGGGACCGGCACGGGCCAAGCAGGCGGTGATCCTTGCGTCGGATCGGATCGATAGTTCGACAGCCGAAAAATGGGGGCTCGTCGAAGAGACGGTCGATGACGGCACCGCCCTTCAACGTGCGCGGGCGCTCGCTGACCGGATCGCGGCTCAGCCGCCCATCCCAGTGATGATGACAAAGGCCACCATCAATCGGATTTCCGGTGCTCTCGACGATCTCTCCACGCACATGGATCGCGATCAGTTCGCGTTGACAAACACGTCGGAGGACTTTCGGGAGGGCATCGCAGCATTTCTGGATCGGCGGGTGCCGAAATTCCGCGGGAAGTAGCCGGCGAGACATTCCTCCCCGTCGTTGCCGCAGCTTGCCAAGCGGTCACAATGCATCAATTCTGATCGGCGCGTTCCGACGCGGTGGTCACATGGCCCGAGCGGTCGCTGCGCGCAACTTCGGGAGTCGAGCGGAGTGGCAAACTGGCGTCTTTGGTTGCCTCCGGCGTTGGAAAAACGTCGGGTCCGAGTTTATGTCGCTGGTCATATCGTTTCGGTGCTGGGCAATTGGTTCCAGCAGGTCGCACTCTCTTGGCTGGTCTACCGGTTGACGGGGTCTGTCTTCCTGCTGGGCCTCACCGGTTTCCTGCTCAATATCTTCTATCTCTTGCTGGGCAGTCTTGCGGGGGCGGCCAGCGATCGATTGCCGAGGATGCCGCTGCTGGTGGTGGTCGACATCATCTTGGCGTCGCTCGCGGCCTTGCTTGCGGGGCTCGTGATCGCCGGTGTCAGCGATATCCGCGCCTATCTCGTCGTGGCAACGCTCTGTGGCATCGCGAATGCTTTCGAGATGCCTGTCCGCCAGTCGCTGTTCAAGGAGATCGTCGAGGACAAGTCCCTGTTGCCGGGAGCGATCGCTGTCTCAGCCATGGTGTTCAACCTGGGACGGTTGGCCGGACCTGCGATGGCTGGTTTCGTTCTGCTGTTCGTCTCGGAGGCCTGGTGCTTCCTGTTCAATGCTCTTAGCTACGCTGCGATCATAGTCGCACTGGTCAAGATGAAGCTGCCGCCGAGTGCTTTCGAGGCGCATCCGGGCAGTGGCCGAGTGAACTTCCTTGCCAACCTGGAGGTGGTGACGGCGCTACCAGCCATCAAGTATCTCTTGCCGACGGTGGTGGCGCTCGGTCTGTTCGCCACGCCGTACGTCCACCTCATGCCGTCCATCGTGGCGGCCTTTTTCGACGGCCGCTCATCCACAGTCGGAGTTTTGATGGGGGCAGGGGGTTCCGGCGCTTTTCTGGCAGCCAGCTATCTGGCCATGCAGCCCGGTGTCTATCGCCAGCTCAGGCTGTTGTCGATCGCACCCATGGTCGTTGGTGCGGCGTTGCTCGTGTTCGCATTCTCCCGGAGTTTGTCGGTCTCAATAATCTGCCTCATGCTTCTCGGCGGTTCGATGATGTTGACCTCGAATACGACAAACGCCTTGTTGCAGCAGTCCGCACCCGAGGAATGGAGAGGGCGGGTTATCGGGCTTTACACGATGGCGTTCGCGGGCACAGCGCCGCTCGGCAATCTACTCGCGGGCTGGACGGCGTCGAAGATCGGTCTCACGGCGACACTTGCGATCAACGGGTTGCTGATCATGGCGGCGGGTGTCGTCGGTCGGCAGCGCCTCCAGCACCACCCCGAAGCAATGCGCGCGATGGTGCGACAGGCCAGGGGGTGAGTGCCGGAGCCGATCAGGCAAAACGTGTTGGGCTATATGGCGATGGGTCCGTGAACGGTGTCTCTCCAGTCAACAGCTCGGCGAGTAGTCGCCCGGTCACTGGGCCCATCGTGAAGCCAAGGTGGTGGTGCCCGAAGTCCGCCCATAATCCTGGCTGGCCCGGGATCTCGCCAATTGCCGGAAGCATATCGGGAAGGCACGGACGACGGCCCAGCCAAGGTTCGGCGTCGACGCGATCTGCGAGCGGGAACATCGCTTTAGCGGAGGGCTCGACGCGATCGAGTTGCGTCGGCGTCGGGGGGGCATCCCGGCGCGCGAACTCGGCGCCAGTCGTCAATCGGATGCCTTTCGACATCGGCGCCAAAACGTAGCCGTTGTCAGTGTCGAGGATGGGCCGGTTGAGTACTGCGTTCCCACGCGCTTGATAATGCATGTGATAGCCGCGCTTCACGCCGAGCGGGATGGAGCATCCAAGCTTGCGGCAGACATCGTCCGACCAGGGGCCGAGTGCAAGAACGCACTGGCGCGCGGTGAGCGGGCCAGTTTCGGTCAGCACCTGCCAGCCTGCTGCGGTTTGCTCGAGAGTGCGGGCTTCGCCCCGCAAAAAACGCCCGCCACGTCGCACGAACAGGTCGGCGTATGCCTTGCCGACGGCGCCAGGATCTCCGACACTCACTGGATCGGGCATGAGGACCGCCCCGGCAAAACGCTCAGTCAGGTGCGGCTCCAACTGTTGAAGCGCGGCTGGATCGATCGCACGGAAATTCACGCCATAAACGTCGCGCTCGATCTCGTCTTTTGCGATGGCCTCGTGAAGCGCCTGCTCCGAACGATAGAGGCGCATGTAACCGGTGCGCCGGATCATGCCTTCGATGCCGGCCTCTCGCATCAGCGCCTCGTGCTCGAGAATGCAGCGGCGAACCAGGGGGGCGGCGGCATTTGCCGTGCGGGCGATCCCTTCCGGCGTAGAGAAGCGGTAGTAGCGCCACAGCCATGGAGCAATCGAAGGCAAGGCGGACCAGTGGACGTTCGCTTCGGGCAGCCGATTGAACGCGTACTTCAGCAACTTGGCCGGGTCGGATGGGAACGGATAGGGTACGATCCCCTCCACCTGAATGATACCCGCGTTGCCGTAGCTCGTCTCCTCTGCGGCGCCACGGCGATCGACGAGCGCGACGGAGCGCCCGCGCGCCTGGAGGTGTAGCGCGGCCGAAACTCCGACCATGCCGGCACCAAGGACGATTACGTCTGGGGTCATTGCCTCGTCTCTGTATGCTGGGAGCGATGAATCGTCAGGTAGGTGCTTTTCTCATAGCCGATCGTGCGGTTGTACGGCAGGGCCTGCTCTGCTAACCGCATGCCAGAAAACTGCTTTTGGCGGGCTTCTGGTTAACCCTCGGCGCGCGCTCATCAGGAAGTGCATCCCAAATGATTCCGCGTTACTCTCGTCCCGAAATGGTTGCCGTCTGGTCGCCGGAAGAGCGGTTCCGGATCTGGTTCGAGATCGAGGCCGCGGCGGCCGAGGGCATGGCCGAGATCGGCATGATTCCCAAGGAAGCGGCTAAGGTCATCCGGGAGCAGGGCGGACGCGCGAAGTTCGACGTCGGTCGCATCGACGAAATCGAGCGGGTCACAAAACACGATGTCATCGCTTTTCTCACCCATCTCGCTGAGTTCGTCGGCCCCGATAGCCGGTTCGTTCACCAGGGCATGACGTCGTCGGACGTGCTTGATACCTGCCTTGCGGTGCAGTTGACCCGGGCGACGGATATCCTGCGCGCCGGCCTGGATCGCCTGCTGACCGCCCTGGAGGCTCGCGCGGTCGAGCACAAGCACACGATCACCATCGGTCGAAGCCACGGCATCCATGCCGAGCCGACGACCTTCGGGGTGAAACTCGCGTTTGCGCACGTGGAGTTCCAGCGATGCCGGGAGCGGCTGGTGGCGGCCCGCAAAGAAATCGCCACATGCGCGATTTCCGGGGCGATCGGGACATTCGCCAACATCGATCCGCGGGTCGAGGCCTACGTTGCAGCAAGGCTGGGCCTGAGTGTGGAGCCGGTCTCTACGCAGATCATTCCGCGCGACCGCCACGCGATGTATTTCGCGACGCTCGCAGTGATCGCCTCGAGCGTCGAGAGGCTTGCGATCGAGATTCGTCATCTGCAACGCACCGAGGTGTTGGAGGCTGAAGAGTATTTCTCGCCCGGACAGAAGGGCTCGTCGGCCATGCCCCACAAGCGGAATCCGGTGCTGACGGAGAACCTGACCGGCCTTGCTCGGATGGTGCGTTCCTATGCGGTACCAGCCATGGAGAACGTGGCGCTTTGGCACGAACGCGACATTTCTCATTCATCGGTAGAGCGCATGATCGGCCCCGATGCGACCATCACCTTGGATTTCGCGCTGCACCGGCTCGCCGGCGTCATCGAGAAGCTCGTCGTTTACCCCGAGAACATGCGCAAGAATCTCGATCGGCTCGGCGGGCTGCACAATTCCCAGAGGATTCTGCTCGCCCTGACCCAGGCTGGTGCGTCTCGTGAAGATGCCTATGCGCTGGTCCAGCGGAACGCCATGAAGACCTGGGAGCACGGCAAGAGCTTCCTCGCAGAGCTGGAGGCGGATCCCGAGGTCGTGCGTTTTCTGTCGGCCGCGGCGCTACGCGACATGTTCGACGACGCGTATCACTTGAAGCACGTCGACACGATTTTCCGCAGGGTCTTCAATCGGTAGGCGCTGGCGATGACAAAGTCCGCGAGCCCACCCGCCAGGACAAGGCTGCAGCGCCGCGAAATCGTCATTCGTGCTGGGCGGGTCGTGTTGCGAGCGCGACTGGCCGAGACGCCGACCGCAGATCGCATCTGGCAGCAGTTGCCGATTTATTCTACCGCGGAGATCTGGGGGGCCAGCGTTCACTTCGAGACGCATGTCGAAACCGGTCGGGAGCGAGGTGCCAAATCGGTCGTATCGCCGGGTGAGATTGGTTACTGGATCGAGCAAGATCGCATCATCATCGGTTTCGGCCGGACTCCGACGGGCAAGGCCGGTCAGATCAGAATGCCGTCACCGGTCAATGTGTTCGCGTCGTCACTCGATGATGTTGCCGCGCTATCATCCGTGCGGGCTGGCGAGCGCGTTGCCGTGCTGCAGGCCGATAGCTGAAGCGCGGGAACGAAGCCGAAGCGAGGCCGGTGGCTAGCGGGGGCGCCGGTAGAGTGTATCACTCCAGTGGACCAGAAGGCCGGCTGCGAGGCCCCAGAACGCTGCGCCGACGCCGAGCAGAGCCACGCCAGACGCGGTAATGGCAAACGCGAGGCCGGGTGCGAATTTTTCGTGCGTACCCGAGAATGCCTGGGTCAGCGCGCCGAGCATCGGTGACGCGAGAGCGATGCCGGCGACGGTCTTGAGCAAGACCGGGGGCAGCGCAGCGAAAACCGCAACGAGCATCGGTCCGATGCTCGCGAACGCGAGATAGCACAAAGCGTATGGTGGGCCAGCGAACCAGCGACGGGATGGATCGGGATGGGTATCGGGGCCCGTGCAAATCGCTGCCGAGATAGCTGCCAGATTCGACGTGTGAGCGCCGGCGAATGCGCTCACGAACGAGGCGATGCCCGTCACCCGGAGGATCGACGTCGTCGGAACGTTCTCATAGCCTGAAGCGCGAAGCACGGCGAACCCCGCCAGATTCTGCGATGCCATCGTGACCAAGTAAAGCGGTACTCCGAGGCCCAGAGCAACTGCAGGATCGAAGCGAGGAAGCACCGGGGTCAGCGAAGCGAACTCGAGCGGTGGTAATGGTCCGACCTGACCGAGCGTTCCCGCCAGGGCCGTGCCGGCGACGAGTACGCCGATGACCGCAAGCATCGGCTGTACGAGCCGCCAGACGAGAAACAGTGCCAGCATGGGCAAGACGAGCACGGCGGTACCCGGTTGAGCCAGGGCTTCGAATGGGGAGGTGACGAGGCGCAGCAGAACGCCGGCCAACATGGCCGAAGCTATCGGCATCGGGAGCCGTTCGACAATTCGAGCCAGCGGCGAGACGAGCGAGGTCGCGACGACCAGAGCGGCTGCGACGAAGAATGCGCCGACCGCGGTCTCGATCGTCAAAGCCCCGGCAGGCGAGGCCGCAATGAGCGCAGCTCCAGGCGTCGACCACGCCGTAATGATCGGAAGTCTATGCCGTAGAGACAGCCACATCGTGGTGGCGGCCATCGCGAGACATAGTGCTGTGAACCAGGACGCGGTCTGGGCCGCAGTTGCACCGGTTGCTTCCGCTGCCGCGAGCACAATGGCCACCGAGCCGCCGCATCCTACGAAGGCGGCGGTTATCGCATTGAGGATCGGAGCCGAAGTCATCGATGTGCCCCGCGTTGTGTGCCGGTGTATGAGGGGTTCAGACGCGGCGCACCTCGGCTGCGAGCACATAGCCCACGCCGCGGACGGTCTTGAGAATCTTTGGAGTCTCGTTGTTGGGTTCGATCTTCTTGCGCACGCGAGCCACGAGCGCATCGATTGTGCGATCGAGCGGCGACCAATCATGGCCCTTCAAGCGATCCATGATCACGTCGCGCGATAGAACGCGCTGGGGATGACGAACCATGAGCGCCAGAAGGTTGAATTCGGCGGTCGTAAGATCGATGGTCGAACCGTCGGTGGTCTTCAATTCGCGACGTCCCTCGTTGAGCACCAGGTTTGCGAAATGGCAACTCTCGCCGTCGCCCGGGCTCGCGGCCTGAGCCGAGCGTGGCGCAGAGACCGATCCCTCGTAGCGCCGAAGAACCGCACGTATTCGTGCGAGCACCTCGCGGACATGAAACGGTTTGGTGATGTAGTCGTCGGCGCCGAGTTCCAGGCCGACGACACGGTCGATGGTATCGCCCTTCCCGGTGATCATCACGATCGGCACGTTGCAAGCTGCACGGATTTCGCGAGCCAGGACCAATCCATCTTCACCCGCCAAGTTCAGATCGAGGGTGATCAATTGCACCGGACCGGCCGCCAGCGCCGCCTTGAGTTCTCGCCCATCGCGGGCTTCCAGGACCGAAAACCCTTCTTGTTCCATGCACTTGCGTAACAGAGCGCGGACCTCTTGCTCGTCGTCGACGACCAGGATCGGCAGCGACCCGTCTCGGGATTGGATCTCCGGCATGTAGCTCCTGAGGGTTCTCCCGCTTCCGGTAACACATCTGCACAAATTGTTACACAGCCGGCAAACCCTGGAGGCGTCGATACGGTTCACTGCCAGCGTCAAACGATGTCATGGGGAGCAAGACATGCTTTCGCTGAGCACCATCCCTCAAGAACGTGCCGCCCCAGAACGCGCGTGGCAGCCGCAGAGCCGCAGTGCCCCGTCCACATTGGCCGAGTGCTTCCAGATTGCGGCCGTGCGTCGCCTCGAGCCCCGTGAACACCTCTTTTGCGAAGGTGATCCGAGGACGCACGTTTACCGTGTCGAGACCGGCGCACTCTGCCTGTACAAGGTCATGGCGGACGGACGCCGACAGATCGTTTCCTTCGCGCTTCCCGGCGATCTCGTCGGCCTTGGTACCGGGCTTTCCCACATGGTGAGCGCGCAGGCGACATCTCCCACGCGGTTGAGGAGCTTGGCGACAGGTGCCCTCGATCAGGCCGCCCGGCAGGATCCGAGCCTCGGCCACAAGCTGTACGAGGCGTTGTCAGATGATCTGCATTCTGCGTGCGATCTCATTCTGACGGTCGGTCAGCGCGGTGCAATCGAGCGCGTCGCGGCGTTCCTTCTTGCGATCGGTCGGCGTTCGGCCCGGCGCGGTCAGGCTGGAAGCATCATCGTGCTGCCGATGACCCGAACTGATATCGCCGATTTCCTCGGCCTGACCATCGAGACAGTGAGCAGATCCTTCACGAAGCTGAAGACCTCCAGCGTCATCCGACTGATCGAAACATCAGTGGTCGAACTCGTCGACAAGGAGGCGCTGCAGAGACTGGCCGACGGAGCTGAACGGGAAGCCGCCTAACGGGGCGCCGGTCATGCCCGAACTCACGTATCATACGGAAAACGTCCGACCGCCGATGGGCGTGATCGCTGCCGCATCCTTTTCGCACCCTACCAAGTCGTCGGGTACGAAGAGTTCCGATGGCAACGGCTCGTCGGATCGCGGTGGAACGGGAAAGCCACGCCGCCATCGACTGGTGGTCGCAGTCTTCGACACTTTGTCCGCCGTCGGCGAGGCTGTCGGGGAACTCGTGAACGCCGGGTATGTGCGGGATCAGATTTGTCTGCTTTGCGCTGGGATCCACATCGAAGGGATCGATGCAATTTCCAAGACTGGGCCGACGCTCGACTGGCTGGCGGATCGGGAGGTGCGCATGTTCGCGCCATCCGGTCACGTCGTGATCGCGTCGTCTCGTGTCGTGGCGGAAATTGCCGCTTTGTTGTCGTCCAGCGCCGAAGAGACCGGCTTGGCGGAGGCTCTGCCGCCCCTCGTCCACCGAACAGAACTCCGCCAACATCTGGCCGTGCGAGCGGTCGTCCTGATCGTCGACACCGGCAATCTGGACCGTCAGCAGACGTGCACCCGCATGCTCATGCGGCGTACGCGTCACGCGGTTCAGACGCATCAGGTGGCGACCAGCCGCGCCTGATCTCTCGAAGAGCCGCCGATTTTGGTACGTGGGGGGGGGGGTGGGCGCTCTAAGCCTTGACCTTTGCCGCCTCGATCACGATCGGCTCCCGTTCGATCAGTTTGGGCTCGAGCGGCTTTACCGGAAGTATCTGAGGATTGTGCGAGGGGCGCTGCTCTCCCGGCTTGAGTTCCCAGCGCCAGCCCCGGCGCCCGGGCACCTTGTCGATCGCTATCGGATAGATCGTGGCGCGGCCAGGCTCCAGCTTGATTCGCAGAAAATGCTTGTAGTCCTTGAGACCGAGGGCTCCGAAGGCGTCGCCGGTGTGCATGTTGAAGAGGGCACACGTCGTGGTCCAATAGAGCCCCATGACGAGGCCGCCGATCAGGCCACCGAGAAACAGCGTCACCGAGAATTTCCAAACTATCCCGAAGACGTTCGGAAGCAGCGGATCTTGGAAGAGCAGGCCGAAAATCCCGATGACGGGTGCAGCGGAGGATGTAGCGATCAGGCTGAGCACGAGCAGTGCCACGATATGCGACAGGAAATGGAGTGAGCCGATCGCGATCTTTCCAATTGTCCCAAGCCAAGTCGACGGCAGCTCGACGTACCAGACCAATCCCGCCCAAAGGCCGATCAGCAGGAAGGCGAACATCGGGCTGTTTTCCGCGGTGGCCAGGAATGCGTGAGCTATGCGCGGAAGTTGGTGACGGCGTGAATCGGTGAAGGCGGCATATCGT